>NZ_BAABJJ010000012.1:0-231084 GCF_039543245.1 Algibacter agarivorans
TGTTGCACCACAAAGGTAACTTTGCGGAACAAATTTCCCTTTCTCTTTTTTAATCGTTTAGGACGCTATTGTTATGTAATTATTGATGAATGTCATCATCAAAAAGCAAAAAGCTACAGGTCAATAATTAATTATTTTAAACCAAAAATACTTCTTGGTCTAACAGCAACACCAGAAAGAATGGATGGTGGAGATATTTTAGAAGATTTTGACAATAAAATTGCAGCAGAAATTAGACTACCTGAAGCAATGAACAGAAAATTACTTTCTCCTTTTCAATACTTTGGAATTACTGATAGTATTGATTTATCTAATGTTAAATGGGTTAGAGGTCGATATATCGCAAGTGAACTAACAGATATTTATACGGAGAGCGACAGTAGAGTTGGAGAAATAATAAATGCTTTAGACAAATACACAAAAGACATCAACGATGTCAGAGCTTTAGGTTATTGTGTTTCTATGGAACATGCCAAATATATGGCAGAAAAATTTACTTTAGCAAATCTAAAAGCAGACTATTTAACTAGTAAGAATAGTAAAGACAGAGTTCTGATTCGTAAAAAACTAGAGAAGAAAGAAATTAATTATTTGTTTGTGGTTGATATTTTTAATGAAGGCATTGATATTCCTGAAATTGATACTTTACTATTTTTAAGACCAACAGAAAGTCTAACTATATTTTTGCAACAATTAGGAAGAGGTTTAAGGCTATATGAAGAAAAAGATTGTTTAACCGTTTTAGATTTTGTTGGAAATTCTAGACCAGAATATAATTTTGAAAGTAAATTTAGAGCATTAATTGGTAAAACGAATACAACAGTTGTCAAAGAAGTTGAGGATAATTTTCCTCACTTACCATTAGGATGCTCAATAATTTTAGAGAAAAAAACAAAAGAAACTATTCTAAAAAATATAACAGCTGCAACATCATTAAATAAGAACAAATTAATTCAAAGAATTCAGCAGTTTCAACACGACACTAATTTACCTTTAACAATCGGTAATTTTAGTAAGTTTTATAATATCCCATTACAATCGATTTACAAAAGAGAAAGTTGGAAAAGGCTTTGTCAACTTGCGGGTAAAATAAATGATTTCGATTCAGAAAATGAAAAAGAAATTGTTTCTGCAATTTCAAATAAGTGGCTTTCAACAAATTCGTTTAGCTACTTTTCTTTCATTTTAAAAATTGCAAAAATAAATTTCAACATAAATATTTCAGAATTTAATTCAAATGAAAAAACGATGCTATTAATGCTGCATTATGATGTTTGGCAAAAAGAAGGTGGATTTGATTCGTTAGAAAAAAGCATAAAAACTATTGGTTTAAATAGTATTTTGGTTGAAGAAATAAAAGAAGTTCTTGAAGGGTTAATCGAAAATATTGACTTTAAAGAATTACCTATTAAACTTCCTTACGAACAGCCTTTAAAACTACATAGTCGTTATACGCGAGACCAAATTTTAACTGCATTCGGAAAAAGTAGTTTTGAGAAAAAATCTTCGAACAGAGAAGGAACAGCCGAAAACAAGGATTTAAACACAGAAATATTGTTTATCAATCTTGTAAAATCAGAAGAAAATTTTTCGCCAACAACAATGTATGATGATTATGCTGTAAATGAGTTATTATTTCATTGGCAAACTCAAAATCAAGCAAGACCAGATTTAGGCAAAGGCTTGTCTTATATAAATCATCTAAAAACAAACAAGCGAATTTTACTATTTGTTAGAGAAAAATCTAAAAACGAGTTTGGTAAAAGTTTAGGATTTGTTTTTATTGGCGAAGGAAAACTAAAAGATCACTATGGCTCTAAGCCAATGAGTATTAATTGGAAACTTGAAGAACCTATGCCACATTATTTGTGGAAAGATGCTGCAAAACTTTCAATTGGATAACTGTTTATTTTATACTTAAAAAGCTAAACGCCTACCAACACCCAAAGCTCAACTTCTTCCTCAGAACGTCAATTTTGCTCGCGCATTGTTTTACTAGAACCAGCTTTCACTTTTCTTTTTAAACAGGTATCCAATTAAAACGCCCACCTTTAGCTAACTCCCTCTCTTTAGAATGGTCCTTCGATTATTAGACTTTACTAAATTTTAATTTTCCTATATTTAAACCACGTCACACCAAAACAATTAACCACTAAAATAATTAGTGTAAAATATCAATCGAAGGATTGTCCCCTAGAGGGGACTTGAGGGGTGTCTGAGTACAAAATTCAAATCATGAAAAACAAAATAATCCCATATCATCCAGAATTAAAATCACTCGCTAGACAGCTTCGAAAAAACAGCACGTTACCAGAAGTTCTATTATGGCAAAATATAAAGCAACGCGCTTACGGTGTCCAATTTCACAGACAAGTACCCATGCTCAATTATATTGTTGATTTTTATTGTCATGAAATTGGTCTGGTTATTGAAATTGATGGAAGTAGTCATGACCATAATTATTTAAACGATGCTAAAAGACAAAGGGAATTGGAAGCGTATGGCGTTACTTTTTTGAGATTCTTCAATGATGAAGTTAAGAAGAACATGTTTAGTGTTTTGCTGGTTATTGAGGAAACTGTGAAGAAATTGAGTAAATAAGACTTACTCTTGCGGACACCCCTAAAGTCCCCTCTAGGGGACAATTGTTCACGTTAACAATAATGATTTTAGGTTCATATATAATTGTTAAAAGAACTTGAAAATTTTCATTTTTTGTTCTAAGGCTTAATATTTAGGAATGTCCCCTAGAGGGGACTTTAGGGGTGTCAGAGTACAAAATTCAAATCATGAAAAACAAAATAATTCCATACCATCCAGAATTAAAACCATTAGCTAGACAGCTTCGAAAAAACAGCACGTTACCAGAAGTTCTATTATGGCAAAATATAAAGCAACGCGCTTACGGTGTCCAATTTCACAGACAAGTACCTATGCTAAAATATATTGTTGATTTTTATTGTCATGAAATTGGTCTGGTTATTGAAATTGATGGAAGCAGCCACGACCACAGTTTTGAATATGATACTGAAAGACAAAGGGAATTAGAAGCGTACGGCGCTACTTTTTTAAGATTCTCCAATGAGGAGGTTAAAAAGAATATGTTTAGTGTTTTGTTGGTTATTGAAGAGGCCGTGAAGGAATTGAGCAAATAAGACTTACGCTTGCGAACACCCCTAAAGTCCCCTCAAGGGGACAATCCATACCAATAAACTTTAGTACAAATTCTTATTGAAAAAATGTATTACCAATAAACACTAAAAAAGACACGAAAAGATATACCATAACAATTGTCCCCTAGAAGTTTATTGAAATTGATGGAAGCAGCCACGACCACGCTTTTGAATATGACGCTAAAAGACAAAGGGAATTGGAAGCGTATGGTGTTGCTTTTTTGAGATTCTCCAATGAGGAGGTTAAAAAGAATATGTTTAGTGTTTTGTTGGTTATTGAAGAGACTGTTAGTGAGTTAAGTAAATAAGACTTACTCTTGCGAACACCCCTAAAGTCCCCTCTAGGGGACAATTGTTCACGTTAACAATAATGTTTTTAGGTTCATATATAATTGTTAAAAGAACTTGAAAATTTTTATTTTTTGTTCTAAGGCTTAATATTTAGGAATGTCCCCTTGAGGGTTATCGAAATAAAAAACAAAATATTACAATTCAGGAAATGCTTCTGCCAAACCTTTTACCGCAACTTTAACTGAATTGATTCAGCAAAAAAAAAAAATTTTAAACTAAATTTATGCTACGTCACACTAAAACAATTCATCAATTAAATTATTAGTCTAAAATTCTAATCGAAGGAATGTCCCCTAGAGGGGACTTTAGGGGTGTTCTAGTAAAAAATCAAAAAGTCAATTTACCTCCGCTTCTTCTTACTCTTAAACTTGGCCTTATTCTTTCTTTTATTAAAAGGAATAGCATCATCAAAAGTATGTTTCGCTTCACCGTCAGGTTTATTTTTTCGCCATTTATCATTTTCTGGCAAGAGTACCTTCAATAAATCTTGACGCCCCAATTTATTCAAGGTCTTTTTAATCCAATCTTTGTTTTCGCTTTTATACCAAAAGAAAAAACGGTGTTGCTCGTCTTTTTCTTTACGTGTTATAGGTGTGTTAACTTTCTTAAGTGTGTAGGGATGATAACCACTATAATAAATAACAGTTGCTACCGTCATAGGTGTTGGTGTAAACCCTTGCACTTGCTCTAACTGGAAGCCCATATCTTTAGTTTCCGCAGCAAGATTTGCCATATCTTCAACTTCACAAGCTGGATGGTTCGATATAAAATAAGGAATCAATTGTAACTTTAAACCCTTCTTAATATTAATCTTATCAAAACGCTCCTTAAACTTATGGAAATAAGAAAACGATGGTTTACGCATCAGTTTTAAAACAGGGTCGCTGGTATGTTCTGGCGCAACTTTAAGACGTCCAGAAACATGCTTGGTCATCACTTCCTCTGTGTAATCATCTAATTCTTGAGGGTCGGCATTTTTATTAAACTCTGGCACCAACATATCATGACGAATACCACTACCTATAAACGATTTCTTAATTTTTGGATGACTATCAACCGCTTGATATAATTCGGTTAACGGCTTATGAGAGGTATCTAAATTGCTACAAATAACTGGAGAAATACATGAAGGCGCTACACACTTATCGCATATAGACTGAATCTTCCCTTTCATCTTATACATATTCGCACTTGGCCCTCCTATATCAGATAAATAGCCTTTAAAATCGGGCATATTTGCAACCGTATCGACTTCTCGCAGCACAGATTCCTGACTACGGGATGCTATAAACTTTCCTTGATGTGCCGAAATAGTACAAAAACTACAACCGCCAAAACACCCACGATGGATATTAATGGAAAACTTAATCATTTCATAAGCTGAGATAGGGCCACGCTTGTTATATTTTGGGTGAGGTAATCTGGTGTAAGGCAACTCAAAAGACGCGTCAATTTCATCCTCGGTCATCGTTGGATACGGCGGATTAATCATTAAAGTCTTATCTCCAACCTTCTGAAAAATTCGTCTTGCAGCCAATTTATTACTCTCCTGCTCTATCGTTTTAAAGTTAGAGGCAAACTTCTTTTTATCCTTTAAACACGTTTCGTGCGATACAATTTCAACATCTTCCCAATTACTATTCTTAGGCACTTTAGCACCCGCATCCAACAAAACTGCAGTTTGCTTTATCGTGGTAATACTAGAAAATGGCACCCCTTTTTGCAACAAACGCACCACTTCGCGCAATGGTTGTTCGCCCATTCCATACACCAACATATCTGCTTTAGAGCTTTCCAAAATAGTAGGCAGCAGTTTATCACTCCAATAATCATAATGGGTTACACGACGCAAAGACGCTTCAATACCTCCAATTAAAACCGGGACATCTGGCCACTTTTCCTTTAAAATTTTTGAATATACCGTAGTGGCATAATCGGGTCTAAATCCAATATCACCATTTGGCGTATAGGCATCCTTATCACGGCGCTTTTTATTCGCATTATAATTGCTAATCATAGGATCCATACAGCCTCCCGTAACCCCAAAAAACAATTTTGGAGCGCCCAATTTCACAAAATCCTGAAGATTATCATTTACATTGGGTTGTGGTACAATAGCAACACGCAAGCCATAACTCTCTAAAATACGACCAATAACGGCAGGTCCAAACGACGGATGATCGACATAAGCATCTCCACTAAATAGTATCACGTCTAGGGCATCCCAACCACGTATTTTCACCTCTTTGTTTGTGGTAGGCAACCAATCGGAAAGTTTTAACTCTTGCATAGCGCTGCAAATTTAGTTAAAAAAAGACTCTTATCTATTATATATCAACGAATCAGAATAATCATGGTGTTATTTGGGCGTTACCACAAGGGTCGCGCTTTCCACTATATCTTTTTCTCGTATCTCAAAAAAGGATGCCGTTCCAATCGCTAACGCGAAAAAATCGTTACTATTGAACAGCACTACTAAAGAATCAAAGAGATTAATATAAATGAGACCCTAAAACAAGCTGAAGGTAACAGCATTTAAACGATTAAACATGACAACCGTTCTACAAATAAACGTATCAACAAATCAACACTCTAAAGATCTATCGCCTTTAAACTCTCTATTCTATTACGTTCCAAAAAAGCATCAATTGTTTCAAAATGCTCAATAACACGTTGGTCTTTAAATTCGAACACCTTATTAGATAATCCTTGAAGAAAGTCTCTATCATGAGAAACTAAAACCAAAGTCCCATCAAACTCCAATAAAGCTTCTTTTAAAACATCTTTCGATTTTAAATCTAAGTGATTTGTAGGCTCATCTAAAATCAGCAAATTAACGGGTTCAAGCAGTAACTTAACCATAGCCAATCTGGTTTTTTCTCCTCCGGAGAGCATGCCTACTTTTTTATCAATGTCATCACCTTTAAACATAAAGCGCCCCAAGATATTCTTAATCTGTTTTCTTACATCGCCTTGGGCCACTTCATCAACCGTTTGAAATACGGTTAATGACTCATCCAATAAAGCCGCTTGATTTTGGGCAAAATAACCTACTTGTACATTATGACCCAAAGCACATTCGCCATCAACGACAATTTCACCCAAAATGGCTTTAATCATGGTAGATTTCCCTTCTCCATTTCGCCCTACAAAACACACTTTTTCTCCTCTAGCAACAGACATACTAGCATTTTTAAACACCACATGATCGCCATAAGATTTTGAAACATCTTTTACCGTAACCGGGTAATCTCCCGAACGCTGTGTTTTAGGAAAACGTAATTTTAATGCCGAAGTATCAATGTCATCCACTTCAATGATCTCTAGCTTTTCAAGCATGCGCTCACGAGAATTTACTTGATTAGTCTTAGAATAGGTCCCTTTAAAGCGCTCAATAAACGCCATATTATCGGCTATAAATTTCTGCTGCTCTTCGTAAGCTTTAATTTGATGAGCCCTTCGCTCTTCACGCAGCTGTAAATAATGGGAGTAATTAGCTTTGTAATCGTAAATACGCCCCATAGTAACCTCAATAGTCCTATTAGTGATATTATCGATAAACGCTTTATCGTGAGAAATAACCATTACCGCATTGGCTTTATTTAGTAAAAAGTCTTCCAACCAAATTACCGATTCTATATCTATATGATTGGTAGGCTCATCCAAAAGGATTAAATCGGGCTTTTGCAATAAAATTTTAGCCAATTCAATACGCATGCGCCATCCGCCACTAAACTCACTAGTAAGTCGCGTAAAATCTTCTTGCTTAAAACCTAATCCTTTTAAGGCCTTTTCAACTTCTGCATCATAATTAACATCTTCTAAAGCATAAAACGTTTCGCCCAAATCGGAAACACGTTCTATAAGTTTCATATAATCATCAGACTCATAATCTGTACGCGTTTCCAGTTGTTTATTTAACTCATCCATCTCTTGACGCATTTCATAAACATGACTAAAAGCTTTTGAAGCTTCATCAAACACTGTAGCGTTATCTTCGGTTAACAAATGCTGAGGCAAATAAGCAATTACGGTATCTTTAGGGGAACGCACATGTCCTTTTGTTGGATTTTGAACCCCTGCAATAATTTTCATCATGGTAGATTTCCCTGCACCATTCTTCCCCATTAAAGCAATTTTATCGTTAGCATTAATGGTGAAAGAGACGTCGCTAAACAAAGTATTCCCACTAAACTCTACTGCTAAATTATCTACTGAAATCATATTCTAAAAATTAAAGCCGCAAAACTAATAAAAGCATCGTATTGATAAACAAATAATTATTGAAATTCTAAGCTCATTTTTAAGAGGTATAAAGATTGGTGATTTTGGTTAATAACTGCAACTAAAAATAAGTAACCTCACTATTTGGTAATCAAATATATAATCGTAAATTTGCAAACTCTTTTTGAGAGAGGAATGTTTAATAATTAAAAAATCAAAGTGTGGACACATTAAGCTACAAAACGATTTCAGCAAACAAAGCTACTGTAAATAAGCAGTGGGTTTTGGTTGATGCTGAAGGTCAAGCGCTTGGTCGTTTAGCTTCTAAAGTTGCAAAACTTATAAGAGGCAAACACAAGCCAAACTTCACACCTCATGTTGATTGCGGAGATAACGTTATTGTTATCAATGCAGAAAAAATCACGTTATCCGGTAACAAATGGACTGACAAGTCATACATTCGTCACACTGGATATCCAGGAGGTCAAAAAAGTTTAACTGCTACAGAATTGTTTGGAAAAGATCCTGCAAGAGTAGTAGAAAAATCAGTTAAAGGAATGCTACCTAAAAACAAATTAGGTGCAGCGTTATTCCGTAACCTAACCGTTGTTGTTGGTACAGAGCACAAGCATGCTGCTCAAAAACCTAAAACAATCAATCTAGAAGAATTTAAATAAAATGGAAGTAATTCACAAAATTGGCCGTAGAAAGACGGCTGTTGCTCGTGCTTATGTTTCTCCAGGAAAAGGAAACATTACGATTAATAAAAAAGACTTAGCTAACTACTTTACTACAGCTACCTTACAGTACAAAGTAAAGCAACCTTTAGTTTTGACTAACAATGACAGCAACTTTGATATTACAGTTAATGTATATGGAGGTGGTATTACTGGTCAAGCAGAAGCTGTTCGTTTAGCCCTTTCACGCGTAATGTGTGAGATTGATGCTGAAAACAGATTAATCTTAAAACCAGAAGGTTTATTAACAAGAGACCCAAGAATGGTTGAACGTAAGAAATTCGGTCAGAAGAAAGCTCGTAAGAAATTTCAATTCTCTAAGCGTTAATATTAATGCTGAACTTGTTTCAGTATCTGTTTATCAGTTACTCCAAACATATTCAATCATATTACAAAACAAGCTGAAAAAATTTCAGCTTAAAATTAAACAAGTTAGTGTTGTCCTAGTCCAAAAGACAGGATTTAGTTTAGCATCTAAATGGTTAAGGCGAATTTTTATAAATGACCACTTAATCATTGCTAATTCAACAGAACGTAAACTATTACAAAAATGGCAGTAGAAGTAAAAGAATTACTTGAAGCAGGTGTACACTTCGGACACCTTACACGTAAGTGGGACCCTAATATGGCACCTTACGTATATATGGAGCGCAACGGCATCCATATTATCAACCTTTATAAAACAGCGGCAAAAATTGATGAAGCAGGTGCAGCATTAGCTAAAATTGCAAATTCAGGTCGTAAGATTTTATTCGTTGCAACAAAAAAACAAGCAAAAGATATCGTATCTGAAAAAGCTGGTGAAATTAACATGCCTTACATCACTGAAAGATGGCCAGGTGGTATGTTAACAAACTTTGTTACTATTAGAAAAGCTGTTAAAAAAATGGCTTCTATTGATAGAATGAAGAAAGACGGCACGTTTTTAACCTTATCCAAGAAAGAGCGTTTACAAGTTGATCGTTTAAGAGCTAAGTTAGAGAAAAACTTAGGTTCTATCGTTGACATGACACGTTTACCAGGTGCTTTATTTGTTGTAGATATCAAGCGTGAGCACATCGCGATTAAAGAAGCTCAAAAATTAAACATTCCAATTTTTGCAATGGTAGATACCAACTCAGACCCACGTCAAGTGGATTATGTTATCCCAGCAAATGATGATGCTTCTAAATCGATAGATAAAATTTTAACTCACGTAACTGCTGCAATATCTGAAGGTTTAGCAGAACGTAAAGCTGAAAAAGATGCAACTGAAGCTCCTAAAGAAGAAGCTCCAAAAGCAAAAGTGGAAGCAAAAACTGAAGCAGTAGTTGAAAAAGTTGCAGAGGTTGCAGAAGCAACTCCAGAGGTAGTAGTAGAAAAAGCTGCTCCTAAAGCTAAAGCTGCTCCAGATAAAAAAGCGGCAGCTGAAGAAGAAGAATAAATAACATTAATACAATATTATAAAGTCGTTTGATTCTTTTCTTTGTTGAAAATATATTGAACGACTTTTTTAAATTATAATTATTATGAGTACTACAGTAAAAGTAACAGCCCAAGAGGTAAATAAATTAAGACAAGCTACTGGTGCAGGTATGATGGACTGCAAAAAAGCCTTAGTTGAAGCCGAAGGCAATTTCGATAAAGCCATCGAGGTTTTACGAAAAAAAGGTCAAAAAGTAGCAGAAAAAAGAGCCGACAGAGATTCTTCTGAAGGCGCTGCAATTTCTAAAATTAATGCAGACCAAACTGAAGGGGTTGCCATTGTTTTAGGTTGTGAAACTGATTTTGTTGGTAAAAACGAAAACTTTTTAGCATTAGCAAGTCAATTTGCTGAGATTGCATTAAATCACGATTCAAAAGAAGCGTTTTTAGCTGCTGATTTTGGAGGTATGACTGTTGCTGAGAAATTAACTGAGCAAACTGGTGTAATTGGTGAAAAACTAGATATTACTGGTTTTGAAAAATTACAAGCACCATTTGTTGGAACTTATGTTCACATTAACAAAATTGCTGCTTTGGTTGGTTTATCTGCTAAAGTTGATAACGCTGAAACTTTAGTTAAAGATGTCGCTATGCAAGTTGCATCCATGGGAGCAACAACATTATCTTACAAGGATTTTGATCCTGCATTTATTGCATCAGAAACTGAAGCTAGAATTGCTGTTATTGAAAAAGACAATATTGAATTAGGACGTTTAGGTAAAACACTTAAAAATGTACCTCTATATATTTCTATGGCACAATTAACGCCTGAAGTTTTAGCGCAAGCTGAAGAAGCTGCAAAAGCAGAATTAAAAGCTGAAGGTAAACCAGAACAAATCTGGGATAGAATTTTACCAGGAAAAATGGAACGTTTCATTTCTGATAACACGACTTTAGATCAAGAAAAATGTTTGTTAGACCAGAATTTCATTAAAGATGAAAAAATAAACGTTGCTAAATACGTAGCATCTTACGGAGATGTTGAAATTACAGATTTCAAACGTGTTTCTGTAGGATAGTAAATTTCCGCGAATCCCGATAGCTATCGGGAAGAAATCGCAATAAAAATTAAAAGCCACTATTCTATTTTAGAGTAGTGGCTTTTTTATGCAAAAAATCCGCATTAGCAAATTAAGATATTGTTTATATTTGCACAACCTTGTTTCCATGTAGATGGAAATCTCATCAATTATTTATGAAATATAAAAGAATACTCCTTAAACTATCTGGCGAAGCCCTAATGGGAGAACGCCAATACGGTATAGACCCCGATCGCCTTGCAGAATATGCTGAAGACATAAAAACAATTACAAGTAAAGGTGTAGAAGTTGCCATAGTTATTGGTGGTGGCAATATTTTTAGAGGTGTTGCTGGAGCTAGTAAAGGGATGGATCGTGTACAAGGCGACCATATGGGTATGCTTGCTACGGTTATTAACGGCCTGGCATTACAAGGTGCTTTAGAAGATGCCGGTATCCCAACCAGACTACAATCGGCTATTAAAATCAATGAAGTAGCAGAACCATTTATTAGAAGAAAAGCTATGCGACATTTAGAAAAAGGTCGCGTCGTTATTTTTGGAGGTGGCACAGGAAACCCTTATTTTACTACAGATTCTGCAGCCGTATTGCGCGCTATAGAAATTGAAGCTGATGTTATTTTAAAAGGCACTCGCGTTGATGGCATTTATAATACAGACCCTGAAAAAGACGATAAAGCCATTAAATTCAACACCATAACTTTTGACGATGTATTAAGAAAAGGATTAAAAGTAATGGATACCACGGCATTTACCCTTAGTCAGGAAAACGAATTACCAATTATTGTTTTCGATATGAATAAAAAAGGTAATTTACTTAAAGTGGTTGCCGGCGAAAAAATTGGCACAGAAGTTAATATTTAATAATTGGCGCAATTTTTGAATAAACATATATAATTTGACCTAAAAGTTTAAAACCATGAACGAAGACATACAATTTATATTAGACACAACAAAAGAGGCTATGGATAATGCCATTAAGCATCTGGAAAAACAATTCCTCAACATTAGAGCAGGTAAAGCTAGTCCTGCCATGCTTGGCAGTGTTATGGTAGATTATTACGGATCGCAAACACCTTTAAGTCAAGTAGCCAATGTGAACACACCAGACGGCAGAACCATTACGGTACAACCATGGGAAAAAAGCATGCTTCAAGAAATTGAACGCGGTATTGCCTATGCAAACCTTGGTTTTAACCCTATGAACAATGGAGAAACCATTATTATCAATGTACCGCCTTTAACAGAAGAACGTCGAAGAGATTTAGCAAAACAAGCCAAAGCCGAGGCCGAAGATGCCAAAGTAAGTATTAGAACGGCGCGTAAAGATGCTAATAATGACATAAAAAAAAGTGAAGATGTTTCAGAGGATTTAAAAGCAAATGCCGAAATAGACGTGCAACAAATGACTGATAATCACGTTAAAAAAGTAGATGAACTTTTCGATAATAAAGAAAAGGAAATCATGACTGTATAATATTACACCAATTAAATTGGTATTTAAAGCGACGTTTTAGTCGCTTTTTTTATTAATTCTTAGTTTTTAGGTTGCATAAATGTTAAAACGTTGTTCACTTTTTCTTTTTATTATTTGTACTACCATAGTACAAGCCCAATCATTTTATGAAAAAAATGCAGAACCTAGGCAAGATTCCATTAAAAAAAGTGAATTTATTAGAAGTCTTGGCAATGGATACTTACCAACAAAATATTTCAATTTTGATTTAAGATATTTAATAAAGTATAACCAATATGAAGGTGTAAGAACGGGGCTTGGAGGCGTTACCAATGATGCCTTTTCAGAGAAATATCGGGTTAACAGTTACCTTGTTTATGGATTTAGGGATCATCGTTTTAAATATAGTATAGGAGGCGGTTTTAGAGTCACTAAAAAAACCAATACTTGGATAAACCTTTCATATACCGATGACTTACAAGAAACAGGCAGCACAAAATTTTTAACGGATAAGCGGCTTTTTCAATTTTTTGAACCTCGTTTGTTAAATATCGATTTGTTTCATAAACATGTTACAAAAGCCATAGCTTTAGAGCATCAATTATTACCTGAATTGCTAACCGAAACAGAACTAGCAGTCAGCAATATTGACCCCACTTATGCCTATGGCTATCCTTCAAACAATTCAGTAATACATTCTTTTCATTTAAGCACAGCAAAATTAGCTTTGCAATGGAATCCTTTTAGCCAGTTTGGATTAACAGAAAATGGATCAAAAGAAACCAAAGAAGGGTATCCAAAATTCACACTTCAATATACCAAAAGCTTTGATAATGTTTTTAAAAGTGATTTTAATTTTTCAAAATTAGACTTTAGAACCATTTATAAAATAAGGAATAAAAATGATGTGTTTTCAGAAATCACTTTAGTTTCTGGAATAGCAAACGGCAATACGCCATTAACACATTTGTATCATGCGTACCCCAACAATATTAGGAAAGAAACTGTTATGCAACGATTTTCGGTAGCTGGGATAAACAGTTTTGAAACGATGTATTTCAATGAATTTTTTTCTGATAAGTTTATCACATTCCAATTAAAGCACTTTTTAAAACCTTTCAATATTTCCGAACGTTATAAACCTCAACTGGTCTTAATTACACGCTATGCAATCGGTGATATGAAAAACCCAGAAAAACACGAAGACATCACTTTTGGTTCATTAAAAAAAGGATATACAGAATCTGGTTTTGAAATCAATAAATTGCTTTTTGGTTTCGGTTTAAGCTTCACATACAGATATGGCGCCTACCATTTACCTCTATTCACAGATAATTTTGCATTTAAATTTACATTTAATGTCTCATTATAAATAAAGCTGCCTCAAAAATAAATTTGGAGTAATACCAATTATCACATTGAGCATTAACGAAGTCAAAATGACAACTGAAAAAACTTTTCAGAGCCTCCTTGCCAATTAAATTAAGATGTACTAAAAGAAAAAAGACCGCCTGTATTTGGCGGTCTTTTATATCTACAAACTAATTATGAAAATTATTCATAATTTGGATTTTCAATTAACTCAGGACTTCTTTGTCTTCTCTCTAAACCAATAGGAAAATAGTAATGATGCTCTTCAAAAATACGATCCCAACTATCGGTTGCAGTACCCGAAGTTGTATGAATAATTTCATACATTCCCGGATTATCATAATCTTTGCGCCATCTCACTCCTGAATACTTATTGCCTTTGCCATCTCTACGATCTAATTCTGTATGGGCAATTCTCCATCGTCTTAAATCCCAGTAGCGGTGTTGTTCAAAAGCTAATTCAACAGCTCTTTCATTTTGTATCACTTCCCAAGTAATAGCTGGCTTATCTGGCATTAACACACGTCTGCGAACAGTATTTAAGGCTTCTAAAGCTTCTCCGTCTTTTTCTAAAGCAAATGCAGCTTCAGCCATATTTAGGTATATTTCTCCCAAACGGAACACCATAAAATCTGTACCTCCTAAAGCAAAACCATTTCCAACTAGATACTCTTCATTACTTCGTTTTTTGTTAAAAAACCCTGTACGCTGAATATCTCGTGCTGGTCCTTTAGCAGGAACATCAATTCCATCTACATTATCTGTTTCCAAAACACCATTTACATAAAGCCCTTCGTGCATCCAAACGGTTGCACCTCCATATTGAACTTCTGGTAAAAAGATATTAGCACGACATCTTGGGTCTTTTCGTCCAATAAAATCTGCCATATCATGAAAAATGCCTGCCACCAAAGTACTTCTATCTAATTTTCCCGAGGTACCGTCTGTGTATTCATACATTTCAAAAGTTTCTAAATAGGTATTAATAAATGTTGTGCCGCTAATAACAGCTGGCGCACACCATCTTTCCCAATCTTCAGACTTTGATCCTTCACCTACAAATACTTCAGCAAAAATGGTTTCACTATTGCCTTCTGCTTTTGTAAACAACTCATAATATGATTTTTCGGCTTCTTCAAAACTAGCAGCACCAGTTCCAAATAATGCAAAACCGCCTTGTTCTATTAATTTCTTTGAAGCATCATAAGATATTTGCCAATATTTGTCTGCATTGTCAATTCCCAATAAACCATTTAATTGCATGGTTCCAAATTCGCCAATACTACCAGCGTATAACATGGCTCTGCTTTTTAAAGCTAATGCCGTCCAAGATGTTGCGCGTCCATATTCCAAAGTTTTCCCTTCTAATAAAGCTTCAGCTGTATCACATTCTTCAGCAATAAAATCGTAAACTTCTTGCTCAGAATTTCTTGGCACTGAAATTTCTTCAAAAGACTGTGTGAGGCTTTGTGCACTTTTAATTATAGGAACCCCTCCGTAACGTTTTACTTTTTGAAAATACACCCATGCTCTTAGAAAGTGTAATTCTCCCAAACGCGCGTCCTTGTAATCTGCGGGCAAAACGCTATTAGGGTTATTTAATTCTTCGATACCCGTATTGATGTCGCGAACTAAATCCCACTTCCAATACTCATTGGAATCATTTCCAGTGCCTTGACTTGAAAAAGCCCCTTGCGTAAAGGTATAACCTGCTGGCCACCCCCCAAATGTTCTGGCGTAGCCACCAGCACAAGCATCAACAACTAATTCATGAATGTTACCATTACCAGCGCCTGGCAAAAAGTTTGTGCGTGCAAATACGTTTGCTACATATAGATCTACCAATCCTTCATCTGTCCAAACATTCTCTTCGGAGAATATACCAACAGATGTTCTTTCTAAAGGATCCTCACAAGACGACATGATGGTCATCATTGTAAGCGTTATTAACAATATTTTTATATTCTTCATAATATTTAAATCTTTAAGTTAAATTTATAAACCGATATTAACCCCTAAGCTTATATTCTTTTGTACAGGATAGGTTGCAATACCATCATTACTTCTCGCCTCAGGATCAAAATCAAAAATACCAGTATCTCTAATAGTTAATAAATTGTATCCAGCAACATATACTCTTGCACTCTTTAAATTGATTTTATTTAAAAGAGATTCAGGGATACTATAACCAAGACTTAAAGATTTTAGCCTTAAATATGTACCATTTCTTTGATAAATATCTAACGTTTGATTATTATGCGTATTTAATCCACTAGTTGATGGCGCAGGTAATTTTGCTGCAGAAGGATTAGAAGCATTCCAAGCGTTATCTGCCTGATACTTAAATGGTATAAAACCAATACTTGTATTAGCTGCCACTTCCAATGCCTCCAATTGAGCATCAAAATTACCAGCTCCTTGCCAAAGCATAGAGAAATCGAATCCTTTATAATCTGCATTTAAGCTTAATCCGAAGAACAATTCAGGAATTTCACTTCTTCCTATAATTTCTTGATCTCTCCAATTTATAGTTCCATCGTCATTTCTGTCAATGTATTTAACATCGCCTAAGGTTGGTTCTCCAATACTTGGGTCATAGTCTATACCGTCATTATCTATTTCATCTTGGGTATCATAGAACCCGTCTGTTCTGTAACCAAAACGGCGGTTTGCCCATTGTCCATTATTTTGATTTATCCTAGCATCATTTGGATCATTAGGATCAAATTCTCTTTCAACATCATCGATAATTTTCTCCCTTGTCCAAGTAATATTACCTGCAATATTGAAGTTTACATCACCAATATTATTTTTATGGGTCAATACCAATTCAAATCCCCTATTGCTTCGTACACCGAGGTTTTCTTGAGGTAAATCTGCTCCGAAAGTATCAGGAAATTGATCTAACCTATCTCTTAAAAGCCCTGCACGTCTGCGGTAAAACATATCAAGTTCTACTCCTAACTTGCTGTTCCATAATCTGGCATCAATACCAAAATTAAAAGTTTCCATAGTTTCCCAAGTAATGGTAGGGTTTGCTAGACCAATGGTTCTTAGAGTTGTATTAACAGCAGAACCGTAAGCATAAGTATTAGCTCTTCCATCTTGCAAACCAAATCCGCTTAAATAATCGAAACTAGATGTACCATCAAATCCTAAGCTGGCAAAAGACGTCCTAAACTTTAAAAAGTCTATTGTTGAATTATTCATCATAAAATCTTCCTTAGACACTACCCACCCCAAAGACACTCCAGGAAAGTAGCCCCAACGTGTATCGGTAGGAAATTGAATATTGGCATCTGCTCTAAACAAAGCTTCTAGTAAATATTTACCTTGGTAATCATAATTAAGACGGCCTACAACGCCCTTACGTCCATCTTGCGAAACAGAATCTCCGTTTTCTTGAGTTCCGATTCCAGCAAAAAGATATGGGATTTCTGAAGATAAAAGCCCCGTTCTACTGGCAGTAAAAGAATAATTATCTATATATCTATTTTCTAATATAAGTGCTCCAGACAAATTATGGTCACCAAAACTCCCCTTATAGTCTAGACCTATTTGAGTAGTTGTTTGGGCAAAATTAGTGCTTGTTGAATTAACTTCATCATCAGCAGTGGTAAAAGCAGGTAAGCTTACCCCTGTTTCGAAATCATGACTATAAGTGGTAAAAGGCACCCTTGTTAGGTTATTGATTATATTCGCTGTTTGGTGTGCAACTTTACCCGTAAAATTCAGTCCTTCTACAAATGGTAATTTATATTTAAAATTTAGAACTGCATCAAACTGCTTCCTTTTAGTATCGTTTATACCTGTTATGCCTCTAGTTGAATATGCAATAGCATTACTTTCAAGGGGGTGTGCCGCAGTTAATAAACCATCAGGGTTTTGCTGAACCGTTGGATTCATTGACGCTAAAAACCTAAATATTCTTGAGTAACTATCATTATCTCCCGAAATACCACTTGGTCTTTCTGTTTCTTCCTCTCTATACTTTAGGTTTACACCAATATCCAAACGCTTACTGATTTTAGCATCTATTGTTGCACCCATGTTATACCTTTTAAATTTTCCGTCGCCAGATTCTAACAATGATTTTTGATCTAACTTACCTATTGATGTAAAATATTTCACATTTTCGGAACCACCTTGTATATTAAAATTATGTTGCCTTGTAGTCGCCCAGTCTTTTAGCACCACATCTTGCCAATCTGTGCCTCTAAAACCATTTTCTGTACCAGCTTGGTATTTAGCGATATCTTCATCTGAATAAGTTAAATCAGCTATAGCTACGCCTTCCAAAAGTTCTGCTTGCTGTTGGTATCTGGCAAAACCTGCTGGACTTGCCATTTTAGGCAAAAAAGTTGGCTGTTGAAAGGTATAACTTCCTGAATAATTAATTTTTGGCGCGCCATATGTTCCTCGCTTAGTTGTAACAAGTATAACTCCATTACCTGCTCTAGCACCATAAACTGCAGCCGAAGCATCTTTTAATACAGAAACAGACGCTATGGTATTAGGATCTAGTTGCTGATAATCGCGAGGTACGCCATCTACAATTACTAAAGCATTGCCAAAGCCTCTAATACTAACATTAGCAGTATCGCCGCCAGGTTGTCCGTTATTTTGAGTAACTACCAATCCTGGTAGTCTACCAGCTAAAGATGCGGTAGTATTTGTGGTTGGTGTTCTAACAAGATCTTCGGATTTTACTGATGAAATTGCCCCTGTAATACTTTCCTTGCTCTGAGTACCGTAACCTACCACAACGATTTCGCCTAAGCTTGCAGCATCTTCAACTAGTACAATATCAATAGTTGTTTGGTCAGCAACAACTATCTCTTGAGACACAAAACCTAGATAACTTATTACCAATATGGAATTTTTATCGGCAACTTCAATTGAAAAATTACCATCAAAATCTGATTGAGCTCCGTTTGCAGTCCCTTTTTCAATAATATTAGCACCAGCCAAAAACATACCAAACTCATCTTTTACCGTTCCGCTTATCTGGATTGGTTCCTGTTTAATGATTGGTGTTTCAGAGGTTTGTTTTACTTCTTGACTTTTTTCTTTTTTCGGTGTTAAAATAATTTGCCTCTCAATAACATTATAATTTATGCTACTATCTTGAAAGACTTTCTCTAGTACTTTCTCAATTTTTGATTTTTTAGCATAAATATTTACTTTTTGGAGTAAAGACAAATCGTTTTTACTGTAAAAGAATTTAAACTCCGTTTTAGATTCAATCTCTTCGATGATTTCAAATATCGAAGCGTTTTCCATGTTTATATTAATCTTTGTGTTCTGAGCATATCCAGTGGTTGCCTGAAGTTGAAATAATGAGGAGACACATAAAAATAGGAATAATCTCATTTTTAGATCAATTTTAAATAAGGCGCATGTGCACCTTACCATTGAATTAATTAATTTTTTCATAATTTAGTTTAGATTATAGTTGATTCTTTACTTCTTTAATCGTTTTTTAAAGAGGAAAGTGTTCCAGCACTTTCCTTTTTTTTTGATTTTTATTATCTCATATATTTTTATGGTTTTTAAATTTTTAATAAGATTTTTTCATTAAAAACGGGGTTAAACATTTAGTTAGCATGAATTTTTAGTTAAACTGTATTCATATTTATTCTATTCTAAGGTGTAATTTTATAAGTATTTTCATTTACTACATATGTAAATCCTGAATGCTCTTTAAAAATTTTCAAAATTTCATCTAAGGTTTCTACAGTAAATGTTCCTGTAAACTCTTTTTTATTTAACTCATAAAACTGATTGTCTATATTAACATCAAAATGTCTTTCAAGTTCTTTAACAATAACATCAAAACGGTCATTAACAAAAAGTAACCTCCCTTCTTTCCAAGCTATATATTTGTTAACATTCACCTTATCAATCTCAATAACACCATCTTCTAAAACAGCTCGTTTCCCAGGCTTTATCATTATCGGCCCCTCTCCTTTGTTGTTATTTGACTTATATACACCAACACTCCCTTCTACTAACACGGTTGATGTATTATGTTCATTCTTATAACTAGACACGTTAAACTCAGTACCATATACTTGGGTATTTAAGTCATCCGTTATAACCGTAAACAAGCTTGTTTTATCCTTTTTTACAGAAAAATAAGCTTCACCATCTAAGAAAACATTTCTAGGCTTGTTTTTTAAAAACGTTACAGGATACCTTAATTTAGATCCGGAATTTAAAAAAACATGTGTGCCATCTGAAAGTAGTAATTCAAACTTTTTTCCATTTGGGACGGTTAATTGATTATAGGTTAAAATCTCTAATTCAGTAGAGTTATTTTTATAGGACAATAAAGTTTCTTCATGATTCACCACTCTATCTCCACTTTTATCTGTTATTACTTCAGAAGAAATCTCATCTAAAAACTTTACTGTACCATCATGCAACTCTAAAGTTATTCGTGGTTCTTCATTACTATTTATAATTTGATTTGTGTCTAATATCCCTGATGAATACAATCCATATGAAAGACTAATAAGTCCAATAAAAACAGCGGCTATTCTCCTTAATCGTTTTACAAAAGATGTATTTAATCTAAGTCGCTTGGCTTTATGTTCTGGCGTATCTCTTTTTTGCACTATAAATTGCCACATTTCATCAAAATCTTCTTCAGGAAGCACCTCTCCATCACCATGTATTAATCGAATAAAATTGGAGGCTTTTCGAATTGTTTCTTTTTTATCAGGGTGAGAAGACAACCAATTATTCCAAAAATTTGAAGTCATTTGATCGGGATTTAACACCCATTTCTGGAAATATTCATCCTTAATAAAATCATCTTCAGAAAAATTGATATATTTCATCTAATATTACTTGTAGTAGCTAAAAAATCTAAAGCCTATATTAGTAAGAGGAGAAAATCTGATTTTTACCCCATAAAAATTTAATTATTTATAAAATTTAAGACGTTTTTTAACATTTTTGCAATTTCTCTTTGTGTAAAGAGCTAATTGGTTTTACCAATAAAAAAAGCTAAAACAAGTTTTATGGGGCAAAATTATTTTCACATATGCTTCCTGAGCCCTTGTAAAGCTCTATCTACTAGTTTGTAAGCTCCTTTTTTGCTTAAAGACATGATTTGAGTTATTTCATTATAACTCAATTGAGCAATATATTTTAAATGAAGAACTTCCCGTTGTCTGTTGGTAAGTTTTGTTAAGGCGACATTCAATAGCCTTTTTTGCTGTTCAAAATTTTGTTTCTCAATTAGACTTCTTTCTTCAGAAAAGGAATATAGTGAATCTAAAACAGCATTTTTTTCAGTATCTGAAACCTTCATTCTGTTCTTTTGTGTTACTGAAATTATTTTTCTTCTAATACACGTATAGAGATAAGATCTAATAGATATAACTTTCCCTAAATAGGTTCTGTTATTCCATATTTCCACAAAAAGGTCTTGAATACAATCTTTAACTAACTCTTTATCATTGACTATTTTTAAACCATAATTATAAAGAGGAGAAACATTTTTTTTATATATCATAGCAAATGCTTCTTCATTTCCAAGTTGAAATTCTTGCCAAAGCTGCACGTCTCCAATTTCTTTTAAAACTTCACGGCTTACATACTTAATTTCAGTGAAATTTTCACGAGAATGCATCTCTTTATATAATAACCGTGACATAAAAAAAAAGTAGTTAGTCTAGTTTGTTGGGAACAATGTATAAAAAAAGCTTTCAAAATTATAATTTATTTAACAAAACTTATCCTTTTTTGATACTAAACGAAGCTTTTTATTCAATATAATTAAGCTATAAACTTTCAAGAAAGTATTATAAACGTTGATGGTTTGATAGTTTTTTAAGAACATCCAGAAAAGACACCTATATATTAATACAGTTTTTAATAATTTTATATTAAGTCTGGTTTTGAGGCAAACAGACTTGTATTTATGTTCGGCTTAAGCTTCACATATAGATATGGTGCTTACCATTTACCTCTATTCACAGATAATTTTGCATTTAAGTTTACATTTAACGTCTCATTATGAGGTATTATACTCGTTTTTTCTACCTTTGCCCATCTTTTAACTAAAGCATGTTTAAACTTTTTACAAAGGACTTTTGGGACGTTACCGCAAGATTGATTTTACGTAATAAAATTGCTATTCTTGTTGGTATTCTTTTGGTTACTATTTTCTTTAGTCGTCAATGGGAAAACATGCGTTTAGCCTATAGCGAGGCAAATATGTTGCCAGACGACCATGAGGTAAATATAACTTACAATAATTTTTTAAAGACTTTTGGAGAAGAAGGAAACCTTATTATACTTGGTGTAAAAGACCCCACTTTATTTACAGTTGAAAAATTAAATGCCTGGAATAAACTTTCAGATAATTTTAAGCAAAATGAAGCGGTTGAAACTGTTATTTCCATAAAAGACCTTCAAAAACTTGTAAAAGATACTGAAAATGAAAAGTTCAATTTAGAACCTTTTATTAAAGACTCTATTGTATCTGTAAATCAAATTGAAACACTTCAAAACGAACTTTTCAAAAAATATCCGTTCTACGATAATTTCTTATTCAATAAAGAAACAAAAACAATACGAACGGCTATTTACATGAATAAAGCCATTGTAAACACATCGGCAAGAAAAGATTTTGTTATTGATGTTTTAATACCTAGCATTGATGCTTTTGAATTAGAAAACAACTTAGATGTTAGGGTTTCTGGAATGCCCTATATCCGAACCTTAAATTCCACCAACATAGTTGACGAAATTAGCTTATTTATTGGTGCCGCATTACTGGTAACATCCATTATTTTCTTCTTCTTTTTCAGGTCGTTCAGAGCCACATTTATCTCACTAATTGTAGTTTGCATTGGTGTTATGTGGACCTTAGGAATTATTGGTTTATTAAATTACGAAATCACGGTTTTAACGGCACTTATTCCGCCACTTATTATTGTTATTGGTATTCCAAACTGTATTTTCTTAATTAATAAATATCAACACGAGGTTAAATTACATGGTAATAAAGTAAAATCATTACAACGTGTAATTACTAAAATTGGTAACGCTACATTAATGACCAATGTAACAACAGCGTCTGGTTTTGCAACATTTATTCTAACAGAAAGTAAACTTTTAAAAGAATTTGGTATTGTAGCCTCGTTAAGCATTTTAGCAATTTTCATTTTATGTTTACTAATAATCCCTATTATTTACACCTTTCTACCTTACCCAAAAGAGCGTCATTTAGAACACTTAAACAAACGTTGGATTGGTGGTTTTGTAAACTGGATGGAACGTATGGTCAGGCAAAAACGGATTGCTATCTACATAACATCTGTTGTATTATTAACTTTAAGCATCATCGGTATTTACCAAATAAAAATATCTGGAAGCCTGATTGAAGACATGCCTCAAGACTCAGAATTTGTTAATGATATTCGGTTTTTTGAAGATGAATTTAATGGCATTATGCCATTAGAAATCATGATTGATACCAAGCGAAAAAAAGGCGTTATGAAACTCTCTACGCTTAAACGTATGGATGACCTTGAAGATTTAATCATTGAAACTCCAGAATTATCAAAACCTATTTCAGTCGTTGGATTGGTTAAATATTCTAAGCAAGCCTATTACAATGGCAACACCAAATATTATCAATTACCAACATCGCAAGAAAACAGTTTTATTTTATCCTACGCCAAAAACTCATCTTCAAATGTAGATTTACTCAAAAACTTTGTAGATAGTACAGGGCAATACGCACGTATTACCACCTTTATGAAAGATGTTGGCACTGATAAAATGGAACGTATTGAAGAAAATCTTCAAACTAAAATAAATAAAGTATTCCCTAAAGAAAGATACGATGTTACCATGACAGGTAAAGCGTTGGTTTTTCAAAAAGGGACAAAATATTTGGTTAAAAACTTGGCCATATCCTTATCGCTAGCCATATTTTTAATCGCTTTATTTATGGCTTATATGTTTAGGTCTGCACGTATGATAATTGTATCGCTTATCCCTAACCTACTACCACTATTAATAACTGCTGGTTTAATGGGCTATTTAGGTGTTCCGATAAAACCATCAACCATATTAGTTTTTAGTATTGCTTTTGGCATTTCGGTAGATGACACCATTCACTTTTTAGCAAAATACAGACAAGAATTGCAAGCCAATCACTGGAAAATCAAAGTATCGGTTTATGGTGCTTTACGCGAAACCGGTGTAAGTATGTTCTATACGTCTATTGTTTTATTCTTCGGATTTTCAGTATTCACCATTTCTAGTTTTGGAGGCACTGTAGCTTTAGGCGCTTTAGTTTCTGCCACTTTATTATTTGCTATGTTATCAAACCTATTGCTTTTACCTTCATTATTATTGTCTTTAGAGCGCAGTATTGCGAACAAACAAGTACTTAGAAAACCTTCAATTAATATTATTCCCGAAGAAGACGAAACAGTATAAACTTTACTGGTAATTAATTTTATATTCCCACATGTTTTTTTAAACTCTGATTGCATAAAAGCCGATACGCTTTTTTTATATTTACATTATAAATTTATTACAAATGCAATCACGTACAGTTTCAGAATTACTATCGCAAGATATTGTTATACCAGAAGTAGAAATTAAAGGCTGGGTTAGAACCTTTAGGGCCAATCGTTTTATTGCTTTAAATGATGGCTCAACCATAAATAACATACAATGTGTCGTTGATTTTGAAAACTTTGACGAAGCCCTTTTGAAGCGCATAACAACAGGAGCTGCCATACATATTAAAGGCGAATTGGTTGAAAGCCAAGGCAAAGGTCAAAAGGTTGAAATACAAGTAAACGAATTAGAAGTGTTGGGAGATTCAGATCCTGAAACCTACCCTATTCAGCCTAAAAAACATTCCTTTGAGTTTTTAAGGGAAAATGCCCATTTACGCACGCGAACAACAACTTTTAGTGCAATTATGCGTTTACGTTCGGCACTATCATTCGCTATTCATAAATATTTTAATGATAACGGTTTTTATTATATGCACACGCCAATCATCACGGGTAGTGATGCTGAAGGTGCAGGTGAAATGTTTAAAGTAACAAATCTTGACACTAAAAACCCACCATTAACTGATGAAGGCAACATAGATTATTCTAAAGATTTCTTCGGGAAAGAAACCAATTTAACCGTTTCTGGCCAGTTAGAAGCCGAAACTTATGCCATGTCTTTAGGGAAAGTATATACTTTTGGCCCCACTTTTAGAGCTGAAAATTCAAATACGTCACGTCATTTAGCTGAGTTTTGGATGATAGAGCCCGAAGTTGCTTTTATGGATTTACCGGGCAATATGGATTTAGCAGAAGACTTCATGAAATCTGTAATAAAATACATACTTGATAATAATCTAGAAGACTTAGAATTCCTTGATAAACGTTTGCAAGACGAAGAAAAGACAAAACCTCAGGCTGAACGTAGCGATATGACTTTAATTGAAAAATTAAATTTTGTTACAGATAATCATTTTAAACGTGTTAGTTATACCGAGGCTGTTGATATTTTGCGCAATTGTAAACCAAACAAAAAAAAGAAGTTTAAATATTTAATTAATGAATGGGGAACGGACTTACAAAGTGAACATGAGCGTTTTCTTGTAGAAAAACACTTTAAGTGTCCAGTCATTTTATTTGATTATCCAGCTAATATTAAAGCATTTTATATGCGTTTAAATGATGACGGTAAAACGGTTCGCGCTATGGATATTTTATTCCCAGGTATTGGCGAAATTGTTGGTGGCGCGCAACGTGAAGAGCGCTTAGATATTCTAAAACAAAGAATGGCAGCCATTAATATCCCTGAAGAAGACCTTTGGTGGTATTTAGATTTACGTAAATTTGGTACCGCTGTGCACTCTGGTTTTGGTTTAGGTTTTGAACGTTTGGTTATGTTTGCAACAGGTATGAGCAACATTAGAGATGTTATTCCGTTTCCTAGAACACCACAAAACGCCGAATTTTAGTAAAAAAGTTTAAAAACAGGAATCTTGGTATGACTTTGGTATACTAATTCCTTTTTTTATCTTTGAATAATACCAATTTAATTTTAAAATCTTGTATGAATAATTTGAGTTGTTTTTCGCTTATATAAAGTAAAAAATCTAAGCATAGTCTTAGCTACGGTTCTATTTTTTCATGAAGTATCAGCGGAAAAGAAACGAATTATATGCACTATTTTATAATCAAATTGGTATAAAACCTTAAATCAAAATATGCTTAAACAATATTTACAATTCAAATTATCTCAAAAACTGTCGCCGCAGCAAATTCAATTAATGAAGTTGATACAGTTGCCAACACAAGCTTTTGAACAACGTTTAAAGCAAGAATTAGAGGAAAACCCTGCGCTTGAAGGTGGAAAAGAAGAAAATGATTCTGATTACGATTCTGATTTAGATAATACGGATGATTTAAACGACAGCGAAACCATAAATGCTGAAGATATTAATATTGATGAGTATTTAAGTGATGATGAAATTCCAGATTACCGCACCCAAGTTAATAATTACAGTAGCGATGATGAAGAAAAAACCATGCCCTATGCAGCAGGAACATCGTTTACACAGCATTTAATCAATCAATTAAACACCTACAGATTATCTGATGAAGAACGAGATATTGCTGAATTTTTAGTAGGAAGCGTAGATGAGAGCGGATACATTCGCAGAGAATTAAGTGATATCATGGACGATTTGGCGTTCACACAAAATGTTTATACCACTGAAGAGAACATTAATAAAGTTTTAAAAATCGTACATCAATTAGATCCTGCAGGTGTTGGTGCCAGAAATTTACAAGAATGCCTAAGTATTCAATTACACAGAAAAGATAAGACCTCAGCTACCGATTTAGCAATTAATATCATTGATAACGCATTTGACCAATTCACAAAAAAGCATTATAAAAAATTGCTTCAAAAATTCGATATTTCCGAAACACAGCTAAAGGATGCTATTCATGAAATTGAGCATTTAAATCCTAAACCTGGAGGTTCTTATGCTGGAAACAATAGAATTGTTGAACATGTGGTTCCAGATTTTGCTATTAAAATTGTTGATGGGGAATTAGAATTAACCCTTAATGGAAGAAACGCTCCAGATCTTCATGTATCTAGAGAATACAACAACATGCTTAAAGGCTATAAAGAGGCTAAAGATAAATCTAAATCACAGAAAGACGCCGTTATCTTTATCAAACAAAAATTGGACGCTGCCAAATGGTTTATAGAAGCTATAAAACAACGGCAGCAAACTTTATTTGTGACTATGAGTGCCATTATGCATTATCAAAGCGAATATTTTCTAACAGGAGATGAGCGTAATTTAAAACCCATGATTCTAAAAGATATAGCAGATGAAATAAATATGGATGTTTCAACGGTATCTAGAGTTGCAAATAGTAAGTATGTCGACACACCTTACGGCACAAAATTGATAAAAGAATTCTTTTCAGAATCGATGAAAAATGACCAAGGAGAAGATGTTTCTACCAGAGAGATAAAGAAAATTCTTGAAACTGTCATAGAAGAAGAAAGTAAGAAAAAACCTTTAACCGATGAAACATTAGCATCTATTTTAAAAGAAAAAGGCTACCCAATTGCCAGACGTACGGTAGCTAAATATAGAGAACAATTAGATATTCCTGTAGCTAGATTACGTAAAAAAATATAATGGATAAACTATTAAAAAGTATCTCGTATATTTTTCATCCATTAATAATGCCGTTACTTGGTGTTATTTTTTATTTTTCAAAATCTCCAAGATATATTCCTATAGAGGTTATTCAAGCAAAGTTAATATCACTTTTTATATTAACCTTCATGTTACCTGTTTTGCTTTATTTCTTGTTAAAAACTTTGGGAAAAGTAAAAACCATCAATCTTCAAACAACTAAAGAGCGTATTTATCCATTAATACTCAACTGTATTGTTATTCTACTGGTTTTGCAACGCATCATAACCCCTTCGCAAGGTCTTGAACTTTATTTTTTCTTTGTGGGGATATTATTATCTAATATGGCGTGCTTCTTACTAGTTATTATGAAATTTAAAGCTAGTATCCACATGATTGCCGTATCTGGGGTATTCATGTTTTTCATAGCTTTGAGTATCCATTTTAGCATAAATATAAATGGAACACTTGCCTTAATGGCTATAATAATTGGTGCGGTAGCCACATCCAGATTGCACTTAAAAGCGCACACTTATAAAGAACTTATCATGGGTGTTTTTGTAGGTGCAATTCCGCAATTGACATTAGTTAACTATTGGCTATAATGTGTCTTTAAGTGGTTTTACATAAACCCAGAGGGTTTTACTTCTGTATTTAAAACTGCAGGAATTTTGACATTTGAATTAGATTCAAATATCAAGCTCTTATAGTCTCCAAATAAATTTTTTATTTGTTTATTTGATGCTTTCTGAAGTATTACTTTTAAACCATTAATCATTCTGGAACCAGTCTCTTCTTAAGACAAACTATAAAAATGAATGCTTTTTTTGTGCCTTAAGGATCTTGTCGGATAGGTTTTTAGCAAACTCAACTTGTTTATTATTGGTGTTGGAGTATTGTTTATTCCGCTACTCGTCTTATTTTGACAGCTTGTAAATTACAATGACAAATAATAAAATTATTTTTCTCATAAGTGATTATCTAATTATACCATCTATAATACATAGAACATCAATCCAATCTTAATCGCATTCATATTTATATTATGACCATTAAGTTGAGCATCTTTAGAAAAAAGAGGATTTAAAGCATAATACAAATAAATATTCCAAGTGTTATAGCCAGCACTTAATGTTAAGCCGTATTGCAAACTATTAAAATCATCATTCTTACTGTGTTTTAAGCTTCCTAGATCGCCTATGTACTTTGATGTCTGCGCTAACACATAGCCAAACTTAAACCCCGTATAAATACGCCAAAATTTATACTCCATAGGGGTTGATGTTCGCCATCTGAATTCAAAAGGAACTTCTATCAAATAGCTAGAGAATTTGTTTTTAGAATAGGTACTACTACTCTCCAATATATCATAAGTGAAATCACGTGAATTATCTTTACTAATTAATAAATTTTGATTGAATGAATTTGCAGAAAACCCCAAGCCAACACCAATTGCAAAATTCCTTGATTTATTAATTGGCATATCTTTAATAAAACCTAGATGAAAACCTAATGAAAACCCACTTTGATTAAGTCCTGATGGTGTTTTAGCTAATAAGTTATAAGTAACTCCTGCATAAAATTGATCTTCTTTATATAGCGAATCAACTTCTTTAGTTACTATATTTTCTTGAGCATAAGAGAAAGTAATTATAAATAAAAAAAATAAAAAAGCATGTTTCATTATTAATAAATATTGCTAAAGCAGTTCTACAACTTTAAAATTGCAAAGTTATCAAAAGTTAAAAGGCGTTTTGATATATCAAAACGCCTTTTTTATATAAAATTAAGAGTGAGCAACTAATCTCTTCCAAATACACTACCTTTTTTAGTGGTATAATTTATTTTAAGAGCATTAACTTTACGCAATTCTTGTTTAATATCACCAATTAACCCCATATTAGCGTCTTTATCTACTTTTAAAGCAGTAGTTAGAAAGGGAATTAATTCTTCACGTTTTGAAGCGCGTTCGGCAGCAATAAAAGAAGCAATTTCTTTTACGTCAGCAAACTTATCATTTAACTGAATTTTTGCCTCAGTACCGTATTGTTTATAATTAGCACTTGGTTTACCCGCGTATATATACATTACCAAATCCTTTTTATCAAGCTTTTCTACCTGATCTGCGAATGGTAAATTATTATCAATCATTAAAGTATTTTGCCTCATAACAGTGGCTACCATAAAAAAGAATAATAACATAAATACAATATCCGGTAAAGATGCCGTATTAACCGCCGGCATATCGCCACTTTTTTTCTTTTTAAATTTAGACATATTTATAAATGTTAAATCTTAAATTATTTTTGTACTTCAGAAAGTTTTTGAGGATAATCTGCTTTTATTTGATCAATCTTCTCTTTTAACTTCTCTTTATTCCCAGGCCAGTTTACATCTTTATAGTTTGCTTCCATTTCTGTAAAAGATGTACCATATTGAGCTTGAGCTCTAACGTTTCTTAAGTCATTATATGCGGCTACCAATTCATTTTGTACAGCAATATATGTTTTATAAGATGTTTCTCTATCGTTCGCTAAAGAAATGATGGCTTTATCAGGATTATCTGATGACGATGGATCTTTCAGGCCTCTACAATAATCACAAGACCTGTCTCCACCATTATCTAAAAAGGCTATGGCTTTCTTTCTCAAATCCTTAAGTTCCAACGGTTCATCTTCTACCAATAACTGATCATTTTTATTCAACAAAACAGTAAATATATTTTTTTGTTTAATAATAACATCTTCATCAGACTCTTCCATTGGAGGAAGTTTACGGTTAATTCCCGAATCAGTCTCAATAGTAGTTGTTACCAAGAAAAATATTAGTAGTAAGAACGCAATATCGGCCATGGAGCCTGCATTTACTTCTGGTGCTGCTCTTTTTGCCATAATTTATTTATTAAATATTTTTTTAACTCCGCCTAATAACATAGATCCTATTGCAAGAATAGCTAGTGCATAAAACGCATATAATCCAGCTCCTACTGCTTTAGATGTTCCTTCATCTACATCCAAACCCTTATCTGTAAAAGGTGTTAAGTCTAAATCTGTTCCAGATGACATAGCATAAGATATAAATATCACTGCTGCAAATGCTCCAACTGTTATCAAAGTCTTTTTAATATCTCCAGCAAATAAACCTTTTAGAACAAATAATACAACCAATGCTAATACTATACCTAGTACAACGTATGTAACATATAGCATATTGCCACTCATACTTAGAGCTGTTTCATCGTCACCCGCCATAATAGTCAGTGCAAAAATCGCACCAAGTATAGCAAGCGCAAACGCTACTATTTTTAAAATTTTATGTAAACCCATTTTTTTTAAGTTTTAGATTATTACTTTTTGTTTCTAATCAATAGATCCATTAACGTGATAGAAGCATCTTCCATATCGTTAACAATACTATCGATTTTAGCAATAATATAATTGTAAAAAATTTGAAGTATAATAGCTACTACTAAACCAAATACAGTTGTTAAAAGTGCTACTTTAATACCACCTGCAACAAGTGATGGTTGCATATCTCCAGCAGCTTCAATTTTATCGAAGGCTTGAATCATACCAATTACTGTTCCCATGAAACCAAGCATTGGTGCCAGTGCGATAAATAATGAAATCCAAGATACGTTTTTCTCCAATTGCCCCATTTGAACACCACCATAAGCTACTACAGCTTTTTCAGCGGCCTCAAGACCTTCATCAGTTCTATCTAAACCTTGATAGTAAATAGATGCAATAGGTCCTTTTGTATTTCTACAAACTTCTTTTGCAGCTTCAACACCTCCAGATGATAAAGCATCCTCTACACTTTGTGTTAATTTTTTAGTATTTGTTGTTGAAAGGTTTAAAAAGATAATTCTTTCTATAGCAATTGCTAATCCTAGAATTAAACATAATAATACAATACCCATAAATCCAGCGCCACCTTCAATAAAACGCTTTTTTAATTCTTGATGAAATCCAAGAGGCTCATCAGCAGCAGCTGTGTCATCTTGAGTAATACTTGCTACTGTAGTTACAGCTGTACTAGTGTTTGCAATTGCAGTTGCATTAGCGGTTCCGAAAGCCATCATTCCTGTTATGGCAAGGATAGAAAATAATCTTTTCATGTTCTAGATCTTAATTTTATTAGTTAAAGTGTTAAAGATATAAAAAAAAAGCAATTAAAAAACAAAAATCTCAGCAGAGAGGAAGGGATTCGAACCCTCGATACCCTTTTGAGGTATACACACTTTCCAGGCGTGCGCCTTCGACCACTCGGCCACCTCTCTTTATTTAATAACTTTTTTTTACTGGGCTCAAATAACAAAAAAAACTTTGAACGCTAAAATTATAATAGTTAATTTTAAGTCATTTCTCCCCTTAAAGATGTTTCATAATTGGTTTTGAACATTTTAGGGGTTATATTTTTTCCCAACATATACATTAATTTACCAACTGCAGCTTCAGTTGTAATGTCTTTTCCTGAAATAACGCCTATTTTTTTCAATGCGCTACTTGTTTCATAATGCCCCATCATGACACTTCCACCTGAACATTGGGTAATATTTATAATATGAATGCCTTTAGAAATATTTTCTTTTAACATATTGATAAACCATTTTTCAGTAGTACAATTTCCTGCACCATAAGTCTCAATGAGAGCTGCTTTTAAATTTGGAGTGTTAAATATACTTTCTAGCAATACTTTTGTAATGCCTGGATATAACTTAATAAGCGCCATATTTTGGTCTAAACTTTTATGAACAGTAAGTTTTTTTCTTCCGTTTGGTTTAAATAGATACTTGCTATTAATTTTCAAATGCACACCAGATTCAGCTAGATCTGGATAATTTAAAGATGCAAATGCTTGAAAATGCTCAGCGTTTATTTTTGTTGTTCTATTCGCCCTATATAATTTGTATTCAAAATATAAACAAACCTCTTTTACCACAGCCTTACCTTTAATTTGCATAGAAGCCACTTGAATGGATGTAATTAAATTTTCCTTAGCATCGGTTCGTAAATCCCCAATGGGTAGTTGAGAGCCTGTAAATATTACTGGTTTAGCTAAATTCTCTAACATAAAACTTAACGCTGAAGCTGTATAACTCATCGTATCACTTCCATGGAGCACAACAAAACCATCAAACACTTTGTAATTACTTTCAATAATTTCTGCAATTTGAACCCAATATTCAGGATTCATATTACTGGAATCTATAGGCTCTTTGAAAGATACAGTATCAATATTACAGTCTAAAAGTTTTAATTCTGGAATACGAATGAGTAGGTTTTCAAAATCAAAAGATTTTAACGCTCCTGTATCTGCATCCTTAACCATACCAATGGTACCGCCAGTGTAAATGAGTAATATATTTGGTTTAGAATTGCTCATTCCTTAAATTTTAAAAACGTCCTTAGAATTTTGAGTTGTAATTTCGGCAATTTCATCTAAAGGCACATTATATATGTGCGATAGCTTTTCTAGCACCTTTATTATATAGGCACTTTCGTTCCGCTTACCTCTATAAGGAGCGGGCGATAGATACGGCGAATCTGTTTCTAACACAATATATTTTAAATTGATTTGATTTAAAAACTGGTCAATTTTTCCGTTTTTAAAAGTAGCTACACCACCAATGCCTAGCTTCATATTATAGGATATGGCTTGATGTGCTTGTTCTAAAGTTCCTGTGAAACAATGAAAAATACCGAATAAATCATCACTTTTTTCTGTTTCTAAAACTTGAAAAATTTCATCGAAAGCTTCTCTGCAATGAATCACGATTGGTAATTTATATTGTTTTGCAAGTTGTATTTGATGTTTGAAGGCTCTCTTTTGAATGTCTAATGTGGATTTATCCCAATACAAGTCGATTCCAATTTCGCCAACGGCATAAAATTTTCGCTTTGCGAGCTGCTCTTCAACATGTTTTAATTCGGCTTTATAATTATCTTTTACATGTGTTGGATGTAAACCCATCATTAAAAAAACATGTTCAGGAAAATCTTTTTCTAGTTGAAGCATGGATTCAGTGTATGTGGAATCAATAGCTGGAATAAAAAACCGAGAAACACCTAGTTCAATAGCGCGATTAATCATCTCGTTTCTATCTTCATCAAAGGCCTCACTATACAAATGTGTGTGTGTGTCTGTAATAATCATTTGGTAAAAATAATGAAGAATTTGAAGTTGGACATTGATTTCACAGATTTTCACGGATTGAAAAGCCCCTTCAGGTTTAAAAAACCGCTAGGTCTTGAAGACCTTGTAGATCTCTTTAACCAGACCTACAAGGTTTTTAAAACCTCGCAGGTCAACACACGAAAACTTTCTTTTTCTAATCCAACTTATTCAACAACTTCTGGGCGCGTTTATAATCATCTGCGTCTTCAGGAATGGTTTTTAAAATATCAACACAAGCCCCTTTATCATCTTGCTTCAATTTACTCAATGCTAAATACCAGATAGCTTTGTTTTTATATGCTGAATTTCCGTTCCTTAAATCTTCTAACAAGTTATCAGACGTTTCAAAATTGCTTAATTCTATATTACTAATGGCTCGGTACAATTTCAATTCAGAATTATCTTTATCTAATTCGATCAACTGTTTGAAAGCCTCTTCCGCGGAAGCGAAATTTTTTGTATTAAATGTGTTTTCAGCAGTTTTTAAAAGGTCATCATTCGCACCTCTAACGGTTAAACTTATAGCATCATAATTATTAAAATCGCCATACGTTGGGTTTGAAAATTGATTAACAGTAAAGATTCCGAAAAGCAAAGCAACAGATGCCGCTATAATGTACTTAAACAAAGTGTAGGTTTTAGTCTTTCCTTCAAATTCAGAAACATCTTTATTTTCATTAAAATGTGAATCAGAAATATTTTCTAAATTCTTTTTAAATGCATTCGACTTTTCTTCGTTTTCAAATGTATGCTCCAAAAAAGAAGACAATTCCTTATAGGTCTTAAATGCTTCCGCAAATTCAGGGTCGCTTTTTAATTTAGCTTCAAAAGTGATTACTTCATCTTCAGATAATTCATTAGACGAATAGGATTCAAATACTATATAATCTTGCTCTTTCATGACAGTTAATTATTAAGTTGGTTAAATTTGGGCGACTCTCGAACCAACGTTGTTAGTTTACCAATACACAACGATTTCTTTTTTCGTGCGTATGCATAAGTTACATTTAAACTTGCTGCTACTTCTTCCATCGATTTTATTTTGAAAGTTGCTTTAAGTAAATCTTTACAAGCGGTTCCAAGTTTTTCGAACATTTCGGCAAACAAGGCTTGTTTCTCACCAAATACCGAAGTTTCAAAAGCCAATTCTTGAGCCTCTTCACCTTTAGATAACACGTCCTCATTAATTGTTACCTCTTTATTAGAAGATTTTTTTAATTCGTTCAACCATTTGCGTTTGCATAATAAAAAGAAATAGGCATCAAACGGACAGGTTAATTGCAGATTCTTTTCGCTTGCCTGATTATATATAGTGACTAGTGTTTCCTGAACAATGTCTTGAGCTCTATCTCTGCTCCCACTGTTCTGCTTAATGTAATTAACAACCTTTGGCACAAACTCATCATAAATGGCTTGTATTATAAAAGAGTTGTTTTTAAGCAATCCGTCTATATATTTTTGATCTTCATGTATTTTTTTTTCACTCATTAACCCTTGTATTTGCTACTAATGTAAAAAAACTTTCAAAAAAAAGGGTAACAAATTTAAAATGGTTTTGATATAAGGGTGTAACAGTCAAAATGGCTGAACAATTAAAGCTAAAATTAATAACAATAAACAATTAGAAATCATGAGAAAATCAATTTTAATTATCGGAACCGTAGTATTATCAATAATAAACGTAAACGCTACAAATGAAAAAACGACACTTAGCACTTCAATTGAAGTTGTAGAAATCACAAAAAACCATATTGCCCAAGTTTTTGATTGGGAAGTAAAAACAAACAAAGGAACTTACGCAGGAACATCACTTAGTTTAGAAAGTGCAAAACGCATGATAACTTTATCAAGTAGCGGAGAAATTGTAAAAGACAAAAAAATTACAAGTTATTTAATGTTGAAAAGCGAAGCTAACAGCAACGCCAAAAGAAATTATTTCTGGGAAGTTAAAACCGCATCAGGAATGGCAAAAGGGTATTCTTCAAGTGAAGCTTATGCACATAAAATGATTGAACTCGTAGCCTCTGGTGATGCTATTGCAGAAAAAATGATCATCAGTCAACCTCAACAATAAAATAAAATTTTAAAATAATTACCTAAACAGGGTAACAAAATAGCTGCCCTGTTTATATAAACTTGAATAACAATTTAAAACACAAAATTATGAAGAATTTAAAACACCTTTTAGGAACATTAGTAATGACAGCTTTACTTTTTACAAGCTGTACAAAAAATGACAACGACGATTTAAATATAATTGTTCGTGCTACGACAGAAGATTTCAATAATTTAAAAGAAACAGCCTTAGAAAATTTAACTCAAGACTTTCAGTTTAACGCTGAAGATGGCGGTGTAACATTAACATCAGAAAACGGAGTAAGCATTTACATTAATGGATCATGCTTAACCTTAAACGGAAACGCCGTAACAGGACAAGTAAATTTAGAATTTGTTGAACTTTTTGAAAAAGGAAATATGCTTGTAACCAACAAACCGACTATGGGTGTTTTGCCAAATGGCGATAAAGCGTTATTGATTTCTGGAGGTGAGTTTTTTATTGAAGCTACTCAAAACGGAAACATTCTTGAAACAAATTGTGATATCCAATTAGGCATCCCCTCTAATTTAACAGGTGGAACCGACAATGACATGCTTTTATGGGATGGCACCATTGATGCAGAAGGAAACTTAGCTTGGGATGAAAACAAACGCGATAATACTGGTCAAGGTGGTGTATTCGCAGAAGGCAATCAATACTATGCTTTTATTGGAGATTTCGGGTGGTCTAACGTGGATCGTTTCTATAATGACCCAAGACCAAAAACAACTATTCTAGTTGGCGTACCAGAAGGCTATGATAACACAAATTCTTCTGTATTTCTATCTTATGATGGTGAAGATACCGGACTAGCAAATCTAGATACTTACGATGCTGAATCAGGTTTATTTAGTGAGCACTACGGACAAATTCCTGTTGGATTAGAATGCCATGTTATTTTTGTAACAGAAGAAGCTAATGACTGGAAATATGCTGTACAAGCTGCAACCATTACAGAAAACGGAGTTATAACAATTACAGACGGAGAAACGTCTATAGTTACTCAAGCACAACTTACAAACATAATTAATGGTTTACCTTAAACATCTACACAATTAATTACCTACTTAGTGGTTTCCCCAATTTTTCGACCTACTTACCTAAAACCAGAAACCAAGTGTTTCTGGTTTTTTTTGGGTAACAAAACATACTATAAATGGATATAAATATGTACACAATATCTATTATGAAAAAAATAGTTTACTTATTCATATTAGTTGTTCTTATACTTCTAGTCATAAGTGCCAATATCATTATGATAGTATCTAATATTAATGCGTTATAAAAAGTAATCTCTTTTTGTATATTTATCAACAACTAAACACTAAATGTATAATGAAAAAACATTTCGCCTTATTTCTGTTTTTCGCATGTATCCTATATGTTCCAGCACAAGAACTAGTCAACGACACCATTACAAGAACTGCAACAATAAAAGCAAACGTAAATGGCAACACGGTAGTTTTAACTCCAGAAACCCCTTCTTTAAATCAAATTGCGGGTGCGCCCAAAGCGTTTTATACCCATTACTGGGAATTGGGAGACGGCCATTATAGCACAGAAGAAAGTCCAAAACATGTTTACAAAAACAAAGGCGAATATGAAGTAAAACTTTGGGCAACCAATAATTACGACACTGGAAAACCACCTACAACGCGACCTAAAAAAATAACTGTTAATACTATTTCTGACGAACATGAAGACATAGCAACTATGGATGAGGATTTCACCTTAAAGCGTAACAGAGAACCTGTACTCAATGAAGACATTGTAACCATCCTAAGCTATAAAAACATCAAAAATTACAATACAAACGGAAAACTCTATCTGTTTTATAATGAATTAAAATATAAAGCTGATAATTTTGAAATAACAGACACAAGGCTTCATCATAATGAAAAGAAGGTTTCAACTGATGCTTTTGCTTTTACCAGAAATATAGATGATGATGGAACATACATTGCGTCTATAAGCAATCAAATTATTCAGTCTAATCAAGTATTGCAAGATTCTACCGTAAAAACCAATTTGCCATTAACCGTTTCAGAATCTAAAGCCATATATAAAAACTGGAGTGTTTTAGAATTCGATAATATGCAACCTAAAGAAGAGCGTCATATCTTTTTCAGTTTAAAAACAACTCCCGAAATGGTTAAAGATACGAGCGCCATAATTTCAGTTCGTGGCATTTATGTACCCGATGGAAATTATGATAATCACAAAGTGAAGGACATGGAAATGGAAATTGTTACCTCGCACGACCCTAATAAAATGTCGTCGAACGGCACCTTTATGAACTACAGATTGGTTCGTTTTAAAACCTTAAAATACAAAATCAAGTTTCAAAATAATGGTGAAGGACCGGCTAACACGATACGTTTAGAAACCGATATTCCAGACATGTTGGATAAATCTACTTTAAAGGTTTTAGAAATGTATCCAAAATGTGATATCTGCCCCAAACACGAGGTTGTTTACAGTTGCTTAGATACTACATTTACAGATACTCAAGCTATTTTCACATTCAAGAATATTTATTTACCTGGTAGCGAACAGAAAAATGTAAAAGCATATGATTCTACCAAAGGCTTTGTAAAATACAGTATCAAATTTTCTAAAGATTTTCATAAGAAAAAAACCAAAAGTAGAACCGTTATTATTTTCGATAAAAATGACCCAATAATTACAAACTATTCTACCACCCGTTTTTTACCCGGAATTTCCATTGGCACAAAAGTAGGCTATAATTCGTTTTCCAAATTAAGGAATTCTGAAAGCTACTTTTTTGGAGCTACACTCTCACCATACAAATCCTACCGCTGGTATTGGCAAATAGAATTAATGAATAATTTTCATAATTATGATGGAAACACAGCTATTAAAGAAGAATTTGTACAAGAAGCTCAAGGCTTTCGATTCAGGCAACGCACAACTACAAACATGTCATACGAAAATATAGATTGGGACATTCCTGTCTTATTACGTTATAACATTAACAATTATATTGGACTTGGTGCTGGCTTACAAAACACTATTTCTTTAACTGAAAAGAGCAGCAGCATGGTTTTTATTGAGCAATTTGAAGGCGAGCAACCTGATGCGCCTATTTTTAATACCATTGAAGAAACAAATAACGAAACCAATTCATTCACCAATTTACGAACTGGTTTATTATTTGAAGCCACTGCTGGTTTTGCCAGAATTGGACCTAGTTTAGGCGCACGATATATCATGAATTTTGAAAACGATTTTAATTATTGGCAATTTTACGCCATCTGGAAATTCTGAGAGCCTAAGGCTCATTTAGCAGTTCTTATTTATGAAAAAAACATACTTTCTTCTTTTTTTTATTTACGGATTTGGTTTCTCCCAAAACCTTGAAGAAACTATTTATGTAGTGGCTGAAACATTTATTGCTAATCAAAATGTAACTTCACTTCAACTTTTAAACACTAAAGAGTCTGACTTCAAAAATCAAGTAAAAACTAAGGATGAACAACTCGCATTGGTTTTTTTACAAACTCATAAAGCTTATTACTTATTTGAAACGTCGAAACTAAATGAAGCTATCACAACTTACGAAGACGCTTTAAAACGATTTAATGAGCATGAACTTTCTGAAATTTCAGAATTTGATATTATTGAAAATTGTCTAAAACCACTAGGTAATTTATATACCAAAACAGGCGATTTCACCAATGCTCTAATTACTATAAATCAATACATTTTTTTAGCTGAAAAAACCAAAAATACAGGGCATCAAATTAGTGGCAGTATTAATCTTGCAAAACTTTATTATACACTTGGCAAACACGAAACAGCTATAAAAACAATAGATGATGCCTACAAATTGCCAAACATATCCAAAGCACAAAAAACACATTTACATAATATTAAAACCGAAAGTTTGATAGCCTTAAATCAATCTGAAAAAGCATCTTCTTTAAACAGTTCAACTAAATTCTCAACTTTTCAGAAAGAAAAAAACACCTATTTAATTCAGTTACAAAACGGCAATTACCCGAAAGCCTTAACGTCCTTTATAACATATAAAAACCATCAACTTAAAAATAAAATTACAGGAAGAGCATTAGCACTGCTTTATATTGAAGAAGCACAACTTTATTATCTATTGAAACTTCCAGACGATGCTTTAAATAATTTAAACCTTGCCATTAAAGCGTTATTACCAAATTTTAAAAAGGAAGGATTACCCGAAAAAAACTTGTTATATCCCGAAAACAAATTCATTGATATTTTTGATTTATATGCTGAAATTGAAACCAATCCAGAAATGGCTTTACAGTGTTACGATTTAAGCTTTTACGTTTCCGGTTTATTACAAAACGCTTGGACCTCGCAAGAAACCAAAATTTTAAACGAAACCAATAACCGTATTAGAAGCGAAAAATGTATTGATATTCTTTTTGATTCATATAAACAAACTAAAAACAAGGCGCTTTTATTTAAGGCATTTCAATACTCCGAAAACAATAAAGCTTCGGTTTTAAAAGCCGTTTTTCTAAAAAAAATACACTTGCAACGTTTTCCAAATGACAGCTTATTAGTTAAAGAATTCGATTTATTGAAAGAGCAAGAACACATTACAAGCTTATTAGTAAAAGAGGGATTAAATGCCTCAGAAATCAATGATTTAGGCACGCAACTTAGCGCTATTAGCATGCAACTGAAATCTTTAAAAACCGCTATTTCTAAAAAATATCCGGATAACTACGACTTGTTTTCTTTGGAAGCTATGAAAAGGCAATTATTAGTAGACCATACTGTTTTAGTCGAATATTTTTATGGCAAAAACAGCATCTATCAGTTTATAGTTTCAAACAACGATATTATCCTAAATCGAATTCCTCTAAACACATCGATTAAAAGCGACATTACCAATTTTATTAGTCTTTTTGATTCGTCATCAACAATAAATAACGACATTAAAAACTATACAAACCAAGCGTTCAATATCTATAAATCATTAAAATTTGATGCGCTTTCTTCTTATAAAAATGTGCTCATTATTCCAGATGGTTTATTGAATTTCATTCCTTTTGAAGGGTTGTTAAAAGAAAAAACCAATACCACTTCATTTTCTAAAATGCCGTTTGTTATTACCAATCAAAAAATAGTCTATAACAGTAGTGTTATATTGTACTTAAACAAGATTAGCAAACTCGATAACAATACTGTTTTAGGGTTTTTTCCTGTTTTCGAAAACACCAAACAAGCACTCACCTATTCCATACATGAAGCCGACGCTATTGAAAATGTAATGCAATCGCAAATGTTGATGCGAACCGAAGCGACGAAAACCAACTTTAACAAAAATGCTTCAGATTATGGTGTTTTACACTTATCTACGCATGCCAGTAGCGGCGATTTTGTAAAACCTTCAAATTTATCGTTTTATGACACCTCCATCTTTTTAAACGAATTATATAGCCTAGATTTAAATACTAACCTGGTCGTTTTAAGTGCCTGCGAAACAGGTATCGGCAAACTTTATAAAGGAGAGGGCGCTATGAGTATAGCTCGGGGTTTCCAATATGCAGGAGTTCAAAATTTATTGTTTTCATTATGGCAAATAAACGATTTATCGACTTCGCAAATCATGCAATTATTCTACCAAAACTATAGTGAAAGTGAATCTGCTTTTGTTGCTAATCATCATTCAAAAATTAAATATTTAGAAAATGAATCTATAAGTAATATTAAAAAATCGCCTTATTACTGGAGTGCATTCGTTTTTTATGGCATTCCAGAAGTTGCAAAATCTCAAGGCTTTACATTTTATATTATTTTTGGGATATTAATTGTTTTGATTATTTTACTTTTATTGTTCAAATCAAAAATTTATGGCAGAAACGCTTCAAGAATTTCTTCTAAAAAAAGGATACACTAAAGTTAAATTACACCTTACAAAAACAAATCATTTCGAAATTAAGGCCACTATAAATGGTGAAAAAGGATTATTTATTTTAGATACAGGCGCTTCTAGTTCTTGTGTTGGATTTGAAGGTATTGAAACTTTTAAACTAAAAGCTGAAGACTCCATGATAAAAGCTGCTGGTGCCGGCGCTATAGACATGGAAACCAAAATGTCTAAAAAAAATAAAGTCAAAATTGGAAAATGGTCCAATAGCAAAATTGTTTTAGTTTTATTTAACCTGACCCATGTTAATACCGCACTTATAAACCACAATTCTAAACCTGTTGATGGTATTATTGGCGCAGACATTTTAAAAAAAGCAAAAGGGGTTATAGATTATGAAAAGAAATATCTATATTTAAAATTATAAATTTAATAGTAAATAATTTTCTCTCTAAGTCCCTATGAATACATCTATTGTAATAGCAGATGACCATCCGCTTATGCTGCGTGGTTTAACCGATTTTTTAACATCTAGAGGCTTTAATATCTTAGGCAGTGCCGCAGATGGAAACACAGCGTACAATCTTATTGTTAAATTAAAACCCGAAATAGCTATTCTTGATATAAGAATGCCACATAAAACGGGATTAGAGATTGCCGAAGCTTGTCAAAAAAATGGTTTATCAACTAAAGTAATTCTTATCACTTTTGATAAAGAAGAAGAACCATATGATCAAGCCTTAAAATTTGGTGTTTACGGCTATATTTTAAAAGAATTTGCGATTGAAGAAATAGAGACCTGCATAAGTCAGGCTATTAATGGCAAACCCTATTTTAGTAACGAAATAACATCTTACTTAAACGCAAGTACATTAGAGAAAAAGCCGGAAAAAATTGACACTTTAACTAAGTCCGAATTAAAAATAATAAAACTTATTTCAGAGAATAAAACCAGTCAAGACGTTGCAGATGAACTTTCCATTTCTGTTCGAACTGTTGATAAGCATCGAAGCAACATAGTAGCAAAACTCGGCTTAAATAACAAACCCACCGCTCTTGTAGTTTGGGCTAATTTAAACAAAGCATATTTTTAAAAAATACGTAGAAGTGCTTATTTTTTTAAACGTTTCCATAAACTACCTTTACAGTGCTATTAATTAGTTCTTAGGGAGAATTAAAGAAAACTCTAAATTGTAATAATTTAGAGTTTTCGCTTTTCACAAACTTTCATTTTCCATAAAAATACGTAGAAGTGCTTATTTTTTTTCACAACATTGCCACATATCTTTACCGTGCTATTAATTAATTCTTTTGAGAGAGAATTTTTTTAGATACTCTGCATTGTAATGATGCAGGGTTTTTAAATTTAATTTAAAAACCCAAACTATTGTTCAAAACCCCAATAATGGAAAAAGAAAATAATATTCTTAAAAAATATTGTTTTATAGGATTAGTCATTTTAGTTATTATAGTTATTTCTATAAATATCTTTATGTGTTTTAGTTAGTCAATCTTAATTTAAACCAAAAAAGGTGTTACATCAAACGATGCAACACCTTTTTTATGGTTAATTATATTATTTTAGAATTATAATTCTAAAGCCTTTTTAACATCATTGTTCATTAATAACTCTATTGGGTTTTCTAAAGCTTCTTTTACAGCTACTAAAAACCCTACACTTTCCTTACCATCAATTATTCTATGATCATAAGATAAAGCCACATACATTATAGGCCGAATTTCAACTTTTCCATCAATAGCAACAGGACGTTCAACAATGTTATGCATTCCTAAAATCCCACTCTGTGGTGGATTAATTATTGGCGTAGATAACATACTACCAAATACACCTCCGTTGGTGATAGTAAATGTACCTCCAGTCATTTCGTCAACTGTAATTTGACCTTCTCTCGCACGAATTGCCAAACGTTTAACTTCAGACTCAACACCTCTAAAGCTTAAGTTTTCAGCATTTCTAATTACTGGAACCATTAATCCTTTTGGTCCTGAAACCGCAATACTGATATCACAAAAATCGTAAGACAACATTTCTTTACCATCCATCATTGAATTGACTGCTGGATACATTTCTAAAGCTCTAACTACCGCCAAAGTGAAGAAACTCATAAACCCTAAACCAACACCGTGTTTTGCTTTAAAGGTTTCTTTATATTCTGACCGTAATGCAAAAATAGGCGACATATCTACCTCGTTAAACGTAGTTAACATGGCTGTGGTATTTTTCACCTCTACTAAACGTTCGGCTACTTTTCTACGCAACATAGACATTTTACTTCTTGAAGTACCTCGACTACCACCTGTTGGAGTTCCCATTGAAGGCACTGCATTTACAGCATCATCTTTAGTTACTCTCCCATCTTTTCCTGTTCCAGAAATAGCCTTTGCATCCATACCTTTTTCGGCTAAAATCTTTTTTGCAGCAGGACTTGCAGAACCTGTTGCATAGGTTTTAGTTTCAACTGATGCTTTTGGTGCTTCTTCTTTCTTTTCAGCTTTTGGTGCATCACCACCGCCTTCAGGTTTTTCGGCACTAGTATCAATTAAGCATACTACTGCTCCAACTTCTACAGCATCACCTTCTTCCGCTTTAAGCGTTATAATTCCACTTGCTTCAGCAGGTAACTCAAGGGTTGCTTTATCGCTATCTACCTCAGCAATAGCTTGGTCTTTTTCAACATAATCTCCATCTTCAACTAACCATGTTGCTATTTCCACTTCTGTAATGGATTCCCCTGGTGAAGGCACTTTCATTTCTAAAATCATTTTTTATAATTTTAATTGTATATGAATTTTATTCTTTTTTCTCTAAATTCCCAAAAACTTCGTCAATCACACGGCGTTGTCTTCTTTTATCTCTTGTGCTCGACCCTGGTGCAGGCACCGAATTGTATGGTCGAGATGCAACTTCTAATTTAACCAAATCCATACGTTGTAACATATAACTCCAAGCTCCCATATTTTTTGGCTCTTCTTGTGCCCATGTATAGTTTTCAACATTTGGATACTTATCAATAACCTTTTGAATTTTTTCTAAGTGAAGCGGAAATAACTGCTCAATTCTTATCAAAGCAACATCTTCTCTTTCAAGCACTTCTCTTTCGGCTAATAAATCATAGTAGAATTTACCTGTACAAAATACTAATTTCTTTACATTTTTAGGAGGTATTGAATCATCTATAACTTCCTGGAATTTCCCCGTAGCTAATTCATTTATTGAGGATACCGCTTTTGGATGACGCAATAAACTTTTTGGTGTAAATATGATTAAAGGTTTTCTGTAATTACGTTTCATTTGACGACGTAATAAGTGATAAATACTTGCTGGCGTTGTACAGTCCGCAACAATCATATTATCATTCCCGCACAATTGCAAGTAGCGTTCAATCCTAGCCGATGAATGCTCAGAACCTTGCCCCTCATAGCCATGTGGTAATAGCACAACAATACCGTTTTGAGATTTCCATTTATCTTCTGCTGCCGATAAATACTGATCGAATATAATTTGAGCACCATTACTAAAGTCACCAAATTGAGCTTCCCAAATAGTTAAGGTATTAGGATTCGCCATAGCATATCCATAGTCGAATCCAAGAACACCATATTCTGATAAAAAGGAATTATAAATATCCATTTTACCTTTATTTTCTGGATTGATGTTTAAAAGATTAATTCGTTCTTCAGATATTTCATCACGTAAAATAGCATGCCTATGACTAAATGTACCACGCTCTACATCCTGCCCAGAAATACGCACATTAAACCCTTCCTCAAGCAAACTACCATAAGCTAAAGTTTCAGCCATTCCCCAATCTAGAGTATCGGTTTCAAAAACCATTTTTGCCCGTCCATCTAAAATCCTTACAGCTTTACGCAAAAATTTAACGCCTTCTGGCACTGTCGAAACCACTTTAGAAATATGTTCTAGTTTTTCTTTAGGATATGTCGTATCAGAGTCTTCAAGCATGGCTTCAATACTTCCACGCTCAAAAGCGGTCCAACGCTCTTGCATAAATTCTCTAACTTTAGAGGATTTTGCTTGCTTAGACTTATCATATTCGCGCTCTAAAGTGGCTTTAAAATCTGCAACGATTTTATCTAAATATGCCTTATCTATAGTATTTTCAGCAATTAACTTATCTGAGTATATTTTAAATGGATTAGCATGTTTAGCTATTTCCTTATATAATTTTGGTTGTGTAAAACGGGGTTCATCACCTTCGTTATGCCCGTATTTTCTATAACCCAACAAATCTATATAAACATCTTTTTTGTATCGCATTCTATACTGTAAAGCCATTTCTACAGCGTGAACGACCGCTTCGGCATCATCAGCATTTACATGCAAAACTGGAGACAAGGTTACTTTTGCCACATCTGTACAATACGTACTTGAACGAGCATCTAAATAATTAGTTGTAAAGCCTATTTGGTTATTAACAACTATATGAATAGTTCCTCCTGTTTTATAGCCATTCAATTGGCTCATTTGTGCTACTTCATAAGCAATTCCTTGTCCTGCAATAGCAGCATCTCCATGCACAATTATTGGTAGAATTTTAGAATCATCCCCATCATAATCTGTATCAATTTTTGCTCGAGCAATACCCTCGGCTACAGGAGCAACAGTTTCTAAATGAGATGGATTTGGTACCAAATTCATTTTGATGTTTTTTCCGTTTTGATAGGTTTTATCTAGGGTTAATCCTAAATGATATTTTACATCACCATCAATACTTTCATCTTCAAAATCTTTACCATCAAATTCGCTAAAAAGTTCATTTACCGGTTTTCTAAAAATATTTACAAGTGTACTTAAACGTCCTCTATGCGCCATTCCTAACACACATTCTTTAACGCCGTGTTTTTCAACGGCATAAAAAAGCATATTGCTTATTGCAGGAATTAAGGACTCGCCACCTTCTAACGAAAAACGCTTTTGACCTACATACTTGGTTTGTAAAAAGTTTTCGAACGTTACCGCTTGGTTTAATTTTGAAAGAATATATTTTTTAGTTTCAACTGAATAATTAGGTTGGTTATCATTTTCATTTAACTGATCCTGCCACCATTTAATCACGTCAGGATTACGCATATACATATACTCAACACCAATAGAGCTGCAATAAATATTCTCTAAATGCGTAATAATTTGACGTAAAGGTTTAGCACCAATCCCTAATATTTCTCCAGCATTAAAAACAGTATCTAAATCACTTTCTGTTAAATTAAAGTTACTAATATCTAAAGTTGGTGAATATATTCTTCGCTCTCTAACAGGGTTTGTTTTTGTAAACAAATGCCCCCGCATTCTATAACCATCAATAAGTCTTACAACATTAAATTCCTTATGAACATGCTCTGGGATTTGTACTGAAACACCTTCAACGATTTCACCATCCAAACCGTAATTTTCACTACCAAAGTCATATCCTTGAAAAAAGGCTCTCCAACTTGGTTCTACTGCATCTGGGTTCTGTAGATATTGATCGTATAAATCAGCGAAATATGCTGTATGTGCGGTGTTTAAAAAGGAAAATTTATCCATTATTATTTCTATACTAAAACGATTGAGTCAAAATATTTTTCAAAAATACAACTTTTACCAAAATTAGATGTTTCTTTGACTATATTTATGGCATATATTATACGTTTAACGAATATGCTTAAATACGTGTTAAATTTTTAGTCATTTCTCATTCTCATGAATTTATTTCTCTTAAATAATAAAAAAACTGCCCTCATTTTATTTATCACCTTTTTTTGTTTTCAAAACACCATCGCTCAAGAAGCCAGAAGTGATTTCTGGAATCGTGTGCGTTATGGCGGAAACTTAGGTTTAAGCTTAGGAGATGGTTTTTTTAGTGGCACCATAGCGCCTAGTGCTATTTATGAATTTGATGAAAATTTTGCCTTTGGCGTAAGTATAAATGCCACTTTTAACAACCAGAAAAATGTTTACAAATCAACTATTCTAGGTGGAAGCTTAATTGGTCTGTACAACGTTTTTAGAGAATTACAACTTTCGGCAGAACTTGAAGAACTTCATGTTAATAGAAGATATAATGTTACCCTAAATATTCCTGATGACACGTATTGGTCGCCTGCCTTATTTCTTGGCGTTGGTTACAGAAATGGCAATGTAACTTTTGGCATTAGGTATGATGTTTTATATGATAAAAATAAAAGCATTTACTTTGACCCTTGGCTGCCATTTGTTAGGTTTTATTTCTAACTTATAAAGGCAAATAAGAATTCCCTTGTTCAACATCTAAGGCCAACTCTTTAATCGTCTTCTCGTTTAAAATTTTTAAAATCTCCTTTCTTGAAGGACTTAATATAGCGTGCAACGGACAAGGTTTATCCTCATTACATTTTTCTAAACTCAACATGCAACTAGTGAGTCTCTTTTCGCCATCAATATTGTTTAAAATATTTATAACAGGCTGACTTACATTCTCCTTATTTAAATAAAAACCGCCTTTGGGTCCTCGCGTAGAAGAAATTATATTTTCCTTAACCAATTCCTGAAGTAATTTTGCAATGTATGCCTGCGGAACATTTATAGGTTTCGCAATATCTTTTACCATAATTTTATGGTCTTCATTGGAATGCAAAGCCAAAAACAAAACGGCTTTGATTGCATATTTTGATGAATTTGAAATCATAATCGAAATTAAACAATTTCAATGAAATACAAAAAAGATATTTATATCTCAAATATGATTTTTATCATATAATATTGCTAGTCAAGATTATAATTTTGTTATTAAAATATACTAACATGAAGATAACACTAAAAATTTTAATGACCTTATTAATAACACTACTAATTAGTTGTGGTGGTAAAGAAGAAAAAAAGAAAGAAGGTTTTTCTTATGATAAAAAAGAATCAACTAAAACCAAAACAAGTACTACTCTAGAAAAAATCCCTGCCTCTAAAACAGTAGACTTAAAAAACAAAGGTATTGGCCCAATTACTTCGATATCACTAAATCCTGAAATCGACCAAACTATGGCAACACATGGTGCAGATGTATTTAAAAAAATGTGTACGGCCTGCCATAGGGTAGAAAAAAAATTCATTGGACCTGCTCCAACAGGAATTTTAGAACGTAGATCTCCTGAATGGGTCATGAACATGATTTTAAATCCAGATGAAATGACACAAAAAGATCCATTAGCAAAAGCATTGCTAATAGAGTTTAATGGCTCTCCTATGGCGAATCAAAATTTATCTGAAGAAGATGCCAGAGCTGTGTTAGAATATTTCAGAACACTAAAATAATGTAATTTATGAAAAACTTAAAACAACTATTTTTTGTTTTTGCATTTGTAACTTTAGTTTACTCGTGTAAAAATGAAAACAAAGACGCCTCAACGACCTCTACAGCCTCTCAAGCTGAAACCACTAAAGAAAAAACAGGTCAAGCCTTTATTACTGATGACGTAAGCAAACCTACTGTATTAAGCATTGCAATTGAGTCTAAGGACCATACTACTTTAGTTGCTGCTGTTCAAGCCGCCTCATTAGAAAACGCCTTAGTAAATGCTGGACCATTAATGGTGTTTGCTCCAACAAACGAAGCTTTTGCAGCATTACCTGAAGGTACTGTAGAAAATCTGTTGAAACCAGAAAACAAAAATGCTTTGGCTAATATTTTAAAATACCATGTTACACCTGGAAACTATTCTAAAGACTTCCTAAAGAAGTTCAAAAAATTAGGACAGGCAAATAATGCCTATGTGAAGGTTGAAGTGGTTGATGGCGAACCAATGATTGGAGGTGCAAAAATCTTAGCAAGTGTAAAAGCTGGGAATGGTATTGTTCACGTAATCGACAAAGTATTACTTCCGCCAACCGAATAATTAAGCACTAACTAAAACATATAAGACAATGAAAAAAATATTAAAATCAACTGTTGCAATATTAAGTGTTCTAGTAGCATTTACAAGTTGTAATAATTCAGGCAAGTCAGGCAATAAGTCTGGAGCTCTGGCAAGTAATGTAGCCGAAAAAGTTTATGTTGCTCCTGGTGAACATGATGAATTTTACGCGTTCATATCTGGAGGTTTCAGTGGTCAGTTATCTGTTTACGGATTACCATCTGGGCGTTTATTTAAAGTAATTCCTGTATTCTCACAAGATGCTGAGAAAGCATATGGCTATAACGAAGAAACAAAACCTATGCTGAATACTTCTCATGGTTTTATTCCTTGGGACGATTCTCACCATCCTGACATTTCACAAACTGCTGGAGAACTAGATGGTCGCTGGATATTTATAAATGGAAATAACACACCACGTATTGCAAAAATAGATTTATCTACTTTTGAAACGACTGAGATTATTGAAATACCAAATAGCGCAGGGAATCACAGTTCGTCATTTGTAACTGAAAATACCGAATATGTTGTTGCTGGCACGCGTTTTTCTGTTCCAATTCCTCAAAAAGACATGCCTATAAAAGACTATAAAGGAAACTTTAAAGGGTCTTTGTCTTTTATATCTGTAGACCCAGAACACGGGCACATGGATATCAAATTCCAATTAATCATGCCTGGTTTTGATTATGACCTATCGCATCCTGGACGTGGTAAATCTCATGGCTGGTTCTTCTTTACGACATATAATTCTGAAGAAGCAAGCACCCTTTTAGAGGTTAATGCATCTCAAAACGATAAAGATTTTATTGCAGCTGTAAACTGGAAAAAAATTGAAGAATATGTAAATAATGGTGGTGGTACAATGGTGCCTGCTAACTATGCGCACAATGTGTATGATGAATCTACACATTCAGCAACTTCAACAATGAAAAAAGAAGTACTTACTGTGAATCCTTTAGATGTTCCTGGAGCTGTATATTTCTTACCAACACCAAAATCACCTCACGGGTGCGATGTTGACCCTACTGGGGAATACATTGTTGGTAACGGAAAATTATCAGCTAACTTAACAGTACACTCATTTACTAAAATGCTTGATGCTATTGAGAACAAAAAATTCGCAGGTGATGCTTATGGTATTCCAATCTTAAACTTCGAAGATGTTTTAGCTGGTTCTGTTGAGCAACCCGGTTTAGGACCATTACATACTGAGTTTGATGGCAAAGGCAATGCATACACAACCTTCTTTATTTCATCAGAAGTTGTAAAATGGAAATTAGGTACTTGGGAGGTTGTTGATAGACAACCTTGTTATTACTCTGTTGGTCATTTAATGATTCCTGGAGGAAACTCAGCAAAACCATTTGGCAAGTATGTTGTGGCCATGAATAAAATTACAAAAGATCGTTATTTACCAACAGGTCCCGAGGTAACACAATCTGCACAGCTATATGATATATCTGGCGATAAAATGGAATTATTATTGGATTTCCCAACTATTGGTGAGCCTCACTATGCTGCTGGTTGTCCTGCCGATTTAATAAAACCACGTTCTAAAAAGATTTTCAATTTAGAAGATAACAAACATCCATTTGCAGCTAAAAATGAAATGGGCACCAAAGTTGTTAGAGACGGAAAAACAGTTCATATATATATGACCATGATTCGCAGCCACTTTGCACCAGATAATATTGAAGGTATTAAAGTTGGAGATAAGGTGTATTTCCACGTTACCAACTTAGAACAAGATTACGATGTACCACATGGCGTAAGTATGATTGGAGCTAATACTTCTGAATTACTTATTATGCCAGGGCAAACGGAAACTTTTCTATGGGAACCAAAACAAGAAGGTGTTTGGCCATTCTACTGTACCGATTTCTGTTCTGCATTACACCAAGAAATGCAAGGCTATGTTCGTGTATCTGCTGCAAATGCTAATACACCATTAAAATGGTCTCTTGGAGAAGATATAGAATAACAAAACTTAGGAGGATTTTGTTTTAGTGTTTATTTTCCTAATAAGGCGAGAGTTAATTATTTCGCTCTCGCCTTTCTTTTAAAGCACTAAATTTCCTGCGAAGGCAGGAATCAAAAAAAAAAAAAACATTTCTTTAATTAATATTTTGAATGTTTAATACTCTTGAATGAAAAACAAGGGGAATGCCTTAAAAAAGAATAGTATAACTAAAAACTAGATTCCCGTTATAACGGGAAGTATACAGATGAAAAGGTCTAATATCATCATGCTTATTGCTGCTTTATTGCCATTGGGATTATTTTTATTTCCACTTTGGAGAATCACATTAGAAGCACCACAATACCCTACGCCACTTGCTATGAATATTCATATCAATGATTTTTCAGATGTACACCCTCACGACATTAAAAACATCAACTTAATGAATCATTACGTCGGTATGAAGTATATTCCCGATGCTATTCCAGAATTCAAAATTTTTCCAATAGGTATACTTATAACAACATTTATAGGCTTAATTATTGCATGGAAAGGTAACTACAAATGGTTTTTGTTTTGGTTTATTTTAATGATTGTTCTAAGTAGTGCCGGTTTATACGACTTTTACATTTGGGAACACGACTATGGGCATGATTTAGACCCAAAAGCCATCATGAAATTTACAAATCCAGACGGCACAGTCATGGGATTTCAGCCCCCTTTATTTGGGAGCAAAGACATACTAAATTTTAAAGCACACTCATATCCAAGACTTGGTGCATTCTTTTTGGGAATTGGTATACTTGGTTCATTTATTGCTTATTTAGTAGGAAAGAAAAAACATAAAAAATCTTTGGCTATGTAGAAAAAGGACAGACAAAACACTAAAACAATGAAAACACTAAAACACTATTCAACCATAGCATTAACACTGATGCTTATCAGTTGTAATGTCTCACCCAAACCCATAGAATATGGGAGCGATGGTTGTCATTTTTGCAAAATGACCATTGTAGATAAGATTCATGCTGCAGAAATTGTAACCAAAAAAGGAAAAGTCTATAAGTTTGATGCAACAGAATGTATGGTTAACTTCTTAAAAGAATTTGACACTTCAGAAATAGCCTTATTCTTATCCAACAATTACACAGAACCTGAAGCTTTAATTGACGCTACAAAAGCCACTTTTTTAATAAGTGAAAACATCCCCAGCCCAATGGGTGCTTTTTTATCAGCTTTTAAAAATAAAGTTGATGCTGAAAAAACCCAAGCAGAAAAAGGAGGTAAATTATATACTTGGGAAGAATTACTAGCGCATCTTAAAGACTAGTAGCATGAAAAATTTAATCGTTTTTTTATCAGCCATTTTATTGGCCAACACAACTATTGCTCAAACTATTGAGGTTTGCAATACCTGTGCCGTTTCTACATTAAAAGAGGCAATTTCCCAAGCAAAGGATTTTGACACCATAATTGTAAAAAAGGGCACTTATAAAGAGCATAAAATTTTAGTTGATAAACCTTTAACCATAATTGGCAAAAACTACCCCGTTATTGATGGTGAATTAAAGGGAGAAATCATTACTGTAATTTCAGATAATGTAACGGTTGATGGCTTGTTTATTATTAACGTTGGCACAAGTTACACGGAAGACTATGCTGCCATTAGGGTTAAAAAAAGCAAAAATTTTGTAATTCAAAATCTAGTTTTAGAAAAACTATTTTTTGGTATTTATATTGAAAAATCGAATCATGGAAAAATATATCACAATAAAATTATTGGCGATGCTGTTGAAGAATATAACTCTGGCAATGGCATTCAACTTTGGCATAGTAATCATATTGAAATAGAACATAATTATGTTGAACATGTTCGTGATGGCATTTATCTAGAGTTTTCAGATGATTGTTTAATTAAAAACAATGTAAGTGCAGAAAACTTACGTTATGGTTTACATTTCATGTTTTCTAACAATGATATTTATCAAGATAACACCTTTGAAAACAACGGTGCTGGAGTTGCCGTTATGTTCTCAAAAAAAATAAAAATGCTCAATAATATTTTCAGAAAAAATTGGGGCACTGCTTCCTACGGCATGCTTTTAAAAGAAATAAATGATGCTGAAATTACGGGTAACACTTTTGACGAAAACACGATAGGAATTAATATAGAAGGCTCTAACCGCATTATTTATAAAAACAATAATTTCACAAATAATGGTTGGGCAATTAAGGTTCGTGGAGCATGTTACACCAATAGCTTTTTAGAAAACAATTTCTTGTATAATTCCTTTGATATTGCATATAACAGTAAAGTGAATGACAATATTTTTGACAGAAATTATTGGAGTAATTACACAGGTTATGACCTTGATAAAAATGGTGTTGGAGATGTACCATACAGACCGGTAAAACTATTTTCCTATATTGTAAATCGCACTCCAGAAACTATTATTTTATTGCGTAGTATGTTTATAGATATTATCGATTTCTCTGAAAAAGTATCTCCAGTATTTACACCCGATAATTTATTAGACAATAACCCGCTAACAAAACAAATAACATGGTAAGCATTAACAACCTTCATAAAAAATTTGGCAAAAACCAAGTACTAAGTGGCTTAGACTTAACCATAAATGAAGGTGGCATTTTCGCAGTTCTTGGGCCAAATGGCTCAGGAAAAACCACATTAATAAAATCTATTCTGGGTATGGTTATTCCCAATAAAGGCGATATTTCTGTACTTGGAGAAAACATTAAAAAAAATTCTGACTACCGACATAAAATTGATTATTTACCGCAAATAGCCAACTTTCCTAGTAATTTAAAAGTTAAAGAATTAATCAAAATGATTAAGGATTTACGCCAAAACACCAGTGAAGACAAACAACTAATCAAACTTTTTAAATTAGAACCATTTTTAGATAAAAAACTAGGAAACCTTTCAGGAGGCACAAAACAAAAAGTGAACATTGTTTTAACCTTTATGTTTGATAGTCCTTTAATAATTCTCGATGAGCCCACAACAGGATTAGACCCTATTTCTCTTATCAGATTAAAAGATTTAATTCAAAAAGAAAAGGCCAAAGGGAAAACCATTTTAATAACCTCGCACATTATGAGCTTTGTTGAAGAGGTATCAGACGAAATCGTGTTTTTATTAGAAGGTAAAATATACTTTAAAGGCACCATTCAAGATTTAAAAACCAAGACCAATCAACCAGATTTTGAACATGCAATAGCATCAATACTTACAGAAAATCATGCTTAAGATATTAAAATACAGTTTTTACGATTTAATGCGCAGCCGTTGGAGTTACGTTTATTTTGCGTTCTACTTATTGCTCGGTATTGTACTCTTATTTTTAAACAACGACCTTTCAAAAGCAGTCATAACTTTAATGAATGTTATCATAATTCTTGTACCACTAATAGGAACCATTTTTGGCGTGATGTACTATTATAATTCCAAAGAATTTACAGAATTGTTATTAGCGCAACCTTTAAAACGTTCGTCTATATTTTTAGGACAATATTTAGGTGTTGCTTTATCGCTTTCAATGAGTTTAATTTTAGGTCTAGGTATTCCGTTTGTGTTTTATGGCTTATTTGAAAGTAGTGCCATTTGGGATTTTTCACTACTGCTAATCACAGGAACATTTTTAACACTAATATTCACGGCATTGGCTTTTAATATCGCTTTATCTAACGAAAATAAAATTAAAGGTTTTGGTTATGCTATTTTACTTTGGCTGTTTTTAGCTATTATTTACGATGGATTGTTTTTAATGACGTTAATTATGTTTGAAGACTATCCGTTAGATAAACTATCGTTAGTTGGCACCATGTTAAACCCAATAGATTTATCAAGAACACTTATTCTTTTAAAACTAGATATTTCGGCATTATTAGGGTATACGGGAGCCGTTTTTAAGCAATTCTTCGGAACCAGTTTCGGATTAACAGTATCCTTTATAATGCTAACTGTTTGGGTAATATTACCTGTTTTAAGAATTAAATTCAAATCAAAAAAGAAAGACTTTTAATCTAAAATATTAGTGACAATAATCATGCTTTCTTTTATAAATTTCCTATAAATTTGCGAAATGCTAAAAGCAATAACTCATAAAATAACAGCTTTTATTTTAGTATTTATATTATTTGCACATAATATAAATACGCTGGTTATTATAGGAGATTTTATTGTTAATCAAGACTTTATTGCCAAGACCTTGTGTATTCAAAAAGAAGAACAAAAAGGTTGTAATGGTAAATGCCAATTACGTAAAGAGCTCTCTGAAAATAATTCAGATGCAAATAATTCTGATAATCCTTTACAAGAAAGCAAGCGTATGGTTTTAGATGCGTTTTGTTTATCTACTATAAGTAACGTTGAAAGTACGTTTGTTTCTTTACACATATTGAAACTAAACACCATTTTTAAAACTCCAAAAACCAACAACATGTATCTGGAGATAGATACACCTCCACCAAATTTTAGTTAGTTTTTCTATTTATAAAATCACTTAGATTTTACTTCCATCCCTTGCTTATTGAGTTAAGTGAATGGGAGGTTTCACACTTATTTTAAACATTAAAAACAAACTAAAAATGAAATTTAGACATGTATTACTAAACCTATGTATTGCAGTTTTCGCAGTATCATGTTCCACTGACGACAATAACGACACTCCAATAATAAATGAAATTGAAGGTCTGTTAAAAATTCAAGAAATCAGTAATGCCACGCACACCATAGAGATATTTAATACGGCTGGAGATTTTAAAACGGGTTATAACAACGTAAGTATCAGAATTAAAGATAACGCAACAAGTAATTATATAAAAAATGCAACATTATCTTGGATGCCGATGATGCAAATGCCGACCATGCAGCATTCGTGTCCTAAATCTGAAATTGCAAAAACCATAGGTAAAGAAACGGTTTATGAAGGCTTTATCATTTATCAAATGACAAATACAGATGGTTCGGGTTGGTCCTTAACTGTAAACTACGCCATTGACGGAACAGATTATACAGCTACTGATGATATCGTAGTTTTACAGTCCGAAAAACAAAATACAACTAGTTTTATGGGAAGCGATAATAACAGATATATTATTGCCATGATTGAGCCTAACAACCCAAAAATAGCCATAAACAATCTAAAAGTTGGACTTTTTAAAATGGAAAGTATGATGACTTTTCCTGTTGTTGAAAATTACACTATTACACTAGACCCTAGAATGCCAGGAATGGGCAATCACAGTTCGCCAAACAATACAGATTTAAGTTATAATGATGAAGATTACATGTATTATGGTGATTTATCGTTAACCATGACAGGTTATTGGGTACTTAATTTGAAATTAATTAACGACCAGGACGCCATTTTAAAAGGTGAAGATGTTACAGAAACTAACGAAAAAAGCTCGTTGTATTTAGAACTTGAATTCTAATTAACTTCTTAAAACGAAGCTGTCTAAAAAGACGATTTTTAGACAGCATCATTTAAAAACACAAAAACAGACAGATGAAAAAATTCATCATATATAACATAAGCTTACTTTTTAGCGGGTTTATAGTTGGGCAAGAAGCTGTTATCAATAAAAAGGACACGACTAAATTAGACAAAGTTATTGTTTTAGGACAACGTAAACTAAGCAACTATCGGCAAGAAAAAACATTGTCTAGTATAGACGATTATTTAGAAAAAGCCAATAAGGTTACTATGATAAAACGTGGTAATTACGCTTGGGAACCAACCATAAACAACATGAATAGCGACCGATTAAACGTCACTATTGATGGCATGCAAATATTTGGTGCTTGTACAGATAAAATGGATCCTATTACATCGTATGTAGATGTGTCTAATTTAGAAAAGGTAAGTGTTGGTTCTGGGCAAACAGGTACAGAAAATGGACATTGCTTAGGTGGTGGCATCGATTTAAAACTACCAGTAAGCAAATATTTTGAATCTGGTCTAAAAACAAGTATAGATTTGGGCTATGAAACCAATGGCAATTATAAAACCGGAGGTTTAGACATGGAATATTCAAGTCATGCATTTTATATTAATGCCGATGGTATTTTTAGAAAATCTGATAATTATGAGGCTGGGAACAGTCAAGAAATCTTGTATTCTCAGTTTCAGAAATACAACATATCATTACAAACGGGATTTAAACTAAATGAAAATCATACCATGGATGCCAACGTTATTTACGATAAAGCCACAGATGTTGGTTATCCTGCATTACCAATGGATGTTTCGCTTGCCGAAGCTTTAATTACTTCTGTTACTCATAATTACAGTAACGATTCAACATTTATAAAAACCCTAGAAACTAAGTTATACTTCAATACTATTACGCATATTATGGACGATTCTAAACGTCCAGAAGTACCCATTCGTATGGATATGCCTGGGTGGAGCGATACTTATGGATTTTATAACAAAGCCACAACAACCATTAATAAACATAAGTTAGCTTTAAATTTTAATGGGTATTACAACCGTTCGTTAGCAGAAATGACCATGTATCCAAACGATCCAAATCAACCTGCTATGTTTATGTACACTTGGCCAGATATCAGAACACTTTACACCGGAATTTTTGCTAAAGATGATGTTCCCTTAAATGAAAATGAAACGCTTTCAACTTCGGTTAGATTTGGTTATCATAACAATAAAATCGCAAAACAAGTGGGGCTAGAAAGTCTTCAAATTTTTTATCCAGAAATTGATGATACCAAAAGTAGGTTTTTAACGAGCATAGCTTCAGATTACACTTTTAAAAAGAAAACTTACGATGTAAGTTTTGGTTTGGGTTATGGTGAAAGAGCTCCTTCAGTTAGCGAAGGTTACGGTTTTTTCCTATTCAACAGTTTTGATAATTATGACTATATAGGAAATCCAACATTAAATAATGAAAAAGCAATTGAAGTGAATGCAAAAGCAAATTTTTACAGTACCAAATTCCACATAGGAATTGAAGCTTCTTATTTTTATATTATGGATTATATTATTGGAGATATTGACGCATCACTCAGCCCTATGACTATTGGCGCCAATGGTGTTAGAATTTACAAAGCCCTTTCAAACGCTACTATTTTTGATGTGTACTTGAATTCATCTTACAAATTTTCAAAAACATTTGCTGTTAATGGAACTTTAGGTTATAACTACGGAAAAGGTAGTAATAATGAGAACTTACCATTAATAAAACCTATATCCTATTTAGCCGAAATCAGTTATAACACCACAAAATTTAATGCCGCTATTCAATTAGAAGGCAACGGAAACCAAACTAATTACAGTAATTTTTATGGCGAAGACGAAACACCCATGTATGGTATTTTAAATCTTAATTTAGGACATGTTTTCTATACCAACAATAGTAAATGGGTTTTAAAATATGGTGCTGAAAACATAATGGATGCCCACTATTCTACTTACGCAGATTGGAATAATATACCTAGGCAAGGGGGTAATTTTTATATGAATTTATCAATTGTTTTGCCCTAAAAATTAATTAAGCATATAACTATAAATCTTTTTGACATAATGATGACACTTACTAGGTGTTAAAATTCAAAATCCCAGAAAGAGCTTGCCCTTCTGGGATTTAAATTTAATGAAATCAGAGACAAATACTAACCAAATTGTTGCTCTAGTTTTATAGCCTTAGGGAATAAAATATTGTTTTCTAAATGAATGTGTAAATGCAAATCTTGTTCAAATTCTTCTAACATAGCAAATGTTACTTGGTAAGTATTACAAGCATCGGCTGGTGGACTATAATTATCAGTAAGTTCTGCAATTTGTCTAAAGCGTTCGCCTTCATTATCGTGCTCTTGCATCATCATTGCAATTGGGTTTCCAACCGTTCCAAAATGAGGTGCTTCTATATCTCCTGTATTCAATGTAGCATTCACCATTTTTTTAACGAAAGGAAAAAGAATAAGTTCTTCTTTTTTCATATGTGCTGCTAACTCCCCTGCTGAAGCGGTAAAAAGTTTATTAATTTCAAATAATTCTGGATGACGCTCTCCATGAACGCGACATAATTTATCTAAAAACTGTAGCAATACAGGAATTTTCGCTTCTACGTAACGGTGATGCTTTTTCTCAATATAATCTACCAATAAATCTACGGGCCATGATTTATAATCTATGGACTGTTCTCCTTTAGCATTTAAAACGCTATGAAGTTCATCTAATAAAACGTTGTTATCTATTCCTTTTTTTTCGCAAGCTTCATTAATAGTCCTATTGCCGTTGCAGCAAAAATCTATTTTATATTTTGAAAAAACTGCTGCTGTTCTATAATCCTCGGCTACAAATTGCCCTATTTGTTTTTCTGAATCTTTTTTTAATGTTACCATGATTAATTGTTTATTTCGGATAATTTTATCCTATTTGTATTCAAATTTTTTTGAGTGAAACTCAATTTTCAGATTGAAAATTGTAAGTTGAACTCATCCCAATTTTATATTGGGATCTTTTCATTTATTTTAATTATTAAATCTTTAAAAACGATGCCCCTGATTTTATATTCATTGCCAATTCTTCTAAACTTGTGTTTTCTAGCATAAACTTCAACTCATCTCTAACCCCTTTAAATTTATCGTGAACTGGACATGGATGATTTTCGTCACATTTTTCTAATCCCAGACCACATCCATTATAAATACGGTCGCCATCTATAGCATTAACTATTTGAGCTAACTTAATATTAGCCATGTTATTTTTATCAATTTCAAAACCACCATAAGCTCCTTTTACAGAATTTATAACGTCATGCTTTACCAAGTCTTGCAAAATTTTTGCAGTGAATGCTTGAGGCGAATCAATTTCTTTTGCAATTTCTTTTGGGCTTACACGCACACCCTCATAGGATTTGGTTGCAATAAAAATTACCGCTTTAATACCATATTCACAAGCTTTTGAAAACATTGAGTTAAATTAATTTGATACAAAGATATAAAGAAGTTTTAATTAGGACAAATTTATCTTAATTAAATTGTAACAGATGAATTTTTAAATCTATTTGGTATTAGTATTGATTTTTATACCACACTTTTTGCCATTCTCGTTTTAATATTAAAAAGGCAACGTCTTCCGAAAGCTTTAAGACGTCATCACCATCTAGAGCTTTAACTTGTTTTTCCGAAACGTCTATAATATAAAGTAGATTCAAATAGTCTGTAAACTTTTCTTGAATTAGTTTATACACCGTTTCATGAAGTATAAGCTTTAAACTTGACGGTAAGACGTCTTCATGAAAGTCTAAATCTATATTAGCTAAAAGAAAATCTTTATTAAGTTGAAGAATTAATTTTTTATATAAATCCAATTGATTGGCTTCTTCAATCAATCCATTAAAAGTAGTAGGTAACTGCATTAAACCGTTCTATTCATTAAATTGTTACCAAATGTTTTTAGTAATTGTTTTTTATCTGCTGAAATATTTAAAGCTTGCAAAACTGTAAACGCTTTAAGAGTATAATCTTCAATAGCTTCTTTTGTAGCTTCTGCAGAACCAGACGACATAAAAAATTGCTTAGCTATTTCAATTTTAGTATTAACATCCTCGGGGTCTGAAGCAAATAATTGACTCAATTCTACCTTATCCGCTTCATTTGAAAACTCCAAGGCTTTTAAATACAAATAGGTTTTCTTATTCTCAATAATATCACCCCCTACTTGTTTTCCAAATGTTTTTGGGTCGCCAAAGGCATCTAAATAATCATCTTGTAACTGGAATGCAATTCCTAAATTTCTACCAAACTCATAGATATTATTTTGATCATCTTCTAAAGCATGGGCCACAATAGCACCCATTTTCATGGCAGCACCAACTAAAACAGCCGTTTTATACTCAATCATTTTTAAATACTCTGGAATAGTAACATCGCTTCTCGTTTCAAAATCCACATCATATTGCTGCCCTTCGCAAACCTCTAAAGCTGTTTTACTAAACAATTTTGCCAAAGATTGAAACGTTTCAGCTTCATAATTCTCGAACAACTGATAAGCCATAATTAACATGGCATCACCAGAGAGAATTCCAGTGTTTATGTCCCATTTTTCATGCACTGTTTTTTCTCCACGACGTAATGGTGCATCATCCATAATATCATCATGCACTAAAGAAAAGTTGTGAAACACCTCAATACTTAAAGCAGCATTCAATGCTTTTTTATAGTCGCCGTTAAAAATATCTGAAGTCATTAATGTTAAAACCGGGCGTAACCGTTTTCCTCCTAAACCTAATATATAATCTATGGGTTCATAAAGACCTTTTGGTTCTTTGAACGTAGCATACGCCTCTAAATATGTTATAAACTCTTCTTGGTATTTTTCTATTGAAAGCATCAAACAAAAATAATGCAATTCATAATATTTAGAGGTCTACATCTAAACTATATGTTAAAAAAATATTAAAACTTAGGAAACTTTTTTTGTTTCTAAAGTTTCCTAAGGTATATTTGCAGGCGATTATGAAAGAAAAAATTTTACATGGTGCTACAGATTTGTTTTTAACCTACGGGTTTAAAAGCGTTACTATGGATGATATTGCCAACCACCTTGGCATGTCTAAAAAAACCATATATCAGCACTACGATAATAAGACAAAGTTAATTGAGGCTACAACCATGCACTTGTTTGAATTTATTTCAAATGGTATTAATTGCATAATTGACCTTAAAAAAAATCCTATAGAAGAAATTTACAGCATCAAACAGTTTGTAATGAAGCATCTTAAGAATGAGAAATCTTCACCTCAATATCAATTACAAAAATATTATCCAAGAATTTTTAAAACCTTAAAGGAAAAACAATTTTGTGTTATGCAAGATTGTGTTACAGATAATTTAAATAGAGGTGTTCATCTCGGTCTATATAGAAAAGATATTCATGTAGATTTTATTTCAAGAATCTATTTTAACGCTATGCTTGTAATAAAAGACAAAGACCTGTTTCCTGAAGATAAATTCTCAATGCCAATGCTCATGAATAATTATATCGAGTATCACTTACGAGGAATTTGCACACCAAAAGGCTTAGAAATATTAAATAATTACATCAATTCAAATCAATCATAAAATGAAGAACAAACTAATTTTAGCTTTTAGTTTACTTTGCTCTATATCTATGTTCTCACAAGAAAACAGTCAAAGTTTCACACTACAAGAAGCTATAGATTATGCTCTAGAACATAATAGAACTTCAAAAAATGCTGGACGCGATATAGAAGCAGCAAAAAAGCAAAAATGGGAAACTATAGCAACTGGGCTTCCACAAATTGATGGTAGCATTGACTATAAGAACTCTATAAAACAGCAGGTGCAAGTCATTCCTGCTAGTGCTTTTGGTGGCCCCGCAGACGAAGTTAATGCCGTTGAATTTGGATTAGACCAGAGTGTAAACGCCTCAGCAACTTTATCGCAATTAATCTTTGATGGCTCTTACCTAGTTGGTTTACAATCTGCCAAAGTATTTCTAGAAATTTCTAAGAATGCCAAAACAAAAACCGATTTAGAGGTTAGGAAAGCAGTAATTAATGCGTATGGTAATGTTTTATTAGCCGAGGAAAGCGTTAATGTCTTAGAGAAAAACAAAGCGACACTTCAAAAAAACCTTGATGAAACGACCAAGATTTACGAAAACGGACTAGAGGAAGAAGAAAGCGTAGAGCAGTTACAAATAACACTTTCCGGCATAGCCAGCAGTCTAAGTAAAACCATACGCTTAAAGAAGCTTGCATACCAGATGCTTAATATGAATTTAGGTTTAGATATAAATAATAACACTTTTCTTAAGGATAATTTAGAAACACTTACTGCCAAAAATATCGATTTAAGCTTAGTAAGTCAACCATTCGAAATTGATAACACTATTGATTATCTTATAGCTGAGAATGATAAAACATCAAAAGAGCTTTTGGTAAAACTTGAACAAAGTAGAGCTTTACCAACAATAAATACATTTTTAACTGGTGGATATGCATCATTTAGTAATGATTTTGACTTTTTAAAAAGCGACCAAAAATATTATGGTTTTGGGATTTTTGGTGCCAGTATAAAAGTTCCCATTTTTAGTTCTGGATTAAAAAGTGCTAGAACACAGCGTGCAAAGATAGATTTAGAAAAATCTAAAGACGATTTAACAGAAACAGAACAGCGCTTAAAACTTCAAATAGCTTCTGCTAAAAGTGATTACCAATTTGCTATTGAAGACTATAATAATAAAAAAGAAAATCTAAACCTCGCTGAGCGTATCGAAAAGAAAAACCAAACAAAATTTTTTGAAGGTATTACCTCAAGCTTCGAATTAAGACAAGCACAAATTCAACTATACAGTGCGCAACAAGAATTTCTACAATCTATGCTCGATGTTATTAATAACAAAGCTGCCTTAGAAACCATCTCTAACTCAATTAACTACTAAAACCAATCAAAATGAAATATATATATTCACTCATATTAGTAAGCATTCTTTTATCTTCTTGTGGAAATGATAAGAAAAAATCTGTTGAAGATATTATGGCTACTAATGATTTAGAACTCATTAGAAAAAAGAAAACAGAATTAGATATTTCGGTTCAAGAAATTTCTACACAATTAAAGCAACTTGAATCAAAAATCAAAGTTTTAGATCCTCAAGAAAAAATTCCATTAATTACAACGTTTACCGCTAAAGAAGCTGTTTTTAATCATTTTGTTGAACTTCAAGGCAATGTAAGCACAAAACAAAATGTAGTTATAATTGCAGAATATGGTGGTGTTTTAAAACAGGTTTATGTTAAGGAAGGCCAACAAGTAAACAAAGGGCAAATATTAGCAAAAATTGATGATGGCGGTTTAAGTCAGCAATTAGCTCAACTAAAAATTCAATCAGATTTAGCAAAAACCACTTTTGAACGTCAAGAGCGTTTATGGGACCAAAAAATTGGTAGCGAAATTCAATTTTTACAAGCTAAAGCAACTTACGAATCTCAACTTCAGGCTACAAAACAATTACAACAACAAGTTGGAAAAACCGTTGTTCGAGCGCCTTTTTCTGGCACCATCGATGATGTTATAACCGATCAAGGCAATGTTGTTGCGCCGGGCCAATCGCAATTATTTAGAATCGTAAATCTTAATGACATGTACATAGAAACAGATGTTCCAGAGCGCTATGTGTCTGATATTACAAAAGGAAAAGAAGTTAAAGTAGATTTTCCAGTTCTAGGAAAAAAATTAGAGGCTAAAGTACGTCAAGCAGGAAACTTTATAAATCCTGCGAATCGAACTTTTAAAATTGAAGTTGCCATCCCAAATAAGGCCATGTCAGCTATCAAACCTAATCTTACCGCAAAACTTAATATTAACGATTACACAAACGAAAAAGCAATTTTAATTCCACAGAGTATCATTTCAGAAAACGCCCAAGGCCAACAATATGTGTACACCATTACTGATAAAGTTGAAAATAGGGCTAAAGTAAAACGTGAAATCATAGAAACAGGTAGAACCCAAGGTGACTATATAGAAGTACTTTCTGGTATTCAAAATGGTGAGGAAATAATTGATGAAGGTGCACGTAGCGTAAAAAACGATCAGGAAGTAAAAATTATAATCAGTAATTAGTTTTGTCATTCCTGCGTAGGCAGGAATCCACTTTATAATAATTCCGTTTAATAGAATAGAAGATTCCCTTCTTCAAGGGAATGAAAAAAGGTTAAATAAAATGACTGATAAAAAAAAGAAAGTAAATAAAGAGTTTGCGTTAGCATCATGGGCTATTAATAACAAAACGACCATGTATGTACTAATTGCACTTATACTATTTCTAGGTGCAGGTGCTTACTTTAGTATGCCTCGTGAAAGCTTTCCAGAAATTAAAGAAACCAAAATTTACATAAGTTCGATTTACCCAGGAAATACGGCAGAAGATATTGAAAAACTCATTACAGACCCTATAGAAGACAAGCTTAAAACCGTAAGTAATGTTGTTGAAATCACCTCAACTTCACAAGAAGATTATTCAATAGTTGTAGTAGAATTTGATGAAAATATTTCTGTTGAAGCTGCCATGCAAAAAGTAAAAGACGAAGTAGATTCAGAAACCTCTAGTGAAGATTGGCCAACATTTAATAGTGCCAAGGTAGAACCTAATGTGTTTGACTTAAGTATGTCTGAAGAAATTCCAATTCTTAATATTAACATTTCTGGAGACTATCCAGTTGACAAGCTTAAAGAATATGGAGAATATCTAGAAGATGAAATTGAAGGACTTCAAGAAATTAAACAAGTAGATATTCGTGGTGCACAAGAAAAAGAAGTTGAAGTTGCCGTAGACATTTATAAAATGATGGCTGCTCAGGTTAGTTTTGATGACATTATTAACACCATAAGTAGAGAAAACATGACCATGTCTGCAGGTAATTTAATATCTAGCGGACAACGACGAACCATACGCATTTTAGGCGAAATAGAAAACCCTAAAGAATTGGAGGATTTTGTTGTAAAGTCTGAAAACAACAACCCTATTTATCTTAAAAATGTTGCCAAAGTAACGTTTAAAGACGAAGATAAAACAACTTATGCCAGAGAGTTTGGCGAACCTGTAGTCATGCTTGATGTTAAAAAACGAGCAGGAAAAAACATGGTAGCCGCCGCAGAACAAATTCAGGCTATTGTTAAAATTGCCATAGAAAATAAATTTCCACCAGATTTAAAAGTCAGCATTGCTAACGATCAGTCTTCAAAAACCATTGGTCAGGTTGATGATTTAGTAAACAACATCATCTTTGGTATCATACTGGTTGTTACCGTATTAATGTTTTTCTTAGGATTTAAAAACGCACTTTTTGTTGGGTTTGCTATACCTATGTCGATGTTTATGTCCCTAATGATATTGAACTTGCTAGGTTATACTATGAACACCATGATTCTATTTGGATTGATTATGGGGCTGGGCATGTTAGTAGATAACGGTATTGTAGTAGTAGAAAATGTCTATAGATTAATGAGTGACAAAGGCATGAGCCGTATTGAAGCTGCAAAAAAAGGTATTGGTGAAATTGCATTTCCTATCATTATATCTACCGCAACTACTGTCGCTGCTTTTATTCCGTTAGGATTATGGCCTGGGATTATGGGACAGTTTATGATTTATTTCCCAATTACCTTATCTGTTGTTTTAGGGTCATCATTATTTGTTGCCATTTTCTTTAACTCAGTAATGGTATCTCAATTTATGACTACAGAAGATAAAGACATGCCATTAAAACAAATCACTAAAATCTCAGCTATTTTTGGGGCTATAGGTTTGTTAATTTTAATCTTCGGTGGCGCATATAAAGGATTAGGATCCTTAATGATTGTAACTGTTGGTTTACTATGGCTATACCGTTTATTTTTGCGACGATGGGCTAATGGGTTTCAAAATAACATTTTACCAAAATGGGAACGCGCTTACGAAAAATCACTTCGTTTCGCGTTAAGTGGAAAAAAACCAGCATTAATCACTATTGGAACTTTTGTATTACTGATTATTGCTTTTATGGGCTTTGGCGCTTCTGTTGGAAGTCAGCGAACAAAAGTGGAATTCTTTCCAGACAACACCCCTAATCAAATTATAGTTTACATAGAATATCCTGAAGGTACAGATATTAAAAAGACCAATACTATTACCAAAGATATTGAGCAGCGTGTTTATAAAATAATCAACGATTCTGCCTATATGGATGATGATTTCAATTTCTTGACTGAAAGTGCTGTTTCGCAAGTTGGCGAAGGTGCTGGCAACCCACAAACTGATGGTGGTTCTGCCGCCGAAATGCCTCATCGCGGTAAAATTACGGCTACTATGAGAGAGTATAAATTTCGAAAAGGTGCCGATAGTAAAGATCTTCTTAAAAAGGTCCAACAAGATTTAAAAGGTATTTACCCTGGAGTTGCCATTTCTGTTGAAAAAGATGTAGCTGGTCCTCCTGCTGGATATCCTATAAATGTTGAATTAGAAGGTGAAGATTATTCTGAATTGATTGCTACTGCCGAAAAAATGCGCGATTTTATTAACTCCAAAAATGTTCAAGGTATTGATGAATTAAAAATCGACGTCAATAAATCAAAACCATCCATGCAAGTTTTAGTTGATAGAAAAAAGGCTGGAGAATTAGGTATTACATCTGGTCAAGTTGGACAACAATTACGTAATTCTATTTTTGGTGCAAAAGCGGGTATTTACAAAGAAGATGGCGAAGATTATGATATTTATGTACGCTTTAATGAAGAAAACAGATATAATACCAGCGCTATATTTAATCAGAGAATAACCTTTAGAGATATGGCTTCGGGAAAAATAAAGGAGATTCCTGTTTCTACAGTTGCCAAACACACTAATAACTCTGGCTTCAGTGCTATAAAACATAAAGATGTTAAGCGTGTTGTTACACTCTATTCTGCTTTAACTCCGGGCTTTACAGATGCTGGTGCCATTGTTTCAAAGATTCAAAACGAAATGCAAGGTTTTACTGAAAAACCAGATGGTGTAAAAATTGATTACACGGGTCAAATTGAAGAGCAAAACAAGCAAATGGCATTCTTAATGGGCGCATTCTTTACTGGTTTGGGCTTAATATTCTTCATTTTAATTTTCCAATTTAATTCGGTTTCTAAACCTGGTATTATAATGCTGGCTATTTTCTTGAGTCTTATTGGGGTATTTGGAGGCATTGTTGCTACAGGTAGTTCATTTGTTATTATGATGACCATGATGGGTATAATATCGCTCGCCGGAATTGTAGTAAACAACGGTGTGGTGCTTTTAGATTACACACAGCTATTAATTGACAGACAAAAAGTTAATCACGATTTAGAAGATGACCAATATTTAGTCCAAAACGACCTTATAGAAGCCATTGTAAAAGGAGGAAAAGCACGTTTACGCCCTGTTCTATTAACTGCAATCACAACCATTTTAGGATTAATCCCTTTAGCAACGGGTTTAAACATTAACTTCTTCACGTTATTTAGTGAATTCAATCCACACATTTACATGGGAGGAGATAATGTAATTTTTTGGGGCCCTTTAGCTTGGACTGTTATTTATGGTCTTTTCATTGCAACCTTCTTAACATTAATTGTTGTTCCTATTTTATTTTATTTAATTACGAAGTTTAAAATGAAAATTTATAGTAACCGTGTAGCTCAAGAACAAACAGTTGTAGCTCAATAAATTTTTAATATGGATAAACGAATAGATTAATTTTAATTGCGTTTGACTAACTCGATTAATAGCGAAAACCCAGATTTTTAAATATGAAAGTTTGGGTTTTTCATTTTATAATATTTCAAATCTAATAACACTTTAACCGCTTCCGTATTAAAAATTTCGGATACAAAACACCTAGATTTATACACAACAAAAATCCAGAGAAGCTAGCTTCTCTGGATTAATTTAATTATTAAAAACTGTCAACCTATTTTAGGACGACTTATTATTGGTTACCTTTATAATTTAAAATTCATTCTTGCAAACAAATACCTTCCTGAATAACCAAACTGAGATGTTCTTCTTGAGTAAACAAATTGATCCCCAGAAGTTCCTCCTGGTCTATTCTCATCAGGGTATACATCAAATAAGTTATTTGCTCCAATAGAAATATTGACATCCTCATTAAGTTCATAAGACACTGTTAAATCTGTAACTACTTTACTTCCATATACAGCATCAGCAGAAACAGTATGTTGAGCTACACTTGCAGATCCTGCAAAATCATCTGGATCTTCCACTTCTCCGAAAAAAGTATTTCTTAATAAGAAGTTCCAGTTTTTGTAGGATAAATTATTTGATAAGCTCGCTTTAGTTCTAGGAATCGCAAGTGTTAAAAATGCTTCTTCTTGAGCATCAAAGAAATTACCTGTTTGCCCAGCAGCAGTAACAGCTGAAGGAACATTTAATGCGTCGACTTCTGTTTCAGTGAAATTTGCAGCCAAGTCTGATGTTAATTGTAACTCATCACTTAAGCTGGTTTTATGGCTTAGCACTATATCTAACCCTTTAGTTTTTGTGTCTATCGCATTCACAAAGAACCGAGCACTTGTAGCACCTGCATCTCTAAATATCTTTTGAACATTAGTATTTGTACCTGCTCCAAAACTTCCACTATAAACAATCCGATCATCGATATTAATTAAATACCCATCTATACTAAATGTTAAATTTGCATCTGGGATTTTTCCCGAAAAACCTAAACTAAAACTTGTTGATGTTTCCTCCTTTAATTCATCAATACCCAATAAATCTGCTAATCTACTGTCGTTAGTAAATGTCCCTTGCTCTAATGGCACATTATTTTGAAAAACAGTACTTGTTCTACTAAAAAATTGTTGATGAAGTGATGGTGCTCTAAAACCAGTATTAACAGCTGACCTAACATTTAAATTATCAGTAATCTTATAACGTGCTGCTAGCTTAGCATTAATTGTCCCTCCAAAGTCTGAGAAATTTTCATAACGTGCAGCTAAACTTACTAGAAAGCTTTCCGTAAAATCAGCTTCTAAATCAATATAAGCAGCAATACTGTTTCTTGTGCTATTAGTTGCGTTATTCGGATCAAAGCCTCTAAATACTTGAGCTCCTCCACCTAATGGAGCTCCTGTGAAATTATTTCTAACTAGTAAATCATCGGTTGTCGATGCTGTAACTATATCACCATTAATATCATAACTGGCATATGAGTTGAGCTCTCCTTCTTCAATAAAATAGTTTTCTACTTTATATTCAGCACCAATTGCAAGATTTAATCCATCAAAAATATCATCATAAAAACGAGTTGCATCTAAATTAGTTGTATTTTGAGAAAACCCTATTGTCCCAGCATCAAAGGATCTTTGAGTACCTGTACCTAAAGTACCATTACTAGAGTTACCTACAGTATAAGTAAATAGGTTTTCTCCAAAGGTATTAGAAAAATCTACTTCCCAATGTTCGTTTACTTTTCCTTTAATACCAACAGATAAAGATTTATCTACAATATCGCTACCAATACTTGGCAAAAATCCATTAGGAAATGCTGGTGTATTTGCTCTACCATCACCTTGAGCAGGTCTTCTATAAAACCCAGAAGCTAAACCACTGCGGTAGGATACTCCTCCAAATGAATATACTTCAGCATTTTCACTTACAGGAATACTAGAGTTAAAGAAAAATTTCCCTTCTCTTAATTTAGAAGTTCCTACTTTAAATCTAAAATCTTCTCTTGTTAATCCTCTAGCAGCTAATTCGTCTGCATCTGCGTCAAAATCTAAAATTCCTCTAAATGTATCTACATCTGCTTGTTGGTTTAAATCTAATCCAGCAATTTGAGACTGAGTAGCAGCATCTATATATGAAATTGATTGTGCAGCTGTTTGATAATCAAAAAGCGTCATATCCGCAACATTACCACCATTGGCGGCAAATACTCTTTCTGCTCCATGGTAACCTCTAAATATGTCACCTGCGTAATCTTTATTTCTAAGCGCTGGCTCTCTTGTAGATAAAGTTCCCGTAAAATTAATAAAACCACCTTTATCTCCTAAAGGAACTCCGTAGTTTGCATCAAGTTTAAATTTTTCCCCATCACTACCACCTTCAAATTGATTTGAATTTTCACTAAAATTTGCTCCAGAAGTTATGGTTAAATCTAATTTCCCCGTAGCTTCCTTGAGAACAATGTTTATAACACCTGCAATAGCATCAGATCCGTATTGTGCAGCAGCGCCATCGCGTAATACTTCAATTCTTTGTATTGCAGCCGTAGGAATTGCATTCATATCTGTACCAACACTACCAGCTCCAACTGTGCCATTGACATTTATTAAAGCAGTATTATGCCTTCTTTTTCCATTTATTAAAACCAATACTTGATCTGGTCCTAACCCTCTTAAAGAGGCAGGATCTATATGATCCGTTCCATCAGATACTGTTTGAGTTTGAGACGTAAAAGATGGTGCCACATAATTTAATATCTCATTAACAGAGGTTTGAGGGGCTTTATTAGCCAGCTCAGTAACATCTATTACATCAATGGCTACTGCAGAATCAACAGCCGTTCTACTCGGGTTTCTAGATCCAACAAGCACAACTTGATCTAATGCAACACCAGATTGCATTGTAATATTCATGGTGTTGCCAGAAACTGTTTTTTCCTGAGTATCATACCCAACATAAGAAAACACCAATATGTCGCCGTTACTTGCCTTAACTGAATAGTTACCATCAAAATCTGTTGCAGTACCAGTAGTTGTACCTTTTACAATTACCGATACACCTGGTAATGGACCAGAATCGTCCGAAACATTACCAGAAACCTCTTGCCCAAACATTGTTCCTGATATTCCTAAAAACATTAGAAACAACAGGGATTTTAAGTGAATTAATTTACTCATAATTATAAATAGTTTTGAATTAGTTGCTGCTAATATATGTATTTTATCGGGCAAAATAATCAATTATCAATAAAATATTATGCGTACATATAAAATATTCGCAATAACATCATAAAAAAATAGAAGTATTAATAATTGTTAATTTAAAAAATTGCGAATTTGATAAATTTTAAAAACATACTAAGCAACCCCTCTTCAACAAATAGACAGAACACATTCTAACTAAAAAAACAACTATAAAAATTCATACTCTAACGTATTTGATTAAATTTGCACATCAAAATTTTACTATGTTCAGAAGTCATAATTGTGGTGAATTAACAGCTGCAAACATTAATACAGAAGTAACCCTTTCTGGTTGGGTACAAAAGTCTAGAGACAAAGGTTTTATTGTATGGGTAGATTTACGTGACCGTTATGGTTTGACGCAACTCGTTTTTGATGAAGAACGTACCTCCAAAAAATTAATCGAACAGGCTCAAAACTTAGGTCGCGAGTTTGTAATTCAAGTTACAGGAATGGTTATTGAACGGGCTTCAAAAAACCCAAATATGCCCACTGGCGATATTGAGATATTAGTTTCCAAACTAACTATTTTAAACGAATCCATGCTTCCGCCTTTTACTATTGAAGACAAAACCGATGGCGGCGAAGATATTAGAATGAAATATCGTTATTTAGATATTCGACGCAATCCCGTTAAAAACAGTTTGATTTTTAGGTCTAAAGTATCCCAAGAAGTTAGAAACTACTTATCCAATGAAGGTTTTATAGAAGTTGAAACCCCTTATTTAATAAAATCCACACCCGAAGGCGCACGAGATTTTGTTGTGCCTTCTAGAATGAATCAAGGTGAATTTTATGCACTTCCACAGTCGCCTCAAACATTCAAACAATTGTTGATGGTTGGTGGTATGGATAAATATTTTCAGATTGTAAAATGCTTTAGAGATGAAGATTTACGTGCCGACAGACAACCCGAGTTCACACAAATAGATTGTGAAATGGCGTTTGTTGAACAAGAAGATATTTTAAATGTATTTGAAGGATTAACACGTCATTTATTAAAAGAAGTAAATGGTGTTGAAGTTGAAAAATTCCCAAGAATGCTTTACGATGATGCCATGCGTTTATACGGAAACGACAAACCAGATATTAGATTTGGAATGGAATTTGGCGAATTAAATGACGTTGCTCAACATAAAGATTTTGGTGTGTTCAATACTGCAGAATTAGTCGTTGGAATTGCAGTTCCTGGAGGAAATAGCTATACCAGAAAAGACATAGACAAATTAATTAATTGGCTAAAACGTCCGCAAGTTGGAGCATTAGGCATGGTCTATTCGCGTTGTAATGACGATGGAAGCTACAAATCTTCAGTCGATAAATTTTACGACCAAGACGACCTCGCTAAATGGGCCGAAGTTACTGGAGCAAAACCAGGCGATTTAGTCTGCGTGCTTTCTGGTGAAACCAATAAAGTACGCGCGCAATTAAGCGCCTTACGTATGGAATTAGCAGAGCGTTTAGGTTTAAGAGACCCTAAAGTATTTGCACCACTTTGGGTCATCGATTTTCCGCTTTTAGAATTAGATGAGGAAACTGGACATTACCACGCCATGCATCATCCATTTACATCTCCAAAACCAGGACAATTAGAATTATTAGATTCTAATCCAGGAGACGTAAAAGCCAATGCTTACGATTTGGTATTAAATGGAAATGAAATTGGAGGAGGTTCCATTCGTATCCACGATAAAGAAACACAAGCCATTATGTTTAAGCATCTAGGGTTTACCGAGGAAGAAGCCAAAGCACAATTTGGGTTTTTAATGGATGCCTTTCAATATGGTGCGCCACCACATGGTGGTTTAGCTTTTGGGCTGGATAGATTGGTTGCCATACTTGGCGGACAAGAAACCATCCGTGATTTTATTGCGTTCCCAAAAAACAATTCTGGACGGGATGTGATGATTGACGCTCCCGCCCCTATTGATGAGCAACAATTAACAGAATTAAGCTTAAAACTTAATTTGAAATCATAATTTTAAAATCCTGCTTTTCGCAGGATTTTTTAGTAATTTTATACAATGCCTTTTACCACTAAAAGTCTATTACGCAAATTCCTGATTTGGAAATACAAGCATATTTCCGAACGTCAATTTGTCTATATACTAAGTGTTCTAGTTGGTTTTTTAGCAGGTCTTGGCACAGTAGTACTCAAAAACTTAACACACTATATCCGATTACTTTTTGAATTAGATTTTTTCAACAACTACCAAAACTCGTTGTACTTCATTTTTCCTATGATTGGGTTACTACTTGTTTATATTATAAAGCAAACTTGGTTAAAAAAACATATTGGTCACGGTATTTCATCAACCTTATATGCCATCTCGAAATTAAATGGTATCATCCCAAGATATAATATTTATGCAGCTTTAATTACAGCGCCTTTAACTGCAGGTTTTGGTGGTTCGGTGGGATTGCAAGGCCCTGCGGTTAGTGTGGGCTCTGCTTTAGGCTCCAATGCTGCACGGTTGTTTCACATGAACACAAAAACCCGTATGCTTCTAATAGGCTGTGCTGCCGCCGGTGCCATGGCATCCATGTTTAAAGCCCCCATTGCAGCCATTATTTTTGCTATAGAAATCTTTAGCTTAGATATTGCTTTTGCCTCATTAGTACCACTTTTATTAGCCTCGGTTTCAGCTGTGGTTACCTCATACATGTTTTTAGGAACTGATGTTTTACTTCGATTTGAATTAACCGATACCTTTGAAGTTAACGATATTCCATTTTACATTCTTTTGGCACTTGTAACCGGACTTGCATCTGTATATTTTTCAAAAGTGTTTTTTGGCATTACAAACTTTTTTAAACAATTTAAGAGTAGAGCATTACGGTTATTAATAGGCGGTTTAGCCATTGGCACCATGTTGTATTTTATCCCACCGCTTTATGGAGAGGGGTATGGCATTATGAATAATCTACTCAAGGGAGACCATCTTGCAGCAATTGGTAGCACACCTTTCGATTTAGATTTATCTAATATCTGGATCGTTATAGGACTTTTACTAGGCATCGGGATATTTAAAGCCATTGCCATGACTACCACTTTTGGAGCAGGCGGGGTTGGTGGAGTATTCATTCCAACATTGGTTATGGGAAATGTATTAGGTAATGCATTTGCTAAAATTATTAATAACACAGGGCTTGATTTTCATGTTTCCGAATCAAATTTCACCCTAATCGGAATGACCGGATTAATGGCTGGTGTTTTACACGCCCCATTAACCGCCATCTTCCTTATAGCTGAAATAACAGGTGGTTATGAGTTGTTTGTCCCACTAATGATAGTTTCTGCCATTTCATTTGCCATTACAAAATACTACGTATCACATTCAATTTACACCCTTAAACTTGCTGAACGTGGCGAACTCATGACACATGATAAAGACCAAAATGTACTTATGGTTCTTGATATTGATAAAGTTATTGAAACCAATTTTATTGTTTTAAAACCAGAAATGAAACTTGGTAATATTTTAAAAGAGGCTGTTGCTAAATCCTCAAGAAATCATTTCCCTGTTGTAAATGATAAACATGAGTTTTTAGGCGTTATACGTTTAGACGATATGAGGCATATGATGTTTGATTCTGACCTTTATGACAAAGTGGAAGCATCAAGTCTTATGCATGCCGATGCTGGGATTATTGATTATGACGAAGATTCTATGAACGACATCATGAATAAATTTAAAAGCAGTGGCGCATGGAATTTACCCGTAACAAAAGGCGGAAAGTATTATGGTTATATTTCAAAATCAAAACTATTAACAGCTTACAGGCAGCAACTTATTAATTTTACACAATAGGTAAACTATTATCTCAATAGCACCATTAAAATCATGAAATACCTGATTCTCGTTTTAACTATTGCAGCTTTTACCAGTATTATTTTGGGGTTCACACTCGATGTTGACTATTCAAAAAAACTTATTGGTTTTGGTGTATTAGGACTTTTTTTAGTTGTTTTTCCATTATTTTCATACTACCGATGGAAAGACAAAGACCTCAAAGATTATATGCTTACCAAAGAAAATTTGGACAAAATGCGAAAGAATCAGAAACGTGAAAAGCATTAATGTTTGGGTCAATACCACTACAATCACTAATGTAGAATCTAAGTCATTTTGAACTTGTTTCTAAACCTACTCATTCCCTTCTTTATCAATTTTTAAAGCATCTTCAAGGTATTCAGTTCCTGCTCCGTTAAATGTTTCCAACTACCACGAGGAATATCTTTTTTGGTAAGATGACCAATGGCTACACAATCTAAACTCACAATATCATATTTTAAATACTCAAAAATAGTTCGGATTAAAGTGTTTCCTGTATTCTTAATTTTGAGGCCTAACTCTCTTTTTGAAGCACCATCTATATAACTAATTTCTTCAACAGCTATAAGTCTGTCGTGTACCTTAAAACCGGCTTGAACCTTTTTTAAATCTTCAAGCTTTAAGTTTTTATCTAATTCTATATGAAATAAACGTGCTACGCCATGTTTAGAATTCGTGAATTTATCTGCAATGGCATCATCATTGGTAAACAGCAATAAGCCTTTTGAGTTTCTTCCTAAACGCCCTATAGGTTTAATACGTGAGGATGTTGCGTTTGCCACCAAGTCCATAACGGTTCTGCCTTTGCCTTCGCTGGTTGTAGTAGCAAAGCCTTTTGGCTTATTCAGCAAAACATAAGCTTTTTTTTCTGGATTTATTTTGGCACCATCGTAACGTACTTCGTCTCCTAACTTAACTTTATACCCCATTTCGGTAATTACTTTACCATTAACAGTTACCAAACCAATGGCAATATGTGAATCGGCTTCACGACGCGAACACATTCCCGAATTAGCTATGTATTTATTTAATCTGATTTCATCAGGATTACTTGGTTTTTTTTGTGCTTGTTTTGGTGTTGGATTGTTCTTTTTAATAGGTGCATTTCCTCGTGCATAACTTGTAGAACGTGTGTTTCCGCTTCCTCGTCCAGATGGTTTACCTTTTCCCTTATTCCCTTGTTGCTTACTCATTACTTGTAATTTTGCTGCAAAGATATACTTAATATTATGATTGTAGATTTAAGATTGTTGTTTTGTTGCTTCTGCGTTAAGGATTGAGGCATTGTTGAAGCTCTTTTTGTGTTGTTGCACCTTATGCACACAAAAAAGCGACTGCCGAAATGTTTACATTCATGAGTTCATTAATTTAAAATATAGGCCAACGAACTAAAGCCTGACCCTTGTGGTAACGCCCAAATTATTTAAATACGATTTAGAACCACGCCAACATTAATCAAAACGATACAAAATACACCCGCAACAATCATAAATTTTAAAATATTATGAAGTATTAAATAGTGTGTTTTTGTTTTAGATTTCCAAAGTATTACTAAGAAAATTAGTAATAGAATGATACAGAGGTAAAAATACAAATACATGTAACCTATTTCAAAACGATATAAAAGTAAATAGGTTGGAATCAGCGTTAAAAATGACAACACGGTAAGCATGATCTTGGAAGCATTTTCACCATAAATAATTGGAATGGTTTTATAGCCTAGTGCCAAATCTCCTTTAATATTTTCTAAATCTTTAGTGAGTTCTCTCATGTATATCATTAAAAACAAGAACATAGCATGTACAAAAATGACGGTTTCAAAGTTTTTATAATACATGAAAATGGCAAAAAATGGCGTAATGGTTAAAATAGCAGATACTAAGTTGCCAATAAAAGGGAGTTTTTTAAGTTTGTGCGAGTAAAACCAAATACCAAAAATGTAAACAGAAAAGAACATTACGGTTCTAAAAGACACATAACTCGCCATAACAGCGGCGCCAAAATTCAGAACAAAATAGAATGATAACTTTGTATTTTGGCTCACCAATCTATCTAACTGAGACTTAAAAGGTCTATTGATCAAATCTTTTTCAGAATCGTAAAAATTATTAATGATATACCCTCCAGCTATAGTTGCCGCAGAAGCCAAAACCAGCATAAATAAATTAACATCTAAAACAACTTGTTTTAAAGGTTTACCGTGAGCCATAATGTAAATTGATGCCAAATACTGTGCAATAACAATAATGAGAATATTGTAGCCTCTAACCACAGAAAACATGCTGAAAAACTTAAGTAGAATGTGCTTTTGTTTTCGACTAAGCATGAAAAAATATCTTTTTGATGAGACCTTTCGTCCCGATAACTATCGGGAGCGCTCAGGATGACAGTGAGATTTAAAAGTTATAAACGACTTCTAATTTATAATCTGCAAGTGCTTGTTTAGCTTTATCAATATCTTCAGTAAACCCAAGAATATAACCGCCGCCACCTGAACCACATAGTTTCAGGTAATACTCGTTGGTTTCAATACCTTTTTTCCAAAGCTCGTGAAATTGTTGCGGAATCATTGGTTTAAAATGGCTTAAAACTACTTTTGAAAGTTGTTTTGTGTTTCTAAATAAAGACTTAACATCGCCCTTTAAAAAATCATCTACACAAGCATCGGTATGTTTAATAAATTGATTTTTAAGCATACTACGGAAACCTTCTTGTTTCATGTTTTCCATAAACAAACTCACCATAGGTGCTGTTTCGCCAATAATGCCACTATCCAATAAAAACACAGCGCCATTACCTTCGCTTTGCTGTGCAGGAATACCTGTAGCTTCAATATTATCTTTAGAATTTATAAGAATTGGAATGCTTAAATAACTATTTAAAGGGTCTAAACCAGAAGATTTTCCATGAAAAAAAGATTCCATTTCAGAAAAAATTGACTTCAACTTTAAAAGTTTTTCACGTGTTAAATTCTCTAAAACAGTAATTTTATCAAAAGCATATTTATCATAAATAGCTGCAACTAAAGCTCCACTACTACCAACGCCATAACCTTGAGGTATCGACGAGTCAAAATACATACCTGCTTCTATATGTTTTTTTAAAGACGCTGTATCAAAAGTCACTAATGCATCATCAATATGTTCTAAATAATCAGCAAAACGTTTTAAACTTTTATTAGATGCTATAGCATTATCAGAGGGGTTTTCATCTGTCTTTAAAGCACCATTATAGAAGTTATACGGAATAGATAAACCTTTAGAATCTTTAATAATTCCATATTCTCCGAAGAGTAGAATTTTTGAGTAAAAGAGCGGTCCTTTCATAATACTAATTAAAAATTAATAGTGAAAAATTAATAATTATTGTTTTGATGTTTTTACAATACTTACCAATAATTTCAACATTTCAGTTGATTTGGGTTTGAATATTTTAAATTCTTCTTCATTAATAAAATCTGTTGCATGAAGCAAGTCTAACCAATAATCAGTTTCATTTGCTTCTTTTAGACTTATTGACATTTTACCGGTAAAATCCGGTTTGCTCTGCGCATATTCTGCTTCTCTTACATTTGCTCCTATGGAGGTTCCAGATTTCAACAATTGTCTTGACATGACATATTCTTTCTTATTGTATGCCAGTTCTTTATATAAATTTACAATATCTACTGCAAAATTAAAGCTTTTATCTTTAATAATGTTTTCTTTCATCATATTTTGAATTAAAATCAGCAATAAACATACATTTTAATTCTTCATTATTAACTATTCCTTATTAATTAATTTAGCACCAAATCCAATTTTATCGTTGATATACTCACCTTTTTGACAAAACTCAACTAACTCGCTATTAATGAATTCCATTACTGATTCCGTTTCATTTTCAGGATAAAGCACATGCACATTTGCCCCTGCATCTAAGGTAAAACACACTTTAGAATGGGTTGTTTGCCTGTAACTCCAAATTTTATTTATTATTTCTAATGTATTGGGCTTCATTAGAATAAAATATGGTATGCTTGTCATCATCATGGCATGAAGCGTTAGTGCTTCACTTTCCACTAAAGCAACAAACCCATCTAAATCGCCATCTTTTAGAATAGTGATTATATCGGAAAGGTTTTTATGTGCTTGTTTAAAACGCTCTTGTGCAAATGGATGACCATGCATTAAATTATGCCCAACTGTACTGCTTACTTGCTTTTCTCCTTTATCAACTAACAAAATAGTATCATGATAATTTTTAAAATTTTGATGAACTTCAAAAGGGTATTTTACGCCAAACAAATCTGAACTTCCTTGGATTTCTTCATGTTTTCCCCAAACTACTAAATCACCTTCAAGGCTTCTGCATGCACTTCCTGAACCTAAACGAGCTAAGAATGATGCTTTTTGAATGAAATATGCCTCAGAAACATCTTCACTTAATTCTTTCTCTAGACTCATTAAACACAATGCTAAAGCACTCATTCCTGATGCTGAAGATGCTATTCCTGAACTATGTGGAAATGTATTTGAAGTTTCAACTTTAAAATGATAATCTCTTAAAAAAGGCAAATAAGTTTCAACTCGCTTAAAGAAGGTCTCGATTTTTGGTTTAAAATCGTCTTTTTTTTCGCCATCTAAAAATACTTCAAAAGAAAAATCAGCATGACTATGCTTTTTGGAAAAACTAAGTGTTGTAGTTGTTTTGCAATTATTTAGCGTAAAACTTATGGATGGGTTTTCTGGAATTTGATTTTTCTTTTTTCCCCAATATTTAACTAGTGCAATATTACTTGGTGATGACCAGGTGAAGCTTCCGTTTTCAACTGAGCTTTTATAAGGCTTTGGGGTGAATTGTTCTTCCTTCATATCTATTTCAAATCTGCCGACAAAGATAACAACTTTACCATAGTTTTATAGTTTCTTGCCGTAGCTGTAACTTTCAATTTTCGTTCAAAAAAATTATTGCTGCATTTTGCCTTTCCATAGCTCATTGAGCAATGAAAATAGATGCAATCATTCGTTATGATAAACACTTCATTTAGATAAGATGCTTTTGAAGCTTCGTCAATTAAGATTTTATCAGGAATTGTATAAAGCATGGTAAAATAACTATTTGCTTTTTGATTTTCAGTAAATGGGCAATCATCAAAAATTCGTTGTAAATCTTTTGGTGTCTTAATGAGAATAGGCACTTCAAAACCAAAATGCTTTTTTATAGCGACATGAATTTCTAACTCTAGTTCTTGAATGTTTTCTGCTGAAGATTGAAATATAACATTGCCACTTTGTATATAGGTTTGAACGTTTTTTAATCCAGATTTAGAAAGCAACTTACGTAATTCTGCCATGGGGATTTTCTTTTGCCCACTAACATTTACGCCTCTTAAAAGTGCGATGTATGTTTTCATTTTTAAAAATCTTGCTTTTGATTAAGAAACCGATACACCAATACGCCATATGGTTTGATAACGTAGTGAATGGAGTAATGAAATTTTTCCAACGGAATAATACGAATACTTTTATACCGAATTTGAAACGCTTCAGGATATTCAACTATCAGCTTTAACTGTCTATCAACGTCAACCCAAAATTCCTCTTCTTTATTTTTAAATGCTGAAAAGCATTTCGCTTTATGAAATTCAATTTTGGCTTCTTCAGTAAATTCAATGCGTTTACCTGCCATATTGCGCTTTAATATCTTCCCAAGAATGATATTTTAAAGTACCTTTCTCGTCTCTTTCTAACATATTATCCATCATGGCTTTATATTCTTCAGAAGGTTCGCTATATCTCAAAGCAGCATCTTCCAAAGTATATTCAATATAATTTTTTAACGAACGTTTTTGAAGTTTTGCTTGTTTTTCGAGAATTGCAATAGCTTTATCATCTAGCTCTATAAGTTTTTTTGTTTTGCTCATTGTATATATTTTTTATATATCAAATATATACATTATATATTACTTATTGGCTTTTTAAAATAGTTTTTCCATGATTTGGATTGACCCATGCAGCGTTAAAAATTAAAAATCAATAAACTACACACTCCTTAATCCCTTCTTATTAAAAGGAAAACTATTTTGAAATATTCCGAGCAACAATATAAGCTCCAGTCCAAGCATTTTGGAAATTAAACCCTCCGGTAACGGCATCAATATTTAAAACCTCGCCAGCTAAATACAAGTTTTCGCAACGCTTACTTTCAAATGTTTTAAAATTGATCTCTTTTAGGTTAACACCTCCAGCAGTAACAAACTCCTCCTTAAATGTGCTTTTTCCATCCACATTAAAAATAGCTCCTGTAAGTTGATTTGCTAAATCTTCCAATTGCGATTTATTTAGATCCGCCCAACGTGTTTCAGCGTTCATATTTGATGCCAACACCAATTTATGCCATAACCGTTTTGGCAAATCGAATTGCGTGGATTTGAATACCGTTTTTTTTGCTAAATCTTGTTTCAATGTCTTTAAAACATCCAAACAAACTTCAAAAGTTTGCTTTATAAAATTGACTTCTATTTTAAATTTATAATCTTTTTCTGCTAATTCTAAAGCGCCAAAAGCAGACAATTTCAATATGGATGGAGCGCTCATACCCCAATGGGTTATTAGCAAAGGGCCTTCGCTCCATAAATCTGTATTTACAACTTTAACTTCAACATCCAAAGCTACCACTCCGGGAATATCTTGTATGCGTTGATCTTTTATATTAAATGTAAAAAGTGATGGTACCGGTTGTGAAATTGTATGCCCTAAATTTTCTAAAAGTTTCCAAATCTTAGGATTACTTCCCGTTGCGACCACTGTTTTTTTAGATGAAAACTCACCTTGCGATGTTTGAATATGAAATAGCTTACCATGTTTTTCAATTGATTTTACCGAATGATTATATAACTCCTCAACATGATGCTTTTCTGCTTCATTCAAAAAACAATCTATAATAGTTTGTGATGAATTGGAAACAGGGAACATTCTACCATCTTCCTCAATCTTTAATGCGACCCCACGTTTTTCAAACCATTCAATCGTATCGCCAGTCATAAATTGATGAAACGGCCCTAACAATTCCTTTTCGCCACGCGGATAATTCTGTACTAATTCTTGTGGAATAAACTCGGCATGAGTTACATTACAACGGCCACCACCAGACACTTTAACTTTGGCCAATCCTACTTTGGTACGCTCTAAAATGGCTACTTTTAAATTTGGATTCTGTTCAGCAATATTTATGGCTGCAAAAAAACCTGCTGCTCCGCCGCCAATAATAATCACATCTTTTTCAATCATATTCTATCTGGGTAATCAGATATTATAGCATCTACGCCATAAGCTTTAACACGATCTAAAGGCTTCAAATTATTTACGGTATAAGCGACTACTTTAAAGTTTTTCTGTAATTCTTGAACATTCTCTTCGGTTAACATAGTGAAATCAGCATGAATTGAACCGGCATTTACTGTTTTAGCAAAAGCAACTGCTTTATCCAAATCTGTATCTGTAATTACACCTAATGGAATTTTATCATTGATCTTAAAAACAGTTTCAAGTAAACTTGATTGAAAACTAGACACAATAAAATTTTGATATTCCCAACCTTTCTTTTCAACATAAAAATCAATTAACCTACAAGCTTCTTTAGCTGTATTTTGTCCTTTCAATTCTATATTAACCAAACACTTTTTGTCAATTAAAAGCAAAACCTGAGCTAATGTTGGAATTTCATAACGCCCTTTTACTTTAAGCCTTTTCAACTCTTTAAGGGTGTGGTTAGAAACCTCACCAGAGCCATCAGTTAATCTATTTAAAGTTAAGTCATGAAAGACAACTAACTCTCCCGACGCACATAAATGCACATCAATTTCGATGCCATCAACACCTAATTCCAAAGCCCTCTTAATAGATTCTAACGTGTTTTCCGTAACATGTCCTTTTGCACCTCGGTGCCCTATTTTAAGAATTTTACTATTCATTTTTTTTATTTTTAGGTCGCATTAACCCTTCTTGAGTTACAGATGCTATTAATTTTCCGTCTCTTGTAAAAATATTTCCTCTTGCAAATCCTCTTGCACCATACATATTAGGAGATTCTATAGAAAATAGTAACCAATCACTAAAATCAAAATCTCTAAAATACCACATGGAGTGGTCTAAACTTGCCGTTTGCATGTTTCCCCAATGCGCTTTACTTGCATGTGGCTTAAGCGCAGAAACCAAAATGTTATAATCGGAAACATACGTTAAAATTTGTTGTTTAGTTGACAAATCTAAATTCCCGACATCACCCTTTAATTTAAACCATACATCATAAAAAGGTGGTAAATCTTTCTTTTCCAAAGGATTCACAAACTCGGTTGGTTTAAACTCAATAGGGCGTTCTATTTCAAAAAAGGCTTTAAGGCTTCTTGGTAAAAAATCACCATATTGTTTGAGCATATCCGTCCAGCTTAATAATGTTTCGGGTTGGCTTAAACCGGATTTCATAGCTATTTGATGATCGTAACCCGATTCTCGTTTATGAAATGAAGCCGACAGTATAAATATAGTTATTTCTTTTTGGTGCGCCGTAACTCTACGCACAGAAAAACTCCCACCATCTCTAACTATACTCACATTATAAGTAATTGGGCATTCCAAATCTCCAGCTTCTAAAAAATATGAATGCATGGAGTGCAACACCCTATTATTAGTAATGGTCCTGCTGACAGCGTTTATTGCTTGTGCCAAAACTTGACCACCAAAAACTACTGGGCTCCCAACAGTTTTACTAACACCGTTAAACTCATTATCGTTTATTTGTTCTAAAACTAAAAGATTTAATAAGTCGTTAACTGTAGTCATGAATTTTTAAAATGCTTTGTTTATCAATAAATTTTAATATCAATAATTCTGTGTAAATTTAACACTATAAATCATGACTGCCTAAATGAATAAACTTCTTGTCTCTTTTTTTTTAATTGCCTCTAGTTGCGACACTGGAAATTTAACCGTTATAACAGATGTCCCCAAAGCTTTAAATGAAGTTTCTGGAACTGAAACCCTACCAAATTCAGATTTAATTTGGATGCTGAATGATGGTGGAAACTCAGCAAAAATATACGGTTTAAATGAAAAAGGAAAAATTAAGAAAGAATTAAAAATCAATGCAAAAAATAACGATTGGGAGGATTTAGCATCCGATGAAAAAGGAAACTTATACATTGGAGACTTTGGAAACAACTTGAATAAAAGAAAAAACTTGGCCATTTTAAAAGTCAATCGTGAAGCTCTTAATAGTTCTAAAAAAGTTAACGTTGAGCGTATTTCATTTCGTTATTCAAACCAGAACAAGTTTCCTCCAAAAAGGAAAAGTAAGTATTTTGATTGCGAAGCATTTTTCCATTTTAATGATAGTTTATACTTGTTTACTAAAAGTCGGGTAAAATATGATTTTGGTAAAACGTATTTATATAAAATCCCAGCAAAACAAGGTCATCATATTGCCGAGCTTATAAGTTCGTTTAGTTCGTGTAATGATTTGTTATGTTGGGCAACTTCCGCAGATATTAGTGCCAATGGAAAACAAGTAGCACTGCTTACACAAAAATCTGTTTTGGTTTTTTCAAATTTCTCTTCTGATGACTTCTTTAAAGGAACCGTAAAGTCTTATGATTTTAATTTTGAATCACAAAAAGAAGGCGTCTGTTTTAAAGACAATAAAACGTTATATATTACTGATGAAAAAGCACATGGTCATGGTGGTAATTTATATGAATTAAAGTTAGAATGATAATACCCAAAATCCGTTTCTAAATGAGTGTAAAAATAATTTTAGAACATGACCAATAATATTTAATTCCAACTCAATAAGCTACGTTCCTTCCAATATGATTCGGCCGGCACTTTCAAAGTCTTTAAAAAATACAGCTCCTGTTCTGTAAGCTTAAAAGTTAAAGCTTTTAAGTTTTGTTGTAGTTGACTTATATTTGAAGCACCACTCAACACATAAGTTGGCTGAAAACTATCCATTACAAAGCGCAAAGCAACAGCGTCTATTCCTACATGATATTTCTCAGATAATTGCTGCATTTTTTTATAAGACGCTTGATTATGATGAAATTTTTCATTTTGAAAAACACGTCCGTTGGCTAAAGCTTCTTTTACAATAACTTTTTTACCATGTTGAAGCGCATCATTTAATACTGAAAAAGTAGATTGCTCAAATATATTATAAGTGACCTGGTAACTATCAAACAATAACTCTCCTTGAACTTTAACCCTTAACCCTTCAGCAATAACCTCTTTTTGGTTGGCGCCACTTGTAGTAATACCTATTTGCAACCCAGTTTCTTTTTTAATGTTATAAAGTTGATTTAGAACCGCTTCATTATCTAAAATACCACTTTCAAAAGTTGCAGAATGTACCTGATAGTATTTTAACTTTGAAAGCATTTTTTTTGACACCTGCCACTGCTCCAACAACTTTTCTATGGAATGTTCTTTAACCTCATGCTGTCCGTTATAACCAAGTTCCCAATTAGCCACATAGGTATAGCCCCATTTTGTACCTAAAACAACATCTGGATGCTTATTTGTAGCGTTCCATGCCTCTAAAAAAGCTTCGCCTTTACCATAAGATGGTGCCGTATCAAAATAACGCACACCTAATCTATAGGCTTCATCCAATACAGCAAACGCATTGTTTTTAAAAGCTTCTTCAGATTTATCTATTGCGTTATCTTCTCTTATGTTAATGTATTCCGGTCTGCCTAAAGCGGCCAGTCCTAATCCTATTTTTGTTGTTTTCATACTCATGATTATGGTTGTATTTTACTTGGTGGCAACTCCAAATACGCTTGTAATTTGTGCCCTTTTTTATTTTGAATATTCAGTTTGGTACTTTGCATGTTTTAAATGTTTTAATTTATCAAGATTCGCGTAAGCTGAAAATTGATTTAATAACAGTTTAAGCTTTGGATTTATAAAGCTTTCACAGAATGGTTTCTCTGGGTTATCATAATAGTAATCAGTAATTTCTTGCCTGGAGGCTTTAAATGTTTTAAACGGAAATACTCGGGTTATCAATTCGTTATTAAACGTTTTATGAAAGGTGTCTATAATATACTCTGCTTCCTGTTTTTGAGTTTCTGAAAACACGTAAACTGCAGAACGGTATTTGATTCGCATGGCATGATTTGATGTACTTTTATGCGTATGTAAATGCACCTCAACTAATGTTTTTAGGGATATATCTTCCGAATTAAAATGAACAATCACAGCTTCTGAAAATGAACTATGCTCATGAGTTGAAGCCACAAAACCTTGTTCTACCTTTGTAACGCCAATTAAAGATTGAAATACCGCTTCTGTACACCAATGACATCCGCCTCCTAATGCTATTTTTTGCAACATCTCCATTACGAACTACATGACAACATGGAACACCCCACTTTATTCCTTGCCCACTCAGGACGCTTTGAAAACCATTTTTGGTGTTCGGATTGCTCGCTATAAGGTTGTTTTAAAAGTAAAAACAATTCATCTATTAATTTATAATTGCCCTTATCGGCAGCATCAATCGCTAATTGTGCCATATAATTTCGTAATACGTATTTAGGATTTACCGTATTCATTTTCTCTTTTCTTTCTTCATCTGAAAAAGGCTCTTGTTCCAATCTTGTTGCATAACGCTGAAACCAGTCGTTCCATTTTTCTTCGATTGCACCCGAAACTTCTTTAGGCATATAAAACGAATCTTCAACCGCTTTCAATCCATTAAAAGGTTCATCTTTTTTGAAATCACTTAAATTTCTAAAAAAAATGGTCATATCAGTTTCTGTTACATGTAGCTGCTCTTCTAAATCTTGAACGAGAAATTTATCCCCATCTACTTCTGTTCGCAAACCTAACTTGGAACGCATCATACTTAATGACGCTATATCAAAATTGGTTTTATAAGCTTCTAAAACACCTTCTAAAGCAGGAACATCTTCAATTAATGGATATAAGGCATTGGCTAATTGCATTAAATTCCACAAACCAATATTAGGCTGATTTCCGTAACGATAACGTTTATGTTGCTTATCGGTTGTATTTGGTGTCCAACCATAATCAAATCCTTCAAGCCAACCATAAGGCCCATAATCTATGGTTAAACCTAAAATGGACATATTATCCGTATTCATAACACCATGCACAAAACCAACACGTTGCCAATGGACAATCATATCTAAAGTTAGTTCTGAAACTTCTTTAAAAAACTCTAAATATGTTTCTGGAGTAATTATGTTTCCTAAATGTGAAAAATGCTGTTTTATAGTGAAATCTACCAACGTTTTTAAGGTCTCATTATCTTGTCTTGCTGCAAAAATCTGATAACTTCCAAAACGCAAAAAACTAGGAGACACTCGTGCTACAACAGCTCCTTTTTCATAGGCTGAATTACCATTATACAGTACATCACGCAATACTTTGTTGCCAGACAACGCTAATGATAATGCACGTGTTGTTGGCACACCTAAATGATACATGGCTTCACTACATAAATATTCACGAATGGACGAACGCAATACCGCTAAACCATCTGCAGTTCGAGAGTATGGCGTTTCTCCAGCACCTTTTAATTGCAATATCCAAGGTTGAGAATTATGTTCTACTTCGAATAAATTAATGGCACGGCCATCACCTAATTGCCCTGCCCAATTCCCAAATTGATGCCCACCATAACACATGGCGTAAGGCTTAGTATTTGGTAATACTTGATTTCCGGTAAACACCTTTAAAAAAGTTTCACTTTTACTATCTGCCTCCGTTAAACCTAAGTTTTGAAGCATCTCTGGAGAAACGTGCAATAACTCTGGGTTTGCCGTTTTTTTGGGTGTTACATAAGAAAAGCAACTGTTTTTAACCTGTCTTCTTGTATTTTCCAGACTTGGGTCTGCTGGCAATGCTACATTAAATTTATCTTTTATGTTTAATTTCATACTTATCTTTCAATCCATTTCTTTAAATCTTTGTCCGACGGATTTCGCAACTTCTTTTTCCCAATGGTAATCGTTGGAAAATTAAGCTTTCTGTTTTCGTAGAGACTTCTTAATGCGTAAGCACTGTCATTATTTGCTTCAACGTCAAGAAATGCATATTTCAAATTCAAATCTGTTAAATATTTTTTATAGTATTGTGTTTTATGGCACTTTTCGGTGCCATAAAGTTTAATTTCTACTTTCAAAATTTACATCGTTTTGAGCAACTCAATGGCCGCATCCGGATTTAAATGAAAGTCTGAAAACACCACATTGTCATGTTTATCTATAAACAAAAACCAAGGCGTCCCTCCTGTTTGATAATTGGTCATGATATTGGATATAGATTTCCCATCATTACCCGCATCATGCCCAAATGGTATATGCAAATCATATTGTTTTTGGGTTGCTACCATTTTCTCGTAAGTATTGGAATCATGTCCTTCAAAAACTGTTTGAATGGCTAAAAAGGCAACATTATTATTACCTTTTAAAGCATTAACCATTTTCTTTAAATCTGGTAATCCTTTACTATGGCATCCTGGACACCAACTTTGAAAACAATACACGACTTTAAACTTACCTTTAAAATCTGAAAGCTTAATAGCTTCTGTTTTGTTTCCTTCAGTATCAACCCACTGATTAACATCAAATTCTGGCGCTTTAAATACTTGTTTATGTTCTAATTGATTAGACATATAATTATCCCTTTCTTTAAATTTAATTTTCATTATTTTAATTTATCAGCATGAAGCTTACGCAGCTTTGCCAACTTTGGTGTAATTACAAAACTGCAATACCCTTGCGTTTGATTATTTCTATAATAATCTTGATGTTCTTTTTCAGCTTCATAAAAAACATCTAAAGGGCTTATTTCAGTTACTACAGCGTTTTCATAATACCGAGAAACTTCTTTAACCACAAGGTCTGCAATTTCTTTTTGAGCATCATCGTGATAATAAATAACCGAACGATATTGGGTTCCTTTATCGCCACCTTGTCTATTTAAAGTTGTTGGGTCATGAGTGGTCATGAAAATAACTAAAATATCTTCATAAGAAATAATGTTTGAATCAAAAGTGACCTGTATTACTTCGGCGTGCCCTGTTAAACCAGAACAAATTTCTCTATAAGTTGGATACCCAGGAACGTTTCCTCCTGAATATCCAGACACCACCTTTTCAACACCTTTTACTTCTTGAAATACGGCTTCCGTACACCAAAAACAGCCACCACCAAATGTGGCTAATTGTAGATTTTTATTGTTCATTAGTTATCTCCTTTTCTAATTGCATAGATTCCGAATTAATACAATAACGTAATCCGCTAGGTTCTGGACCATCAGGGAATACGTGCCCTAAATGGGCGTCGCAAGTATTACACATCACCTCAACGCGAACCATACCAAAGGCGGTATCCCTTTCGTACTTAATGGCATTTTCTTTAATGGGTTGTGTAAAACTAGGCCATCCTGTACCTGAGCTAAATTTAATGCTAGAATCAAACAAAGGCGTATTACAACACACACAATTGTATTTGCCTGCATCATGAATACTGCAAAGCGCACCGCTATGTGGACGTTCCGTACCTTTTTGTCTTGTAATTCTAAATTGTTCTGGAGATAATTGTGCCCGCCATTCGGCTTCTGATTTCTCGACACGTTTGTCTGGAGTTGGGTTTCCTTTTACGGAAAAGTTGATAACTTCTTTCCAAGTTAGCATAATATGTATTCCTTTCTTTTTTAAATTAATTAATAATATGCTTTCAACTAAAAATCAGTCGAAACTCTTATGAAAAACTTACATTTTCGATTCTTCTTGATAGACTGAAAACATTCATGAAATTTACGACAAATATTTACGTTTTAGCAGCTATAACTTTATGTTGAATAAAGTTTAGTATTTTTACTAAATAAACTATTAATGTCCATGGATAGCTTAACTGATAAAGTTGAAAAATTTGTAATTAGTTTTTTAAATGAAAATCTAGATACTTCTTTTGTTTACCATAATCTTACCCACACCCAACGTGTAGTTGAAAAAGCGAATGAGCTAGCCAGCCTTTCAGGGATTGACGACACTCAAAAAAACCTTCTGTTAATTGCATCTTGGTTTCATGATACCGGTTTTACTAAAAGTATTAAAAACCATGAAGAAGAAAGCGCGATAATTGCATCCAATTTCTTAAAACAGCAAAAAATTCCTGAGGCTGACATTAATGCTGTTTGTAATTTGATTTTAGCTACTAAAATAGCGCATGAACCAAAAACCCAATTAGAAAAAATAATTAAAGATGCCGATTGTTCCCATATAGGCAGTAAAAGCTACATAGAAGTTTCAGAATTACTAAGAAAAGAGTGGGAGTTAAACTGTAATAAAAAATTATCTGAAAGCGAATGGCTTGATGAAAACATAAATTTCCTTACCACAAAACATCGATTTTATACTGATGAAGCATCGGCTAATTGGGACAAAAGAAAGGGCAAAAATATTTCAGAGCTACTGAAATCCAAGAAAAAAATTGAGATAGAAAGCAATAAATTAAAACAGAAAAAAGAGGAATTACGTTTTAAAAAAAACAAGGTAGAATTACCAGAACGTGGTATTGAAACCATGTTTCGTGTTACCTTAAAAAACCACATGCATCTTAGTAATATTGCAGACACAAAGGCAAATATTCTGTTATCCGTTAATGCCATTATTGTGTCTTTAGTTTTATCAAATTTGGTTTCTAAGTTAGATAATGCCTCTAATGAACATCTTATTGTACCGACCGCCATTTTTGTTCTATTTACGGTGGCATCAATTATACTATCCATATTGGCCACGAGACCAAATATTACTAGCGGAAAGTTTACCAAAGACGATGTTGCTAACAAAAAAGTGAATCTGCTATTCTTTGGAAACTTTCATAAAATGAGCCTTAAAGATTTTGAATGGGCTATGGGCGAAATGATGCAAGACCGCGATTACTTATATTCTTCAATGAAAAAAGATTTATATTTTTTAGGATTGGTTTTAGATAAAAAATACAAGATTCTTAGACTTACATATTCCGTATTTATGATTGGTATTATTGTGAGTGTTATTTCTTTTGCTATTGCTTTTAAATATTTTGGAGGAGCTTCTTAAGCCTTAATTTCCTTCATTAAATCATCATAAGTGTAAAAGGCTTTATCTTCTTCATTTTTATGATATAGCACACTTACTCGTATTGCCTTAAGACCAGTTACAGCCTGCAAATCCTGCAATTCAACAATCTCCACATCAGTATCTAAATAATTCTTGGACTGCAAAAATTTAATATATCTTAAATACTCTCGTTCGTCTTGTTTTTGAGAATAAACTATCGTAATCTTTCCTTTATCAGTAACTCGTGTATTTGTTCCTTTTATATAAGCTTTATCAACTCGTTTTTTTACAATTTCGTACCTAGCATTATAAGTACCATCTACATCAAATTGTTTTTCATCCATTCTAAAACTTATAGATAGTGGTTGATTGAATACTAATATCATAGAAGCCACATCTAGTGCTACCGGAAATTCAGATTGCATTTGGTAATACGTATTTTCCATTTCGCACATGACTTGCAACTGCCATAATCTTAAATTATAAAGATAAATTGGATTGAATGAATCTTCTTTCGTAATAGATTCACCTATATACATATTATGTTCTACACCATCCGTTTTAAACCGTTCAAAATAATGCGGATACATTTGTTGTGCCTCTACTTGTTTTTTATCTAAAAGCGATGCCATTTCTTTATTAATCATGGCAATGGTATTATCATAATCTCTTCTATGGTTATAAAGCACATCTACTTTATCATCAATACTATCAAAATAAGCATCAATATGTACTTTCAAATCATCAATCGCGTAAATATGTTTTAATACAGGCTCAATATCTTGTTTAATAAACTCAGAAATTTGCTGTTCGCTATCTACTTGAAAATGAGTGTTCAATCCTTCTAAATAGTCATCGATTTGATAGACAAACTGTTCATAAATTGGTAAGGATTCTATTTCTGAAACTTTTTCAAAAATATTCTTAACAGCATTTAACTGAAGCGTTAAATCCAATCTAGTTGCATTATTCCTAGCTTCGGATGACCCTTTAATATCTATTTGACCATAAAGCGGATAAATGTTTTCGAATGCTATTTTACTAAAAATAGCTTGCTTACCATTCATTTCTGCCTTAATGAAGTTTTTAGCCTCCTTCTCGAATTGCCAATGGACACTTGGATGAATAGAAGTACATTCTTTTTGAATAATAGCTTCTATTAAATTAGCTTCTTCATTTTTAGATCGCTCAACAGCCGATACTATAAATGGCATGACATCAACCAACTTATTGGCGTTAATACTATTAAGCACTTGAGGTTTATTAGATACGATTTCAATGACACCCATTAAGCCGTCATCATTTGCAATAGGAGCAAAAATGGCACTTTTAACCCCTTGCTTATGTAAACTAGTAATATGTGGTGCACGACCTTTTGCTTTTTTAAACGTTTTGTCTACATCAGATACTGAAAAATACTTGTTTTCTTTTAACAACCTATTATAAGACCAACTGCATAAAGAATCTCCACAACTTGCACTTTCTAAATCCCCTAAAAGAAAGCTATTCATTCCCGCTCCATAAACATGCTCAAAAGTATTCTCTTCTTTATTAAAGATTGAAAAGCCCACTTTGATATCATTTATACCTAAAAGGGACCTAAAGACTTCATGAAAACTTTCAATAAAACTTTCATCTTTACGTTTGCCTTTACTAATTAAGCTGGATTTGATGTTAGAAATTGATTGGTCGTCGGTAACATCAAAAATATTAGATATTACAAACCCTTTAAAAATATAACTATTGGGAGGGAATTTTTCTTTCCAAAGTTCAATATTTTCAAAATTATCCAATAATTCATCGTAATCTTTTTGGGTAATTTTTGGTGCATTTTTTGTTGGTACTATTTCAGTAAAATCTGCATTATATAATATTTTATAATAATGAAGCACCCCGTTTGCATCAGGTATTTCGTAATAAAATGGTCTTTTAAAGTTTAAATTATAGCCATAACAAAAGTTTAAAATGATGGTACACGCAATGATGTAGGTATCATCTTTTGGCATATTTTTTATATCAAGTTCAAAATCATCGCCTGCGGTTTTGATGATATTTCTAAAACGTTCTGAAGCGTTAAAAATTAAATTATGAAAAGGAACAGAAGCCGTTTTAATTTCGTTTTTTGTTAAAATCGAACTAAACGAATCTTGAAGAATAATACTTATTTCCTTTGCTCTTGTCTTTAATATAGATACATCGCTAAAACCCTCTCTCAGTTCCGGATAGTGTTCTGCTGTTTCTAAAATGCGGTTTGCCTTAGCAACAATAAATGCTTCATCGCTTTTAGCCAAAGTTTCGTAATGCTCTAATAACTTATTAAAACTAACTTGCAGATTTAAAGGCGACTCAATATTGTCGTTGATATCCATAATATTATGATGCTTGGTATACAAAGTTACAAATTATTGGCTTAGTCGTTTTAAACTAGACTATCTAACATTAAAAATGTTACATACTTAAAATGTTAAATTTTTATTGGATTTTACTTTTAACCCGAGTTCGATTATTAATAATTGGTATAACAAAAAAAGCTTCTCAAAAATGAGAAGCTTTAATACTTTATTTAAAATAGAATTAGAAAACTAATTCCCTTTTTTATAATCTTCTAAAAACTTAGCTAAACCACTATCAGTTAAAGGATGCTTTAGTAGGCCTTTTATTGATGATAAAGGACCTGTCATGACATCACTTCCTAATTTAGCACAATCTATAACATGCATGGTGTGACGCACTGATGCTGCTAAAATTTGAGTTTCAAACCCGTAGTTATCATAAATTTGTCTGATTTCAGCAATTAGGTTTAAACCGTCTGTAGAGATATCGTCTAATCTTCCAATAAATGGCGACACATAAGTAGCTCCAGCCTTTGCTGCTAAAAGTGCTTGACCTGCAGAAAAGACTAAAGTAACATTCGTTCTTATGCCTTTATCTGAAAAATATTTACAAGCTTTTATCCCATCAGCAATAATTGGTAATTTTACAACAATCTGTGGATGTAAAGCAGCCAATGCTTCACCTTCTTTAACCATCCCATCAAAATCAGTTGAAATCACTTCGGCGCTAACATCACCTTCTACTATATCACATATCTTTTTATAATGTGCTATAATATTATCTGCACCTGTAATGCCTTCTTTTGCCATTAAAGACGGGTTGGTTGTAACACCATCTAAAACACCTAAAGCTTGTGCTTCTGCAATATCACTTAGGTTTGCTGTATCTATAAAAAACTTCATTTTTTTCTTTTATTTTATTAAAACGTTTGCATTCAAATATTCCATTACATTTTGGCTTACTTTTTCTCCAGTAAATCCAAATTTTTCATCTAACACTTTAGCTGGTGCAGAGTACCCAAAATGGTCAACTCCAAAAACTTTTCCATTTTCACCAACAAGACCTTCTAAGTTTACCGGTAATCCTGCTGTTAAACCATATAACGGTTTGTTTTTTGGAATAACGCTTTCTTGATATGCTTTAGACTGTTGCCTGAATACACCTTCTGAAATTATAGAAGCGATATTTACTTTTAGATTTTCTCTTTCTTCAAGTAATTGAGCTGCTTCTATTAACGTTGAAACTTCAGAACCATTTGCAATTAAAACCACATCTGGATTCTCCACTTCTTTAACCAAGTACCCGCCTTTTTGTGCCGCTAAAGCCTCTTGATATCTTGATTCGCCTTGTGCAGGAATATCTTTTATACCTTGTCTTGACAAAATTAAACCTGATGGTGTATCTGTATTTTCTAAAGCCATTTTCCAAGCCACACTTGTTTCTGCTGAATCTGCAGGACGCATAGCTAAAAAACTATTTTTACCACTGTGGTTTTTAAGTTTTTCCAATAAACGAATTTGTGCTTCTTGCTCGATTGGCTGATGTGTTGGTCCATCCTCGCCTACTCTAAAGGCATCATGAGTCCAAACGTATTTTACACCTAATTCTTGAATACCACTTAATCGAATGGCTGGTTTCATATAATCTGAAAACACAAAGAATGTTGCAACAACAGGAATAATACCTCCATGTAAAGCTATGCCATTTGCAATACAAGACATTGTTAATTCTGCAACACCGGCTTGTAAAAAAGACCCTGTAAAATCACCTTTTTTAAGTGCATGAGTTTTCTTTAAGAAACCGTCTGTTTTATCACTGTTTGATAAATCCGCAGAAGACACTATCATGTTTTCTACATTTTCAGCTAAATATGCTAAAACGCCTGACGAGGCAGCTCTTGTGGCTAAACCTGCTTTATGCTCGATAGATTCAAAATCTAATTCTGGAAGTTTTCCTGATAAGAAAAAATCTAATTTATCAGCTAATGCTGGATTAGCTGTTCTCCAAGCGTTAACAACCGCTTTCTTTTCAGCAGCTTTTGCTATTTTTTCTGTTATTAAATTTTTGTAAAATTCGCTAACATCATCAAAAACATTAAACGGATTTTCAATATCAGCACCTAAATTCAATAACGTCTTTTCGTAATCGGCTCCTGTTGCGCCAATAGGTTGTCCGTGTAATTCACAATAACCTTCAAACATACTTCCGTCTGCTGCCACCGCACCTTTACCCATTATTGTTTTACCAATAATTAAGGTTGGTTTTTCAGATTCGTTATTAGCATCGGTTAATGCTTTTCTTATTTCATCATGATTATGACCATCAATGGTAACCACGTTCCACCCCCATGCTTCATATTTCATAGCGGTATCTTCAGAAGTTACCTCATCTGTTGATGTTGATAATTGGATATCGTTAGAATCGAAGAACATAATAAAGTTACTCAATCCTAAATGACCTGCAATTCTACCTGCACCCTGAGATATTTCCTCTTGAACACCACCATCAGAAATGAAACCATAAATTTTATGGTTCATCCAATCTCCAAATCTAGCTTGTAAAAACTTAGCGGCAATGGCTGCTCCCACTCCCATAGTATGTCCTTGACCTAATGGGCCTGATGTATTTTCTATACCTCTAGCAACATCAACCTCCGGATGTCCTGGAGTAATAGAGCCCCATTGCCTAAAATTTGCGACGTCATCTTTTGCATAGTTACCCAAAAGATAATATTGCGCATACATTAAAGTAGATAAGTGACCAGCATCCATAAAGAAACGATCTCTAAATGCCCATGCCATATCTGATGGATCATAATTAAAAAACTCTGAGTACAGAATATGCATAAAGTCTGCACCTCCCATTGGACCACCTGGATGACCTGAATTAGCTTTTTCTACCATAGCTACAGCTAATGCTCTGATATTATCTGCTGCTTGTAAATTAATGTCTTTGTTCATTTTTTTTAATTATGATTTATATTTAACGGCTTAAAACACGCTATTTAAAAGGCAAAACACCTTCCAAAAAATACATTTTTTGCAAATATATAATCTTTAAGTTGTTAAGGATTAAGAAATGCCAAATTAATTTAATAACAGATGTTAACATCTCTTTATTAAGGTTATTAGTTGAGATGATAAACTGTAATTTCTGTGTGCTCTTTTCATAATTCAAAGTTAAATTATGCAATTCTAAATCTCGCAATCTAATGTCCAGTCTAATATAGTAAGTCCAAAAGTCAAAGAGATTACTCTTGACATGGCTAATTCCATGAAAATGATTGCTAAAAAATGTTTTCCTAAAGCCATACAGGTAACAGATCGTTTTCATGTCCAAAAACTAGCTTTAGAAGCCTTGCAAGATATTCGAATAAAACATCGTTGGGAGGCTATAGATCAGGAAAATAAACAGATTAAGCAAACTAAAATCAAACAAATAGAATATAAACCAGAAACCTTTGACAATGGTGATACAAGAAAACAACTCTTGGCCCGAAGTAGATACCTACTCTTCAAAGCCCCTAGTAATTGGACGCAAAGCCAATACTTAAGATCCAAAATACTATTTGAGCAATATCCAGACATCAAGAAAGCATATAACCTAGTACAGGGCTTAAGAAATATATTCAATACAGCTACTTCTATACAAACGGCTTATACTAAGCTAGCCCACTGGCATAAAGATGTAGAACAAACAGGCTTTAAGGCTTTTAATACTATTGCAAATACAATAACAATAAACTACAGGTCAATCCCAAATTACTTTATAAACAGAAGCACCAATGCTTCAGCGGAATCCTTTAATGCCAAAATAAAGGCTTTTAGAGCACAGTTTAGAGGTGTCAAAAATGTAGAGTTCTTCCTTTTTAGATTAACCAGAATTTTTGCTTAAACACAACAATTGTTCTTGATCCGTTTTCAGGTTATTTGAATCAAAATTTCTTATATTAGTAATGCTATTAGGCTTTAAGAAGTAATAAGTGTCTATACTTAGATTACAAGAAATCTTCAAATCTTCGTCAAAAAAGTGATTCAAACCTAATACTAGGGGTATTTTTAGGGGATTTATAAAATGAAAAATCCTTGAAACCCTTATTAAACAAGGAAAACAAGGATTAATTCTGTGCGGGCGGGGAGACTCGAACTCCCACACCGCGAGGCACTAGATCCTAAGTCTAGCGTGTCTACCAATTCCACCACGCCCGCTAGTAGTCCCGATAGTTATCGGGATGCAAATATAAACAACATTTTTAAATTGCAAACTTTATAGTATCAAAAAACATTCTTTTTTATACTTTTGAACATATCCTTACAAAAACACCTATGAACCTCATCAAATCGTATATTTCTGAACACAAAGACCGGTTTTTAAACGAATTGATCGAACTATTAAAAATCCCATCTATAAGTGCCGATTCAGCATACAAAAATGATGTTTTAAAAACAGCAGATACCATTAAAATTAGCCTAGAAAAAGCAGGCTGCGATACCGTTGAAATCTGTAAAACCGATGGCTACCCGATAGTTTACGGCGAAAAAATAATTGATGAAAACCTACCAACGGTTTTAGTGTACGGACATTATGATGTGCAACCACCAGACCCACTAGATTTATGGCTCTCTCCTCCATTCGAACCCGTTATTAAAAAAACAGAAAAACATCCAGACGGTGCAATTTTTGCGCGTGGTGCTTGTGATGATAAAGGGCAAATGTACATGCACGTTAAAGCCATGGAGTTTATGACTTCCACAAATCAATTGCCTTGTAACGTCAAGTTTATGATTGAAGGTGAAGAAGAAATAGGAAGTGCAAACCTCGCCATATTTGTAAAAAACAATCAAGAGAAATTAAAGAACGATGTTATTTTAATTTCGGATACAGGAATGATTGCTAACAATGTCCCATCAATCACAACTGGACTCCGAGGACTAAGTTATGTTGAAGTAGAAGTTACTGGCCCAAACAGAGATTTGCATTCAGGTTTATATGGAGGAGCAGTAGCCAACCCAATCAATATTTTAACGAAAATAATTGCCTCACTTCATGATGAAAACAATCACATAACCATTCCAGGGTTTTATGACAACGTTGAAGAACTTTCTAAAGAAGAACGTGCAGAAATGGCAAAAGCTCCATTCAATCTAGAAAACTATAAAAAAGCCTTAGATATTGATGCCGTTTACGGAGAAGCAGGCTATACTACCAATGAAAGAAACTCTATCAGACCCACTCTAGATGTTAATGGTATTTGGGGAGGATATACGGGCGAAGGCGCAAAAACAGTTATCGCTAGCAAAGCTTATGCTAAAATATCAATGCGCTTAGTACCACACCAAGATTGGGAAAACATTACCGATTTATTCAAAAATCAGTTCGAAAGTATCGCGCCAAAAGGCGTAAAAGTAAAAGTAACGTCTCACCACGGAGGTCAAGGCTATGTCACCCCAATAAACAGTGTAGGTTATCAGGCAGCTTGTAAAGCTTATCAAGATACGTTTGGAAAAACACCTATCCCTCAGCGCAGTGGTGGCAGTATTCCTATTGTTGCCCTTTTTGAGCAAGAGTTAAAAAGCAAAACCATTTTAATGGGCTTTGGGTTAGATAGCGATGCCATTCATTCACCAAACGAACATTTTGGTGTTTGGAACTACTTAAAAGGCATTGAGACCATCCCTTATTTTTATAAATATTTTACAGAATTATCAAAATAAAAAAGGGGTTGAATTTAAGTTCAACCCCTTTTTTTATTTGGAGACTACTTTTACAACTCTATACAATCTGGAATCATCTGGTCCAGCAACATTTTTTTGATATTCATCAAAAAACCCATTTGGAAATGGCGTCCCCTCTTTATGCCTTGGGTTTAAGGCATCACTTAATTTTGAAAATAAGTTATAAGAATATGCTTTATAAGGAAATTTCTCTGATTTTGGTTCTAAAACAACAGCATTTCCCCAACCCTTTCTTTTAGATTTTCCAGCATCCATATCGGCTTTAAAAAACGGTTTCACCTTATTAGCTTCAAATTCAAAATGCCATCCAAGATCTTTCACATTGTGATACTTGATCCTAGCAAACTGAAAATCGTCGCCGGTTGCATCAGGTACTTGGATATGATTATTTAAATCTTTTAGCACAATCATATCGGTTGTGGCACTTAACCCTCTTGTATCTATGTCTTCCATTTTCGTATCTGGAAACATATCTTTAACCCCTCCCCAATTAACTTCTTTATCAATATCTGGAAAGCCGTTAATAATTAGAATATTGGGTTCGTTTTCTAAATCTGTCCCCCCTATTCTAACAAACACTCCCCAAAAAGACATATTGCCTTTTTCAATTTCACTTTCAGCAAACTTGCTCCAATACTGTACTTCTCGCTTTAAGACCTCTTCCATGTCTGTGTCTGCAACTCTCCTGTACATGTGCACAGAAACACCCTGTGCTTGAATAAATTGGCTACTCACTAGAATAATGAATAGCATCATAATTGTTTTTTTCATAATGATTTAATTAGTTGGTTAATAATTTATAAAAAAATACCAAAACCAGGTTACTTAATAAAAAAAGGAGGATCTAAGGCTGCTAAAAGTAATTATTAGGGAGAGAATTAAAGGTAATACATGATTTAACTCGTTTATAAATATATAAAAAATACAGATTATATCCTACTAAATAAAATATTTAACCTAAATGACCTACAGAACTGTTCTTGTCAGGAGTTTTTAAGGAAGTTAATTAACTTAGAAAAGAAATAATATCATTTTCTTTGCATTCAGCATGAAAAACCAACACAGTTATCAACTTTTATTACTCACATTTGCTACCTTATTAATTAGTACTTCTGGTGCTTTAGGAAAATTTATAGACTTACCAACTCCTGTAATTATTTGGTGCAGAAGTGCATTAGGTGCTTTATTCCTTTTTATATTTTGCCGTTATAAAAAGTTGAGCATCAAGATAAATTCTAGAACAGATATCCCAACCATTCTTTTAAGTGCCTTATTATTAGGCACACATTGGGTTACTTATTTTTATGCCTTAAAACTATCAAACGTAGCAATAGGGATGCTGTCTATGTTTACATTTCCTGTAATCACAGCATTGTTAGAACCCTTTTTTACAAAATCTAAATTAAACCCAATCCATATTATTTTAGCACTCATGGTTTTGCTAGGCATTTATATTCTTGCACCAGATTTTAATTTTGAAAGCACTTACATAAAAGGTATCCTCTGCGGTGTTTTTTCCGCTTTATGTTACGCCTTAAGAAACCTTATTTTAAAACGCCATGTACACCAATACAATGGCACGGTGCTCATGATGCAGCAAGCTTTAATAGTAAGTATCTTTTTACTACCCGTTATGTTTACAATGGATATAACCAACATGCAAACCCAAATTCCATACCTAATCATATTGGGCTTAGTAACCACTGCTATTGGGCATTCTTTATTTATTGCAAGCTTTAAACATTTCTCGGTAAGCACAGCAAGTATTATTGGAAGTGTTCAACCTATTTTTGGAATAATAATAGCCTTTATTTTCTTAAATGAAATACCCACACTTAATACGTTTTTTGGCGGATCTTTAATAATTGCAACTGTAGTTATTGAGAGCATTAGGTCTAGAAAAAGATAAAAAATCAATCTATTTACCCTTAAAACTGTAACAAACTTCCCCTTTTAACGTTCTAATAGTCAATCAATCAAAATCAATCACATGATGTTAAAGCGTTTTTTTATAATCTGCTCAGGAGCAGATACCGATATTTTAGAGGATTGTTCTATAGGAGAACAAAACAAATACGCAGGTATAGGAGCCACCGTTTTCTTTACTGCTATTATGGCTTTAATTGCCGCTAGTTATGCACTTTATACTGTTTTCGATAATCTTTACACAGCTATTTTCTTTGGACTCGTTTGGGGTTTACTCATTTTTAATTTAGACCGCTATATCGTTTCTACTATTAAAAAAACAGGGCATGCTATAGATGAATTAATTCAGGCATCACCCAGAATTATATTAGCCGTTATTATTGCAGTTGTTATTTCAAAACCTCTAGAATTGAAAATTTTTGAAAAGGAAATTAACCAAGTATTATTAGAACAAAAAAATGATTTAACGCTAGCCAATAAAAACCAAATTGCAGAACTGTTTACCCCAACTATATTGGGTTTAAATAATGATATTGCAAATTTGCAAAAAGAAATAGAGACAAAAGAAGCTGAAGTAAACCAATTATACAACACTTATATAGCAGAAGCCGAAGGCACTGCAGGAACAAAACTTTTAGGCAAAGGTCCCGTTTATAAAGAAAAACGAGAAAAGCATGACGGGTTATTAGCCGAATTACAGCAGCTAAAAGCCGAAAATAAAGTAAAAATTGCCGCTAATGAGACCCAAATAACAAAACTTAAAGGCGAATATGAGACCCAAATAATAAACACACAACCTATTATCAATAATTTTGATGGCTTAATGGCACGCGTTAACGCCTTAGGCAAATTACCATGGCTGCCTTCGTTCTTTATATTTTTATTGTTTTTAGCTATTGAAACCTCTCCCATTTTTGCTAAGTTATTGTCTCCAAAAGGCACTTATGACTTTAAGTTAGAAGATCAAGAGGCTACTGTTAAAACAAATGTGCTTCAAAATAAAAACCAGCAGGAAGCTATGTTAAAAACAGATTACGCAATCAACGACCGAATTTATAGCGACATAGAAAATGAAGATGAGCTATACTCACACAAGCGCAACAAAGCGAGGGAACTTATGCAACTGCAAGCTGATGCTTTTTACAAAAAACAAAAAAACGTATTGTAATCAGCCCAAATTAAGCAGCCGTTGTATTGGTTTTAAAATGATCATATAAATCTTTACAACCAAAACCAATAATAGATAATCTTTTGTTTTTATTTAAAGCTTCTTGATGAAGTTTGGCAATGGCGTCAACACCATATTTATCCATACTTTCAATATCTTGAACACTAATCGTAAGATCACTTACGCTTTCAAAAATGTTATTAAACTCATTTTGAAATAAGTTTATGCTGGTTTTGTTAAGAACACCCTTAATCTTAAAAAAGTTGTTGCAATTAGTAATTTCTAAATCCATAATACAGTGATTTTAAATAGTTAAACAATAAACCTGAGGGAGAGCAATCAATTGACTACAAGATAAAAGTAGGAAAATAAATGTCTTATCTGTAATTTTTTCGACCAACAGATTTTAACATGAGATGAAAAAATATTTGATGTCAATTTCATCGATGAGCAACCTTTTTTTTTGACTAATTCAAATTTTTAGCGAATCGAAAAAGTTTAACTGAGTTCAATAGAAGATTTTGTTACTTTTACGGTTATTAAAACAATTACTAATTAAGTAAATACCAGTTTATCATGCAAAAAAAAGGATGGTACAGGTTTTGCAACTAGATTAATTATATTAAATACTACCACATGAAAAAACTAATCGTATTATTTTGTATAGTATGCTTTTCTAGCAGTTATGGACAATCTAATAAGGAAGCAGATATAAAAGACATTAATAAAGTATTAAAAAAACAAAGGATTGCTTGGTCAAATAATAACCTAGAAGAATTTATGGAAGGCTACTGGAAAAGCGACTCCCTTAAATTTTATAGTAGTAATGGTGTTACGTATGGTTGGGAGAACACCTTAGATCGTTATCAAAAAGCATATCCTACGGAAGACCACACCGGTAAGTTGAATTTTAAAATAAATGATATTTCTAATATATGTGAAGGCTCATATTTTGTTTTAGGCGAATATCATATAAAGCGCGAAGTCGGCAATGCCGATGGAATTTTTATGCTTGTTTTTAAGAAAATTAATGGCGAGTGGAAGATTATTGCTGATACGTCTTCATAACTGTATTAATTTTTATCAGATTTTTTAAGCAATACATCTTTGTGTTTTTCTAAATCTACAGGTTTATAAACCACCCTTGTTGAAACTGGGTGCTTAGCTAGTAAATGTTCTGGTCGAATAGGTCGTTTTTCGAAACCCCCACCACAGTTTGGACAAACATGTTGCAAAATAGCTTCTACACAATCTATACAAAAAGTACATTCAAACGTGCAAATCATGGCTTCCTTTGAATTGAAAGGCAATAGCTTGTTACAGTTTTCGCATGTTGGTCTTATTTCTAGCATATCTTTTGTTTGCGTTAGGGATTGCAGCGGCATCCTTTTTTGGGCTTAAACTATAAGTTTGGCTTGAAACTGATTTAAGATATGTGAAAAATACTTGATGAGATACTGAAACAAGTTCAGCACAAGAAAGATATAGCGGAAAGCCCGACCCTTGTGGTAACGCCCAAATATTATAATTTCTTTACGTAGTCTGTGATAATAACAGTTAATGTTGGACCAACTTTACCTTCAATATATTTTTCGTTTTCATGGTCTAAACGTATATTTCTAACTGCGGTTCCTTGTTTTGCAATCATACTAGACCCTTTAACTTTTAAGTCCTTTATTAACACTACGGAATCTCCTGCTTGCAAAACAACGCCATTTACATCTCTGTGAATTAATTTTTCCGGATCTGCTTCTCCTTCCCCAGTAGCTTTAGCAAATTCCAAAATATCATCTTCTAAATACATCATATCTAGCAAATCTTGTGGCCAGCCTTCTGTTCTTAAACGAGAAAGCATTCTCCAAGCGGCTACTTTTACAGCATCTTGCTCACTCCACATACTATCATTTAAACAACGCCAATGGTTTGCATCTGTGATTTCCGGGTCTTCTATTTGGTCAATACAAGTTTTACATGCTACTAACGATTTTGTTAAAGTTTCATCTTTTTGTGGCGCTAAAGTATGTATTTGTAAATGCTCTTCGTTTGCACACAATTCGCATTTATTATCAGCTCTTTTATATAATTCTCTGTCTAAACTCATTTTCTATATTTAATTATTGCAATAATACAGCTAAATAGAAGCTTCTACAAGTTTAGGTTTTTACGATGCCCTTATTTAAAACAAGAAAAGGACACTTAGAGCGTCCTTTTCTGTGAAATCAAATACTTTTTATATGAAATATTTTTATTTAGAAAGATCGTGAATAAATGTGTAAAGATAATCACCATGAACACCCGTAAAATATTTTCTCCAAGCTTTTCCTTTTGCTTTATTAGCCTCAGTATCTGGGTATGCCGCTTTCATTAATTCGTCTCCTCTATCAAACATTTTATCTAAATCAGCCATTGAATCAAGAAAAAACGCTTCGACAAACTCCGTTTTATCTGAGCCCCAAGCATGTACATTTGGATAGTATGCTTTTACAAATTCGTTTTTTTGAACAATAGCTGCATTACCCTCCATTCTTAATTCCTTAAACTCCTCATTGGTTCCATCTTCAGGAAAAGCAAAATGGCTTTTTCTTATGTAGCACACCATATCTTTTGTTGGTTTTTCAGCCATAAATTTAGCTCCTGGTATAGGCGCATAAATTTCATCAGAATGCTCATTAGCGTAATACGAATCAAGATTCTTTAAAAATGCTTTTCTTTCTGCTTCATCTGGCCATGCAGCCTTTTCTAACTCACCACTTCGCTCACCAAACTTGCCTATATCTTCCCAAGAAGCAAAGGTTTGTACTGAAAGAAACTCCGTATTATCGGCAGTCATATTATGCAGATATGTGGAAGCTCCCATGACGTATTCATTATTCATAGTCACTTTTTCATGGTACTCTTTTGCAGCAGCTTTCCATTCAGACATTTTAAAATCCTCCTTATCCATATTCCAATGATTGGTGGTCACGGTTATAAATTCTGGACGTTTAGGAGCATCTTCTTGTGCTAGAATTGTAGTGGTACTAAATAACAATAGTGCTAATACTATTGCTGAAAATAATTGTTTGGTTGTTTTCATAATCTGTAAAAAATTAAAGTTAATATATAAATTGAAATTAAATACTTCTTTAAGATTTCGGGCTATTTGATTATGCTACTAATATTAATTAGGGAATTATAAGATTATAAATGTACAATAAAAAAAACTAGTTTATAAATTATTTATTTGTCTTAATTACAATATAGTGTCTCTTAGTTTTTTGGGCATACCTTTTACTACCATATTATAAGAATGGTCTATTAGTGCTTTTATGAGTTTTGGCTGTAATTCGCCTTCATGTAGATAAAGGGTGTTCCAATGTTTTTTGCTCATATGGTATCCTGGGCAGATGCTGTTGTATTCTGCACGAAGTTCTTCTGAATATTCTGGGTCTGCTTTTAAATTTATAGCAGCTTCTCCTCGTTCCCACCATTTTAATGAAGCTAGCACAAACATTTTTCCAAGTACTTTAAACACCAATGTATCTGCATCAAAAGGAAAATCTTCGGTAGTTCCTTTTTTGCTTAAGCAGTATGTTCTGATTTGCTCTATATTCATTTTAAAAGTTCTGTCTTACTTTCTTCAATTTTTAAAGCTGAATAATCTAATTTCCAACCAATAGTTTCAACAATGGTTTCTATGAGCAGAATAGTTTCTAAGGCTTCTCTTTGGGCCATTGGAATCAATCCACTTTCTGGAATTTTATCCTGAATGTGTAATTTAGCTTCGTTGTGCAACCCTGTTAAATCAACAGCTTCAAATCGGTTAAAATAACCATCGGTTTTGTCGTAGTAATTCAGATTGGTTTCAATGGACAATACTTCGGGTTGCGGAAAATGTTCGAGTAAAATTTTCTTTTTGTCATTATCTGCTTTCAACACAATTTTAGATAAATCATAACCTACATGTGCTTTTGCATTTATTACAACAAGTGCTTTCTTTCTACTGGAAATGAGTTTTAAAAAACGTTCTTTTACATCTTCATAATGATAAATTTCTGCAAAATCACCTTCAACGGTTATAAACTTGCAAACTTTTTTAATTTTGTCTAACAATAAAACAGATTGTGCATTCACTAAGCTCTTCTTCTTTAATGACTTAACATAGGTGACAATTCCTAAAGTGACTAACACGCCAATTATGATTCCTAAAAAGGCTTCCATTTATTCAATTATTTTATACAATATGGGTTTACTTGGGGTAGCATCATTTTCGAAAGGTGCTATTTGTAAATTTAAAAAATACATGCCGTCTTCTACTTTGTTTGACACATAAATTAGTTCAGTAATCGTAGCATCTAAACGTAAATCACCTTTTGTATCCCAAAACGCATTGTGTGCTAACAATTCACATTCGTCCTTCTCTTTATCTACGCTTGGCAAGTCTATTAATAAATGCTTCACTCCTTTTTCGCGTAAATAAACTGCCGCATCCTCTAATAAATAAGTTGGATTGGTATGGGAATATTGCTTATGCCATTTTTCAGATCTGGTATTAGGAAGCGTTCTAATAACAACAGCATCGCGCTTTTTGTTACCCAATGCAAACTGTATTTGCTTTTTAGAAATCACAGAATCGCCGTTTAACCGTTCTGGAGCTACAGTTATAACTTCAGCTAAAAAGAAAAAGTGTTTTAGATTTTGGTTTATTGAATATGCTTTTTCCGTAATATGACCTACACATTCTGTATGTGTACCATGGGCATGTGGATTGAAATATATATTATTAAAATTTACACAAGCCCCGTCTTTTACGCGGGCAGTCCATTCGCCATCTTTTACAGGCTCTATTTTGGGTTCTTCCACACACCAAGCATTTACGTTGCTTTTTGAAGCACGAATTGGGATTGAAATATCTATGGGTTCTTCTAAATCTATTTGAAGTTTTCTGGACTTATATTGAATTGTTGCGAGCATATCCAAATATAATCAAATCATAAATAACTCGGAAGCAATACCATCAACTAAAAATTTTCCTTTTTGGGTTGTGGTTAACTTCTCGGTACCATTCTCCTTTGTCGAATCACTCGAAGTGACATAAAGCAACTCTTTGTTTATATATTTTTCTGCGGAAGCTTTTAAATGTTGCAGAAACTCTCTACCAAACTCATTTTCGATTTTTTCTAGTGAAACGCCCCAAATAGTTCGCAACCCTGTCATAACATATTCATTATACTGGTCTTTTTTTGAAAGGTTTTCAACAGTATTAGGTACCGTTTCATTCTGAATGGCCTGAATGTATTTTGTGTTATTTGAAACATTCCAACTACGTTGACTGCCATAGAATGAATGTGCAGAAGGACCAATACCTAAATAGGGTTTTCCATGCCAATAACTCGTATTATGTTTTGAGAAATAGTCAGGCTTTCCAAAATTCGAAACCTCATAATGCACAAAACCTTGTTCAGTAGCTTTTTCGACTAAATGATTGAAATGCTGCAATGCTAAATTTTCATCCATTGGTGGATAGGTTCCTTTTTTAATAAAACTATCCAAAGCTGTTTTTGGCTCGACAGTTAAAGCGTAGCTAGACAAATGATTGACTCCAAAACTAAAAGCAATATCTAAGTTTTTATTCCATTTATCTAAACTCATGTTAGGAATGCCGTAAATAAGGTCGATAGTAATGTTATCAAAATGTTTAGTGGCTTGTTCTAAACATCCTTTAGCTTCTTCTGCGTTATGAGCGCGATTCATACTTTTTAAATCGTCTTCAAAAAAGGATTGAACACCAATGCTTAGGCGGTTGATTCCAATAGCTTTGTAATCCTCAAAAATGGTTCTAGACTGCGCTCGAACGGACAATAAATCGTCTGGATTAGCTTCTAGAGTAATTTCTGGGTTTTCAGTAACTTTATAATTTTTATAAACGGCATCAACCAACAATTGTAATTCGTCTATAGTTAATAAAGAAGGCGTACCACCTCCAAAGTAAATAGTTTCAATGGTCTGGTTATTTAATTCGCCCTTTCTTAATGCTAACTCTTTAGCCAAAGCTAAAATGAGTTCATCCTTCTTTTTTAATGAGGTTGAAAAATGAAAGTCGCAGTAAAAGCATGCTTGTTTGCAAAACGGGATGTGGATGTAAATACCAGAAGCCCCTCCTAGCCTCCCCGAAGGGGAGTGACCCTTACTCAGACTCATTTTTTAGTTTTTTTTATTCCCCCTTTGGCAGTTAGGGTGCTTGTTCGATGGCCATTCTGCTTAACAAACGCATCCCAACCTGAATAACTTTTACCAACAGTAATTTTACCTGAGTTATAAAAATGGCAAACCGCGGCCGCTAAACCATCGGTAGCATCTAGATTTTTTGGCAAGGCTTTAAGCCCTAATAAGCTTTGAAGCATTTTAGCCACTTGCTCCTTACTAGCACTTCCGTTTCCTGTAATCGCCATTTTAATTTTTTTAGGAAGGTATTCAGTAATTGGTATTTCTCTGCTTAATCCTGCTGCCATAGCTACGCCTTGGGCTCTACCAAGCTTCAACATACTTTGTACATTTTTACCGAAAAATGGAGCTTCAATAGCAATTTCGTCTGGGTTATGGGTATCTATCAGTTCTATGGTACGCTCAAAAATGAGTTTCAGTTTTAAATAATGGTCGCTATATTTTTTCAAATCCAACTCATTAAGTTGCATGAATTGCATGTTTTTTCCAACCACTTTTATGAGTCCAAAACCCATAATTGTTGTTCCTGGATCAATCCCTAATATGATTCTTTCTTTAGTCATTTTGTTCACAATAATAACAACCACTAAGCGATATAGACGCGCCAATGGTTATGGTTAATAGATTTCCGTTAAACGACCCAAAACCATCTGATACTGGATTAAAATCTTTTGCAAATCCTAAAATATAAGAGGTGTCAAGATACACAGAAAGTTTATCTGAAATACCATAATGAAACTCTATACCGGCCATAGCATTTAAAAATGCCATTTTATTTTGTCCATAATTACCCAATGGCTTGACTGTTGAAAAACCAAATCCTCCATGAATAAAAGTTCTTATTCGATTTGACAAATCAACAATTTTTGAAGGGTCAAAAACCAATTGTGCATTAATGCGCAAATAATTCACTTTAAACTCTGGTCTATTATCTAAGTTTGAAAATCTATTAAAACCAAAATCAAATTTACCGCCTAACTGGGGCTTAAACATGTATTGCACCCCTAAATTAATGCTAGGAAAATTAATAGAATTAGCTTCAAAATCGCTTACAAAACCACTTGAAGACGGACTATTTACACCTAATGCAAATTGCGCCTTAATTGTACTCGTTTCACCTTGAGAAACACCTAAAAAACAATAAAAAAGCATGACTAAAGTTAGCCATGAAATCTTATTCAATTTAAAATTCGAGGTCATTACGTATTATTAATTTAATTTGCAACAATTATCATGTACAGCAGACTGCCATACAAAACTAAACAATTCTTTTTTGTGCTTATTAAATTAAGCATAGTAGTTGGTGCATTTTATTTTATTTACCACAAAATAGCAAATAACAGCACTTTAAAATTTTCTGATTTTATTGATTTTCTATCAAAAAACGATGCTTTTTCATTAAAAACCATTCTTTTTTTAGTGCTTTTAAGCATTTTAAATTGGTTTTTTGAAATTCTAAAATGGAAAACCTTAGTGACTTCTATTAAAAAAACAAGCTTTAAAAATGCACTTGAGCAAAGTTTAGGCGCGTTAACAGCCTCTTTATTTACACCCAACAGAATTGGAGAATATGGCGCAAAAGCTATTTATTATGCTGCCAATCACAGAAAACGCATCATGCTTAATAACTTACTGAGCAATATGTTACAAATGAGCGTTACCGCAATTTTGGGGTTTATTGGATTTAGTTTTTTTATAGTAGAATATGACCCAAATATTAATTATTATAAATTTACTAGATTTTTGGTAATTGCAATAATGGCATTCACTTTATTAGGTTTTGGAATGACTAAAAGCAAGTTTTCTATTAAAGGTTTTGCTTTAGAGAAAATAAAATATTTTATTGTTGCATATCCAAAAATCAAGCTTGTTTTGGGTTTTCTGCTTTCTGTAATCCGTTACGCTATTTTTTCTTTTCAGTTTTATTTTTTATTACAACTTTTTGAAGTTGACATCACATATTTAAATGCTATGGCAATTATTACCACTATGTATTTATTAGCCTCAATAGTGCCTTCTATTTTTATTTTTGATGTTATTATTAAAGGTAGTATTGCTGTTTATTTATTCTCATTTATCCAAGTCAATGAACTTACTATTTTAAGTATTGTTACGCTCATGTGGTTATTTAATTTTGTATTGCCGAGCATCTTTGGAAGTTATTATGTGCTTAACTTTAACTTTCCGAAAAACGACGAATAAACATGAGCTTAATTAGCGTATTCATAACCTTTATTTATTTACTTTTAATAGGAAGTCTTGTTTATGGTTTTGGTAAAATAAAGGTTTTTAAGTTACAAAATACCCCTGCTAAAACTAAGTTCTCGGTAGTGATTCCTTTTAGGAATGAAGCTGAAAATTTACCTAAACTATTAAAATCTATTGAAGCATTAAAATACCCGAAACATCTTATTGAAATTATTTTTGTTGACGATGCATCGGAAGATGATTCTTTTGAAATTATTAAAAAAACTTTAGATACATCCCAAACTGATTTTTCGATACTCTTAAATAAAAGAAAAACGAATTCACCTAAAAAAGACGCGATTACCTTAGCCATTAACCATGCAAAATACGAATGGATTATTACTACCGATGCCGATTGTATTGTACCAAAATATTGGCTGGATAGTTTCGATGAATACATTCAAAAAACTAACGCTATTTGCATTGCTGCACCTGTAACCTACACTAATAAAAACACGTTTTTACATCGATTTCAATTACTTGACATGCTTAGCTTACAAGGTGCAACCATTGGTGGCTTTGGCATTAAAAAACCCTTTTTATGTAACGGCGCTAATTTTGCATACAAAAAAGACATATTTATTGAATTAAATGGTTTTGATGGCAATACCAATATCGCAAGTGGTGATGACATTTTCATACTCGAAAAAATAGCAAAAACACATGTAAAGCAGCTACACTATTTAAAATGCGAACAAGCCATTGTAACAACCGTACCTCAACCCAGTTGGCCTGAGTTAATATCGCAACGCATACGTTGGGCAGCAAAAACTAGCGCCTATAATAATTGGTTCGGTAAATTTACAGGAGGTGTTGTTTTACTCATGAATGGGTTAATCCTTTCAAGTTTACTCCTCGCTTTTTTTGGAGCTTTTAACTTTAAAAGTTGGTTTTATATATTAATTATCAAGTTTAATATCGATTTTTATTTAATTTATAAATCGGCATTATTTTTTAATCAGAAGGGTGTTTTAAGAACTTTTATTTCAGGGCTTATTATTTATCCTTTTTTTAGTGTTTATGTGGCTTTTATTTCTGTTTTTACAAGTTATAAATGGAAAGGGAGGGATTTTAAAAAATAAACCATCCAATTATTTTTATTAGATTTACTTCCAATGAACTTATTCAATAAAACATCAAACCCAGCCTTTACAAATTACTTTTTTGATGGTGGCAACACCAATACTAAAACCATGACGGTTACTGGTATTTTAATAAAATCGATGTTCTCAATAGCCATCATAATAATTATTTCAATAGGTATTTGGAAATTACACAGTAATGGCACAGATATTAAATGGTATTCTATAGGCGGTATGTTAGCCGCAATTGTCATTAGTATTATTATTTCTGTCCGTCAACATTGGGCACATATTTTAGTTCCCCTTTACGCCATTGCAAAAGGATTTTTTTTAGGGAGCTTTTCTGCTTATGCCCATGATAGATTTCCAAATTTCCCGTATCAAGCCATAGGTATTACTTGCGTTACTTTTGTAGTGATGCTATTGCTATATCAAACGCGATTCATTGTTGTTACTAAAAAATTACGAAGCGTTATTATAACTGCTGTAACAAGTATTTTTGTGATTTATATTATATCTTGGATTTTAGATTTCTTCGGAATTAAAGTTTTTATTTGGGGAACTTCATGGCCAGCTATAATTTTTAATATTCTTGCTGCTGTTTTTGCCTCACTGTCTTTACTTCTCGATTTTGATTATATAGAACGCTATAAAAACAAAGCACCTAAATATAAGGAATGGCTTGCTACTTGGGGACTATTAGTAACCCTTGTTTGGTTATATATTGAAGTACTACGATTAATGAAAAAGTTGGCTATTCGCTTTTAATCCACATGAATTATTATTGGTAAATTAAATTCTGTGGTTACTTGTTGTCCACGTTTTAATGCTGGGAATATTTTAGGTAAAGAATCTAGGCTTTTATCAAGTAAGCTCTTGATATTTGGAATTTCGTTAATTGTAAGTGAATCAATTTTTGATTTTAATAAAACCAATTTCCCTAATTTAGAAACTTGAAATTGTAGCATCATGGTGTCATTAATATCTTGAGTAACAACAATAGCTTCTTTTTGCAAAAAATCGGTAATATGAGTCGTTAAAGTGTGCTGAAAACAAACTTTCCGTTCTTCTTTTGTAATAGAATAATCACATATTGAAAAACTCGGGTATTCATCAACATCGTTCCAGTTAAAAGTTTGTAGTTCTTCTTTTAAAATAGCTTCTGTAGATGTTTTTTTCACATTGAAATACTCGCAAGATGTGAGCATTAAAAAAAATAGAAAAACAGAAAAATATCTCATGAATTACAACTGAATCCGAAAAGTACAATTTTATTCTAAAATTTTAATCTTAATGACATATCTATTTGTAACATTCGGCATGGTTTTTAGTCTAAACTAGTATATAACTTAAATACATTTATGGATATTATTTTAATCATCATTGCTGCTCTAATTATGTTTTTAGGCATTATTGGTAGCTTTTTACCTATTTTACCAGGGCCACTCACTAGCTGGTTGGGACTTTTAATTGTTCATTTTACAGACGCTGTACCAATGGATAAATCTTTTTTAATGATAACATTCCTAATTGCCCTATTTATCTGGTTGTTGGATTATGTTATTCCAGCTATTGGCACGAAACGTTTTGGAGGCACTAGATATGGAATGGTAGGCACTACTATTGGGCTTATTGTTGGATTGATTGCTCCTATTCCTGGGGGCATTATTATTGGTCCATTTGTAGGAGCATTGATTGGAGAACTTTTAAATAAAAACGATACTAAGGCAGCTACCAAAGCTGCATTTGGTTCTTTTATAGGTTTTTTAACCTCAACCTTTATAAAGTTTGTGGTTGCCGTAACCTATTTAGGTCTTTTTATTGGAATTCTATGGGATTATAGAGTGGCATTATTTTAGACGCAAAAAAAAGAAACCCTGTGGGTCTCTCACCTCCACAGGGCTATGTAAATTGCTATTATCAACAAAAAAAATTGAGGGATTAATTAATTTTTGAAGTGTTGATAAACAAATGTAACTAAACAATTTCTTTTTAAACTACGGGAAACCCGTAACGAGTTTACGGGTTAACTATACTTTTGAGTTGTAGCAGTGGTTTTGATAGCAAAAAAGCGTCAATTTTATTTGAAAATAATTCACGCTTTTTTGATTTTGTAATACTTTCATTATGAATTCTATACAAATCCTTTCTTTTTGGCTTTATTCAATAAAGTTTCATCCTGCCCATCGTTTACCTCAAAGATTTCCCTAAGCTGTTTTTTTCTTTTTTCAACCGCACTTAAAGAAATATCTAAATGCGCTGCAAGATTCTTGGTCTTTACACCTTGAGATAACAGATGAAGTATTTTCCTGTTCTTATCATCAACAACAATATCGCTTGCAATGGCTTTTCTAATATGACTATTAACTGTGCCACTATAAAATGGTGGACTATAAAGTACTTTTTGAAATGCACTTGCCAATTCACTAGAGGTTAAATCGCTTTTAATTAAAAACCCCTCGGGGTCTATAGTTTTAATAATGTTATGAATTCTAAAGGATTCGTTAAACATCGTTAAAATAATAATTTTTGCATTGGGTAAATTTTTGCGAGCATATTCTGCTAAATCTTCACCAGAACTCATCAGCCCATCAGTAGATGGTGGTAAACTAATATCAACAAACAGCACATCATAGTACCTTACAGTTTGGATTGACTTATCCATATAAGCTATGGCCTCATCGCAATTATTTGCTATATCTATTTCTAATTCTTGATTTTCTTTTTTTGTAAAAAGTAATGTGTTTTGATACCCCTCAATAATCATTGGGTGGTCATCAATCATAAGTATTCTTATTTTTTCAGTCATATTTGGCGTTAGGGTATTGGGACTTCTATGGTTACTTTTGTTCCTATATTTTTTTCAGAAGTTATATTTATAATTCCATTTATTTCTTTAATTCTAGAATTCATATTTTTTAAACCAATGCCAGATTTGGCTTTGTTAACATCAAACCCTGAACCATTATCGGTCATGATTAAGCAAATTACGTTATTTTTCAATTTAAAACTAATACTAACTTGTGTTGCATTAGCGTGTTTATATATGTTATGAAGCGATTCTTGAATAATTCGATAGATATGAATCTTCTTTTTATTAGATACGCCGTCCCAATTTATTGTACCATCATGTTCAAAATTATAATGTAAGCCATACGCTAATGTTTGTGTTTCAACCAATGTTTTAATAATATCAATAAATCCAGAGCCTGAAACAAAATCGGTATTTAACTCGTGCGATACTTTTCTAATATCCTCTTCAATCGTTTTTAATTCAACAATATATTCACCTCTTGTTTTTATAGCATCCGCAGTGGTGCCCATATTCAGGCTATCTAAACTTAATCTAGTTCCAAACAAACGCCCTAAAACCCCATCGTGCAACTCTTCAGAGATTCGTTTTTTCTCTTGTGTCCTTGCTTCTTCAATACTTTCATTTTGAGATAGCATGAGGTTATAAATCTCCTCATTGGTTTCTTGTTGTTTCTGTATAAATTGCAATTCTTTATTTTTATTTCGTTGAGTAACTACTAGATATAACAGGAAAGAAGCTAAAATTACGACTACAGAAATAATTAAAAGCCACATACGTTCTTTGGCTATCTGTATGTTTTCTTCTTCTATCTTATCAGTTTCATATTGAATTCTTGTAAACTTATTTCTTATACTTCTTTCATTTTTTATTAGACTATCGTTTAGCTCGATATAAGCATCATAGTATTTTACAGCAATACTATCTTTTTCAATTTTTGAAAGCACCAACAAAGATTCTAAATATGTGTCTTTTGAAAACTCTTTAGAAATTCCTTTTGCTTTATAAGCATAATATTTAGCCGAATCCTTTTTATTAAGATCATTATAATACTCAGCTAAATGAAGATTTAAGATAATATTGTTATACACATCATCAATAGTATCTGAAACACTTAGTGCCTTTAAATATAATCCAGGTAATTGTTCTAGATTTTTTGACAAATACAATGTGTGGGCATAATTATCCAGTACCATAGCATAAAAATCTGGACGGTCATTTATCAAGTTTTTCCTAGATAATAATTCATTGTAATATTCTAAAGCTAAATCATAATCCTTTGAATTTTTATAAACGTTAGCTATGTTATTTTTTTGATTATCTATAGTCGCTTTGTTATTGCCCTGCAACTGCTTCTTTATGTCTAATGCCCTATTATTGTATTTGATAGATTCTTCCCATTGACTTAATTCCTTAAAAACAATACCAAGATTATTATAGAAGTATGACTTATACTTTTTAACGCCTTCTGTTTCATCCAGTTGATCGAGTAAAGACAAGCCTTCAACACTTGTTAATTCACTTCCTGTATAGTCTTTATCAATACGTTGAAGTATTGAGATGTCTAAAAGAACAACAGCCGTATTAAATTTATCTTTTAACCCTCTAAATAATTTCTCGGCCTTATTATTGTAATAGTAAGCACTATCAACCATTACATCATAATAATAATACCCTAGGCTCTTGTTTATTTGAGCTAATAGAGAGGTCTCATTTATTTTGCTGGCTAATTTTAAACCCTTATGGCTATATTTTAAAAATAAATTGACATTGCCGTTATCTCTATATATTGAAGACAAACTAATATAGCTTTTCACTTCTAAAGTATCTATCTTCTGTCTTTCTGATATCTCTTTGGCTCGAAGTGCATTAGATAGTCTTTCTTCAAAATTATTAAATGTGCTTTTATGCGAATTGATCAAATAAAATTCGATGCTATCAATACTGGCCTTGAGGTCTTCTTGTGCAAAAGAGACTGATGGAAAAAAAATGAGAAGAAAAAAAAACTTAAGTTTCAATACATTAAAATATAGGATATTTCAAATGTATCTATAATTTTTTGATTTTTATTAAAAGATAAAGCCCTTATCTAATGACAAGGGCTTTTTTTGTTAAAATTCTAAAAGAAATTTCTATCTCTCAGAAACTTGACCATCTTTTAAAAGGGATTGTGTATCAGTGTTAAGCAACACATCATCCTCATTTAAATCTTGTTTTGTACAAGACGTTAATGATGCAAAAAATAAGGCTAAGATCAAAGTAATTTTTAGGGTTTTCATAAATATTCAATTTTAAAGTTAAGGTTATATTATTTTCTCTATTTTTAAATAAAAACGTGTTAACTAAGACTTTGAAAACAAAATCTTGGTTGAGGGAAAATGGATAATTAACTTAAAACCGAATACATATAACTATGCAGAACGATTCTATAACTATTATTTTTGAGGGAATATGACTTGAAAAGTCAAAATGGATTAAGATTCTTAAATGAACTTAGGGAAATACTTGGTCGCTCGTTTAAGGACTGCTAAAATACGCTAAACCGCATTGGTATCAGTAATATATTCGACAAAATGCATGTTTTTATCGATTAAGTGCGTTTTATCGATGAAACACCATTAACAAATCAGAGTGTTGATTTGTTTTTAACCAAGCTTGTCTTAACTATTTTAGTCTTAACATCTTCTTCTGTCAATGTATTCTGCATTCTACTAATTAGCACTTGGGCCGCATGAGCTCCAATAATTTTGGCATGCTGGCGGATTGTAGTAAGTTTTGGAAGTGTATGGTTTGAATCTGATTTACTAGCAAAGGCTATTACAGATATATCTTTTGGCACTTTTAACCCAAAATTAACCGCTGTGTTAAGGGCTATTATTCCAGATGAACTATCAGCAGCAATTATACCATCAATACTATTATTTTTCTTGAAAAAAGATTTTATCTTTTTAGGGTGGTCATCCTTTTTCTTAACTTTTAACACCAATGGCTCCAAGCGTCCTGTTTCTAGTATTGCTTTATTATAACCCCGTTCTCTTAGCTTACCTACACTTATATCGTCTATGTTACTTATAAAAACAATTCGCCCCCTTCCTTCTTCAATTAAGCTTTTGGTTGCATTATAAGTGGCATCAAAATCATCAACAATCACTTTATCGCATAAAACATCGTGTGCCACTCTATCAAACATGACAATTGGCAATCCTTGTTTAATTGTATTCTTAAAATGCTCTACCTCGTTATTAATCTGGGATTCTTCGGCTACAGACAAAATAAAACCATCTACACTTCCATTTCCTAACAACTGTAAACTATCTTTTTCTTTTTGTAAAGATTCATTAGATATACAGGTAATTATATTATATCCATGCTCTGCAGCCTCTCTTTCGATACCAAAAAGCACTTTAGCCAAAAAGCGGTTAAGAATATTAGGAATTATAACACCTATGGTTTTAGTTTTGTTGTTTTTTAAGCTTAAGGCTACTTTATTGGGCCTATAATTATACAATTCAGCCAGTTCTTTAACACGTCTAACTGTTTCTTCACCAATTTCCTCACTATTGTTCAAAGCTTTTGAAACCGTTGATATAGAAACGTTTAATTCTTTTGCTAATTGTTTTAAAGTAACCATGTTTTAGTAACACTAATTTTATAAGTAACGCAATTTACAAAATTAGTGTTAGCATTTAAGAATTATTTACGCCTCAGACTTTATTTGTTTTAAACCTTTTTAAAATCAATTGGTCTGAAGTAAAGCATTTGGTTTAATATAATTTATACATACATTTGCTGCCTTAAAATTTCATTATTTAGTTTCAACTTATCAAATCTTATAATTTGAATGAAAAATTTAATTACAATATTTCTAGTTCTTTTTTTTGGAACCCAATTAATGCATTGTCAAATTACTGGTAAAATAATTGATGGAGAAACTAACGCACCTTTAGAGTATGCAACTGCTGCATTGTACAAACAAAACGGAAGCTTAGTTACTGGAGTAGTAACAACTATGGAAGGGACTTTTTCTTTGGATGAAGTAAAATCAGGAACTTATTATCTGGAAGCTTCTTTTATGGGCTATACCTCTTTAAAAACAGAGATCATAAAAGTTAATAAAAAAGGTGAGACAATTAATTCAGGTACTTTAAAATTAATTTTAGGTAGCCAACTTAATGAAGTACTTGTAAATGCAGAACGGTCTGCGGTTGTGCATAAAATTGACCGACAAGTTTTTGACACGAAAAAGTACCAAAATAGTGAGGGAGGAAATGCCGTTGATATTATTAAAAACTTACCATCTGTAACTGTTGATGGTCAAGGTGAAATAAGTGTTAGAGGAAGTAAAGGATTTACTGTTTTAGTTAATGGTAAGCCTACTCAAGGCGATGCTAGTTCAATTTTAGCACAATTGCCTGCAAATGCTTTAGAAACCATAGAACTTATTACGGCGCCTTCTGCTAAATACGACCCCGAAGGTAAAGGCGGTATTTTAAATATAAAAACAAAAAAAGGAGCTGCCAATGGCACTTATGCACAATTAAATGTTCGGGGTGGGCTTCCTTCAATTGAGCCTTATAACACTAAAGTACCAGCAAAACGCTATGGTATTGATGCCACGGTTAATAAACGAACAGATACATGGAATATTTCACTTGGTGCTAGCTACCAACGCAATGATAAAACAGGACGTCGTGAAGGTGATATGTTTATTGTAAACACACCTGAAAATAAAACAACATTATTGCCATCGGATGGAGAGCGTAGTTTTGATGACATTAGTTATAATGGTCGTTTTAATGTCGATTTTACACCAAATAAAAGCGATGAATTTTCATTAGGGTTTTTCGCTGGAAAGCATACAAAAGAGCGGCTTGCAGACATTGTGTATTATGATAACCATGCCCTATCTCCAATTGGTAGCCAGAACAGGTTATATACTTTTGAATATTACAACCATAACTTAAGAATTCGTAAAGGTGATTTTGCTTTAGGAAGTTTTGATTATGCTCATAAATTCAATGACGACTCTAAACTATCGACATCTTTTTTATATGAATACACCTTTTTAGGTGGTCCAACAGAAAATGATAATTTAGGACATCCTGACAATAATATTGTTTACCAAAAAGAATTTAACACCAATGACAATCCGCTTTACGGAAAACGTTTTAACTTAGATTATGAATGGAAACCTTTTACATTCGGAACTATTGAAACAGGTTACCAATACCGAGATATCGACCATACAGGTGAGTTTGTTTACGAACGTGATGGAAATTTGGTAACAGAATTTTCAAGTGATATAGAATTAAAACGTAAAATTCACTCAGGCTATGTGCAATTAACGGGTAAGAAAAGCAAATGGGATTACGCTGCTGGTGTGCGTTTAGAATCTATGGATAGAACCTATACCGAGGCCTTAAAAAGTGAACCCACACCTAATGTTTACGAATACGATTTTGTTAAATTATTTCCTTCAGCTTCTGTACAATATGCTGTAAATGATAAAACAAATATTAAAGTAGCTTACAGTAAAAGGATAGAACGAACTACAACGCTAAAAATGAATAGTTTTGCAGAACGTGAGCATTCTGAAGTATTTGAACAAGGAGATAACACTTTGTTACCAGAATTTATAGATTTAGCTGAATTAGGTATAACTAAAAAGATAAAAGGAGGGAATTCTCTTTATGCTACAGCGTATTTTAGGCATGTAGATAATGTCATTAATCGTGTAAATACTTTAGCTTATGAGTCTACAGGAGCTGTAATAGACAGTATTATAAATCGTGTGTATTCGAACGTTGGAAAAAGTAATGCTCTAGGCTTAGAGCTTGGTGCTACTATTAAACCAACTGAAAACTGGACCAATGTCATTGGCGCCAATATTTATAACTATGCTATTGATGGTGTTTTAAATTTTAACCACCGAGATGGTATTTCAAGAACTTATAATATTGATAGTAAATCAACCATTTATTCTTTCAATTTAAATTCTACTTATTCATTTTGGAATAATGCCTCTTTACAGTTTACATTCAATTATCTATCAGATAGAAATACAGCCATGGGAGAAGACTCTAGGTTTTACTCGCCTAATTTAACATTAAGAAAAGTATTTCTTGACAATCGTTTAACGGCTACATTGCAATGGCAAAATATCGATATGGGCATGTTTAAAACCAATGAGCAACGTATTACCACCTCCAGACCTGATCAGTTTTTTACCACAACTAATTATGTCTATGAAGTAGATATGGTTTCTTTAAACCTGTCTTACACGTTTAATACGGTTAAAAATAAATCTAAGTTCATTGATAGTGAATTTGGTAAACGTGAGTTTTAAAAAGTAAGTTGCTTAAAAACACAACAACCTCCTATAAAACAAAAAAGAGCTACAATTTCTTGTAAGCTCCCTTTTATTGATTAATAGCATTTATAAGACACGCTTTTTGTTGAAAGGTCACATCAATATTATCTGTTTGTATTTTAGACAATACTTTAAAAAAACAGACAAAGAGCCATTTTTTATAAATATAATAATTATCCTACAAAAAAATAGTTGTGAAATCAATTCTTGTCTAAAAACGTTTTTAAAAATCCCATTGCTTTTTTAGACACCCCAAATTTTGCTTTAGCTTCATCTTTAAATTCTTCTAATTTTTAACTAGCGTCTGCTCCCAATTCAGTTGCTTTTTCAATCGCTTTATCCAACTGTTCTTCTGTTTCTTTGGCATATTTTTTTGCTACGACTTTAGCGTCTTCAAATTTCTCTTGTGCCTCATCATTAAACTTATCTGTCTTATATTTTAGCTAATTCTTTAATTTCCCCTCATTTTTCATGGGTTTCACAAGCCAATGTATTCGCTTTTTCTTTTACATTATAATAAGTCTCTCTAGCTTCAAATTTTACTTTATGATCATAAGTTTCATCTTTTATAACTTCAGTTTGATATACAACTTCACTTTCGGTGGATTTACTTGATTCTTTTGTCATGGTCCATTTATTTCTAATTATAGGTCTATGAACTCCTAATAATGTTACAAAAAAGAATTATCTTAACAACATAATAATGCCACCAATTGCAGTAACAATCAATATAAACTTTCTGTAATTTACATTTGAAATGAGTTTAACAATGTATGCTCCCAAGAAGAATCCAATAATAACAGTTGGAATTAAAACCGAATTTAAAACCAGTGTTTCTTTAGTAACGGTTTTCCAAATAAAAACATGAAAGGGTAACTTGAATACATTTATAATAAAAAACAACCAAGCTGCAGTTCCTATAAATTCATTCTTAGGAAAACGCATAGCTAAAAAATAAATGTTTGAAATGGGCCCTGCAAGATTGCCAATCATGGTTGTGAATCCAGCTAGAAAACCAGTTATAGTTGAAAATAATTTATTGGTTGGGACTTTATTGGACTTTCTGTTTTCGGTATAAAACATAATAAGTACAGAAACAATAATTATTATAGCCATCATCCGTTTAAAAATGATTTCAGAAATATCATTACCAACCCAAACACCAACTAAAACACCAACAACCATCCAAGGTATTAGCTTTTTTATAATATACCATTGTGCATGGCGGTTATAATAAATAACAGCAAAAACATCGGCAGCGATTAGCATGGGCAACAAAACGCCTGTTGAAGCTTTTTCGCCAAAAACAAAAGCCAATATAACCACGATGATGATACCAATTCCTTTAATTCCTGATTTGGACAGACCCAATAAAAAAACCGCAAAACCAATAGCGATCCATTGCAACGCAGTTAAATTGTATGATTGAAGTATTTCTAAATAAGTCAATAGCTATTTTTCTTGAAATAAAATAACGAATTTACAAAAAAGCGGAGTCTATGGATTCCCAAAGTTCAACTTTATTACCATTGTTATCTAAAACCCGACCAAAATTACAATATTTGTATTCTTCAATTTTACCAACTATAGTAACACCTTCTTCTTTTAAAACCTTTATGAGTTTCTCTAAATTTTCAACCATATAATTAAACATAAGTCTTTTTTTGAAGGCTCGTAATATTTAGTATCCTCTGCAAATGGACTTCATTGTGTTGAACAATCGTTTCCTTGTTTATCTTTCCACCAAAAGGCGCAACCATAATCATCGGTATTAAATCCTAAATGTTTTTTGTATCAATCTTTTGATGCTTTTGGGTCCTTAGCTTTAAAAAATAAGCTGCCTATTCCTGTTACTCATTTTTTCATTATAAACTTATTTTTTTATTTCCTCGAAGGTGGGAAATCATTGCTTCTTTTTAAACGCAGATTCATAAATACCAATCCATTCTTGGGTGCTTACTTTTGCAGTTAATTCGCCTATTAAATCAAAAGGAATATCGTCCATTCTTTTAAATCTAATACAGCTTTTACCCATATCTAGTTTATACTTACATTGTTTAGCATACTCAGCGGTAAACCAATCCATAACCTCTTTTTTAGCATAAATAACCATGCTATACACGGCAATAAATTTTTTTTGAGAAGCTAAACTCATAAATGGTAATGGCAATTTTGGATCGCAATGATAGCCATCGGAATACACTGTATGCGGGATAACATAACCAAGCATTCCATAACCCATAGCTTCTTCCATACCTTTTGGGAGGTTATCTAAAATTTGTTGTCTTAATTTTTGAATGGGCTCTTTTCTATCATCTGGTATTTCGTCCAGATATTGCTGAGGTGTTATTGCTTTTGATTGCATTTTTTATACATTTTGAGAACATATAAAGTTAACAAAATTTTGCTTTAATTTTATCCACTATTGTTTGTGCCAATTTTTCTTTGCTTTCAATGGTCCAACCTGCTACGTGTGGAGATAATAGAACGTTTTTTGAATCTATTAAATACTGAAAGGCTTCTGGTAATTCTGAAGAAAATAAGTTTTCAAAAGATGCTTTTTCATATTCTAAAACATCCAACCCTGCTCCTAAAATTTTACCGGATTTTAATGCGGAAACTAAATTTTTTGTTACGACGCTTTTACCACGGGCAGTGTTAAAAAACCAAAATGATTTTTCAAATTGATTAATAAACTCCGTATTAATCATGTTTAGAGTTAATGGTGTTTGTGGTGTATGCAAACTCACTACATCTACTTTTTCTTGGAACACCGCAAGAGGCACTTGTTTTGCATTGATATCTCCAACATGCTCTTTTATATCGTAACAGAGCACCTCAACATCAAACCCTTGTAGTTTTTTCGAAAAAGCTTTCCCCATGTTTCCGTAGCCTATAAGACCTACTGTTTTTCCGTCTAATTCAATACCTCGATTATCTTCTCTTAACCATTTGCCTTGTCTTACTTCAGCATCTGCCTTGTTGAGTTTGTTAAAAAGTGATAGTAGCATCCCTAATGTATGTTCTCCAACTGCATTTCTATTGCCTTCTGGTGCAGATATTAAATACATGCCTTTTTGTTCGGCATAACCGCAATCAATATTTTCCAGTCCTGCACCAACACGACCTATAAATTTTAAGCTTGTTGCGGCATCAAGAAATTGTTTATCTATGGTAAAACGACTTCTTAAAACGACACCATCGTATTCATGAATTTTAGCTTCTATGTCTTGTTTTGAAGATATGTAATCTTCATGATTTGTAAACCCGAAATCATTCAATTGATTGATTAATAATTCGTGGTTGGTATCTAGATGGAGGATTTTCATTTGAATAAATTAGGTTACAAAAATACGATGTTTTTGCGTTAGGGATTGAAGAGGAAATCCTTTTTGTGAGGCACGAACAAAAAGATTGTATCGGAAAGCCCGACCCTTATGGTAATGCCCAAGTAAAAAAAGAAAAAATGATGTTATTCTGAAAAAAATCCTGAATTGCAACTACTAAATTCCAAGAATCATTTTAGCAATCCAAAAGTAGAGTAGAATACCTAAAATATCGTTGCTTGTAGTGATAAAAGGACCTGTGGCAATAGCTGGGTCTATACCACGTTTGTTTAGAAACAATGGCACAAAAGTACCGATGAGCCCTGCAACAATAATGACTGCAACTAGCGATACTGAAATTGCTAAAGCCGTGTTTATTTCGCCTTTAAAAGCCCATACAAATAAAAAGAGAAAGAGGGCTAATATAACACCGTTTAGGGCTGCGAGCAGCATTTCTTTTATCAATCGGCTATTAACACTACCTCGTACATCGTCGTTTGCGAGACCTTGAACGATAATGGCACTGGATTGCACACCAACGTTTCCTGCCATGGCCGCAATTAGGGGTGTGAAAAAGAATAATACTACCGCTTTTCCTGTAAAAAGCCCTTCGAAACCTTCCATGATTAAAAAAGCGCCTATACCACCAACTAACCCTAAAAATAGCCATGGCAAACGGGCTCTGGTTAGTTCAAGAATACTATCATCTGCCTCTACATCTCCGGTAATACCTGCTGCCATTTGGTAATCTTTATCGGCTTCTTCTTTTAAAACATCTACAATATCATCAATAGTAATTCTGCCTAAAAGTATTTGGTTTTCATCAACTACAGGAATAGCCTCTAAATCGTACTTTGCCATGATCTTTGCAACATCTTCTACATCGTCATGTACATTAACAAAATCTACATTAACCTTAACTAGGTCTGCTATTTTTTGTTCACTTTTAGCAACAATTAAATCCTTTAAAGACAACCTACCAATAAGTTTTTCTTCTTTATTTACTACATAAATAGAATGTACACGTGTTACCTCTTTGGCTTGACCTCGAATTCTACGCATACAACCGGCAACGGTCCAAGTTTCATAAACTTTAACAAGTTCTTTTGCCATGAGTCCACCCGCAGAGTTTTCATCATAAGCTAAAAGTTCTGTGATTTCGGCTTTGTGTTCCTCGTCTTCAATTTGGTCTATGACATCTTTCTGACGTGCTTCTGGTAATTCTGCAATAATATCCGCCGCATCATCGGTATCTAATTCGCCAACTTCTTCGGCAATTTCTTTAGCAGAGAGCTGCTTTAAGACTTTTTCTCGATTATCTTCATCGAGTTCCATAAGGATATCTGAAGTCGTATCGGAATCTAGAAGTTTAATGACATACACTGCCTCTTCTAGATTTAATTCATCTAAAATTTCGGCAATATCTGCGTAATGAAACTCATCTAGTAGTTTGTGAAGTTCTTTATCGTTTTGTGCTTCGATAAATTGCTCTACTTGCTCTATGAGTTCATCAGTTAATTGAAATTGTATGTTTTCGTTTTCTTCTGACAAACGGAAAAAATTAAAAGGTTCTATACGTCTTTTTCTAATAATTGCGTAAGCTCAATAAAAGCTTCAACACTTAATTGTTCTGGACGTTTGCCAAATATACTATTTGCTTTTAAATTATCAGATAAATTGAATGTTTTTAAACTGTTACGAAGTGTTTTTCTGCGTTGTTGGAAAGCGGCTTTAACGACTTTAAAAAAGAATTTTTCATCGCATGGTATTGAATAATCTGTTTTTCTTGTGAGTCTTAAAACACCTGAATCTACTTTTGGAGGTGGATTAAAAACGTTTGGTGGCACCGTAAATAAATATTCAGCATCATAAAACGCTTGTGTTAAAACCGAAAGAATACCATATACTTTACTGCCTTCTTTTGAGCAGATTCGTTGTGCGACTTCTTTTTGAAACATACCAGAGAATTCAGGGATTTGATCTCTCATTTCTAAAGTTTTAAAAACGATTTGGGTTGAAATATTATAAGGAAAGTTGCCTATGATAGCGAATGGTTCTTGTTTGAACACTTCGTTTAAATCATATTTTAAAAAGTCTTTTTCAATGATTCTTGGGGCGAGATTTAAATAGTTAGCTTGTAGATATTCAACCGATTCGGCATCTATTTCAATAACGTAGGTTTTTGTGTCTTTTTTAAGCAAGTACTTCGTGAGCACCCCCATACCTGGACCAATTTCTAAAACATTTTTGTAGCCTTTTAAAGTGAGCGTATCTGCAATTTTTTCTGCTACAGATTCATCTTTTAAAAAATGCTGCCCTAAATATTTTTTTGCTTTTACTTGATGTTGATTTGGATTGTATGCCACAGATTCATGAATGGATTGAATACAAAAGTAAGTTATTTAAAATTCACAGTATATTCATCTACAATTTGAAGCTCAGTTCTAAAAGCCAGCATTTTATCTGCGAATTTTTTCATGCCATCACTTCTCAGTTTGTCGGCATCTTCTTTATAATAGGCATCTAAAGCTTCTCTGGAATAGGAGCGGTATTGAACGGAATAGGTTGCACCTCCCATATCTTCTTCTACCAAAACTCTGGTGAGAGTCGCTTTTTCAAATTTACCTGTTGCTAACACTTTTGGGATGTGTTCTTTTATCCAAGTTAGCCATTCGCTGTGAATGGATTCGTCTATGTTAACAGTAACATTATATATATACATGTATTGTTGAGTTGTTTGTTGTTAAGATGTTTGGCTCTAATTCATAGCATCACCGCGTAAAGCTCTAAAACGTTTTCTAGCATCAATAAAATAAACGCTATCGGCATGATTAAAAATAATTTGCTCGTATAAGACCTTTGCTTTTTCGGGTAGATTTAATTGTTTCTCATAAATTTCAGCTAAATGAAAAAGGGCATCATCTATTAAAATACCATCCCTATAATTAGCTATTATAGACTCATAATTTGCTTGGGCTTTTTCAAACTGTAATTTTAATTCGAATAATTGCGCTTGTTTATATAGTGCTTGAGCAATTATAGGTTCTGTTTTATGATTGCTTAGAATTTTATCTAAAACCGTAATAGCCTCATCATTTCTGTTTTGAAAGGCTAGTAAATCAGCTTTTGAATACAGCTTTAAGGCCGTTTGAAGTGAGTCTTCATATTTATTATCTGAAATAAGCAGTTTTAAATTTAAGGCATCATTGGCAATAAGTTGCGATGTTGAAGCTTTTAAAATTTTAAGCTGCGATTCTGCCCACTTAAAATCGCCTTTATAATAACTAGCTTGAGCAACTTTATATCTAGCCTCTTGCGAGATTGTACTGTTTTTAAGATTACGTTGGATCTGTGTATAATAAATTAATGCCTTATTGAATTGTTCTTGCAATACCAAAACATCGCCTAGTTTTAATTTTACTTCGGCTTTTTGCAATTCAGTTAAAGGTAATTTTAAAGTATCTTCTAAAAACGCAGTTGCTTTGTCCGTTTCATTCATGTAAAACGCTAAAAAATGCGCATAAGCCATTTGTAAATTTAAAGTTCCTGCATGCGTACCAAACGTTTTTATCAACTCTAAATATTTACTATTAATACCCGGATAATACTCCTTTGAACTTTCTTTAATTTCTAATTGAAGTAAATTTTGATGCGCTTCTAGTATAGTATCCGAATCTTGTGCGGTCTCAATAATGTAATTGAATATTTCTTTGGCTATCTCACTTTCATTTTCGTTTACTGAAATTAACGCAAGCTCTTCAACCCTATCTAAACTTTCTGGTTGTCTTTTAAAAATTGCTTTTTCTTGGGTGAATGCTTTTTTGAAATCTTTTTGCTGGATAAACAACCAACTTAGCAGTTGGTTCCAAAGTAAATTGGGCTCTTGTTGTATTTTTTTTAAAAGAATTTTTCTGAATAAAATGTTGTTTTCGTTATCACTGTTTTCGCTAATAAAATCGTTGATAGCTCTTTTAACATCCCCTAAAATAACAGGGTTAGATTCGGCTAAATTAATATAACTGGAAAACATTTTTTCAATATGACCTTGTTCGCCATAAATTTGAGCTAACTGAATATTAAAATTAAAATCGGGATTTAGCAGCATGGCTTTTTCGTAGGCTATTGTAGCCTCATCTAAAAGCGAATGATTTTGAAAACTTCGTGCTACCGCAAATACATGGCTTGCATTCTCATCAATAATGGCTATTGCTTTTTGATAGTTTTCGTTTGCTTTTTCAATATTATTTTTAAGTTGAAAATTATACCCTAATTCTACAATAAATGCAGGATATTTAATCCGTTCCATTAATTTTAACAGAAATTTTTCAGCTTCATCATATTGTTCCAATTGCTGATATGAACTTATTATTTGATTTATATAATTAATATTGGACGGCGACTTTGCATACAATTTATTATACTCATGTAATGCCTTTTCATATTCGCCATTTTTAAAATATTCTTTAGCAAGAATACCATTTTGTGAAAATACCGAGGCAGATATAAATAAGCATAAAATAATAAGAAGTCTCATAATGTAAATATAACAAATGTGCTCTTTAGATATTGTAAATATTATTATAAAAAAATGCCCGAATAAAATTCGGGCACTAACCAACCAAAAATAAATGTTCTATTAACTACCGTTAATTAAATACTCGATTGGGGACAGCCTGATACCAAATTAAACATATAATGTCGCATATAAATCGTTTCTTTTTGGCTCACTTTTTATTAAAAATTTTTACCGTAACAATGGCTATGCTAAGAATTTTTAATTTCAATTAATCAAAAAATAATTCAATTTCTTATTACAATATTATATATTCAAATTGGTATTAAATCCCTGTCTACACAGGAAGACTATTTCAAAAAATCCTTTTTGATTGCATCAAGAGATTTGTATTGAAATCCCTATTTACTTGCAATGGTCATTGTATTATCTTCGGATTTAAACAATTCAAAATCTGAAGATAACACTTTACTTGCGAAGAAAATGAGAGCTATTAAAAGCACAATGCGTTTAACATTTTTCATGGTTAAGTAGGTTTGATAGATTTTATGTAACGAAATTGAAAAATAAAATTGAAAAACCAAAGAGAATTGAAAAGAAATCGTTGAACAGCATGCTAAAACTGCATTTCATCGATTAAAAACATGGTTTTTATGAAAATTTGTCAGAATTATCTTTAAAACAAATCCGCCCTTTTAGAGCTATGCGCTGTATCTTCAATGAAGATATATTTTCATTTTGTTAACCCTCAAGGAGCCATACTTAATTTATAATTTTAAAACCTGTATAGGGTTGTAAAACTTCGGGTATAACTATACCATCTTCAGTTTGGTAATTTTCAAGAATGCCTGCTAAGACTCTAGGCAAAGCTAAAGAGCTTCCGTTGAGTGTATGCGCTAATTCGTTTTTACCTTCACTATTTTTAAATCGAAGTTTTAAACGATTCGCCTGAAAGGTTTCAAAGTTTGAAATTGAAGATATTTCTAACCATCTATCTTGAGCCGTTGAAAACACTTCAAAATCATACGTTAAAGCTGACGCAAAAGAAGTATCACCTCCACATAAACGTAGAATTCTATAAGGTAATTTTAGTTCTTTTAAAATGGCTTCTACATGGTTAATCATACCATCTAGAGCTTCATAAGATTTGCTTGGATGCTCTACCCGAATAATTTCAACTTTATCAAATTGGTGCAATCTATTTAATCCTCTTACGTGTGCACCGTAACTTCCTGCTTCACGACGAAAACATGGCGTGTAACCTGTTATACCGATTGGCAGTTCGCTTTCATTTAAAAGAACATCTCTAAAAATGTTGGTTCCTGGGACTTCGGCAGTTGGTATTAAATATAAATTATCCTCGGTAACATGATACATTTGCCCTTCTTTATCCGGCAACTGTCCTGTTCCGATACCTGAAGCTTCATTGACCATAAGTGGCAATTGGTATTCGGTATAACCAGCAGCGGTATTTTTATCTAAAAAATAAGCTATTAATGAGCGCTGTAATCTGGCCCCTTTACCTTTGTAAACAGGGAATCCTGCACCAGTAATTTTATTGCCAAGTTCAAAATCTATAATATCATATTTTTTAGCTAATTCCCAATGTGGCAATGCACCGTCATGTAATTTAGGAATATCACCTGCTTTAAAAATTTCTTCATTATCCAACTCAGAATTACCCTGTGGCACCAATTCATTTGGCACATTAGGTATTTTATAAAGCAACTCGGTTAAAGCTTCTACTTTGCTATTAAGCGCTTCATTAAGTTCTTTTGAAGCATCCTTTAACTGTGTTGTTTTCTCTTTCAGAAGATTGGCTTTTTGTGCTTCTCCTGATTTATACAAGTTTCCAATTTCTTTAGATAAGACATTAGATTCTGCCAAAGTATTATCTAATTCTGTTTGAATACGCCTTCTATCTTCATCTAAAGCAACCACATCATTTATCATTTGTGTTGCATCAATGTTTCTTTTTGCTAAGCGCTCAACGACTAAGGCTTTGTTTTCTCTAATAAAAGGGACTTGTAACATGTATTGAAAATTTAAGCGACAAATTTAGGGAATTACAAAGAATTCTAAGGGCAAACTTATACTTTTATCTTTCTCCATTTTTGCCACGAATTCACGAATTTTTTAATTTTTGAATTCTTCATTTTTGTACAATTTCACAAATTAAAAATATTTCAAATTTCATAAAGTCTATTCCTCTTTTGAAGGTAAAACCCATGTACTATGATTAAATGCATCCCATTCCACATTTGCAATATCTATATTTGGATTAATTAAGGTTTTATAAGGCTTTCCGTTTACACTTACTTTACTATTTATATATATTGCAACGTTTTGACCTCCATCTTTAAATTTTTGTTTTAAGTGTTGTGCAAATTGCCATATAACATCCGGCTTTGTGCTTGCAGTGCGCACTTGTTTTGCAGACAAATAGTCTTTCATATCAATAAAAAGACGCTTACCCGTATCCTTATTTTCAACTGAATAAGTTGTATTGCCACTTTTCACTCTTAGCATCATACGCCATGATAGCCGATGGCCTTCTTCTGTCCAAAGCACATCATCTTCAATAAAATGATGCCGTAACGGTAAGCCTAATTGAATTATAAAATAAATTGAAAAGACTATGATTAGAGGTGTTTTAAACTTTGGAACGATAGCCGCTTCCCCTTTATAAAATAATTTCTTTTTTAAAAATAACTTTTGAATGGTTTCTGGTTGAAAAAAGAACAAGGCGAATGCTAATGATAAATAAGGAAAAATGCCTATTTGAAAAACAAAGGAATTAAACAAATGAAAAAATATTGATGCTATAAACGCATACTTTCTGGTTGGTTTATAGAGCAACAAAGGCACTATTAAACCATCAAACAAAATACCTCCGTAGGCCAATATATAATGCAACCATTTTTGTTGAAGTAAATCGCCAACAATAATATAGTTTTGTTTGCTCTTCATCATCAGTTCGATAACCGAAGTATCTAACCAATCTGGATATAGTTTTGCTAACGAAGCATACGTATAAACAATAAAAAGTTGAAGCACTATAACCCACCGACACCACTGTGGCATGGAAATACTTTTTAATTTTGGATTTTGTTTTACATCAACAGAAGCATATTTATGTGCTGGAAGAAACACCATAATGCTACTAATAAGCATTAACAAATAATAATGATTATTATAAGATGATTTCTGCATTAAATAAGTTGCAGACCACATAAGCGTGAAGCTAATCATGGCTAATCTATATTTATAACCTACCGTTATAAACAAAGCAAAAACGCCCATAACAATGTAGTAGTAATACATACCATGTCCTGGGAGTGGTTGCAACCATTCAAAACCAATAAAAGAAAATGTAAAATCAGGGTCTACAAGTGTATGTTTTACCCAGCCAGTAAAAATGGCGCCAACCGATTCTAAAAAACAAAGTAATCCAAAAATAATTCTGAAAACTATTAATACTGAATTATCAATATGTTTAAAAAACCAATTGTTAAGCATGGTGTTTAGCAATATAATCTAATGCTGTTTGTTTATCTTTTGCTAATTGCAATTTTAGGGCTTCTACCGATTCAAATTTTTCTTCATCACGAATACGATGCAATAAGTCTATTTGAATGTTTTGGTTGTAAATATTTTCATCAAAATCAAAAAAGTGAACCTCGATAGTTTGCATGCTTCCATTAACAGTAGGGTTCATACCTATATTCATCATACCATAAACCACAGTATCTTTAATTCTAGAGCTAACAATATATGACCCTTGTTTTGGTATGATTTTATAATCCTCTTTAATTTCAATATTTGCGGTCGGGAAATTTAATCGCCTACCTAAACCTTTTCCTTTTGTTACATGTCCGGTAAGCATAAAATCATACCCTAAATAAGCATTTGCCTTACCTATATTGCCTTCTATGATAGCATTTCTAATTTTTGTTGAGCTAACCGCTACATCATTAATATCTTGAGCCGAAATTTCTTCAACTTCAAAACCATACTTAATACCAAAATCTTTTAAATCGTTAATATCAGCTTTTCTATTCCTACCAAATCTATGATCATAACCAATAATTACTTTTTTAGCGTTAAGTTTATCCACTAAAATCTCTTTTACAAAATCTTCAGCAGATAGTCTTGAAAATTCTTTGGTAAACTTTTTTATAAGTAAGTAATCCAAGCCTAAATCGTCTAAAATATCATGGCGTTCATCAAGGGTATTAATTAATTTAATGTTAGAATCTTTTTGTAATACCATGCGTGGATGCGGAAAAAATGTAAGTATTACAGATTGCAAACCTTCATCTTTCCCTGTGTTTATTAAGCGTTTGATTATTTTTTGATGCCCAATATGTACGCCATCAAACGTGCCAATAGTAACAACTGAAGGCAAATTGGATTTATAAGTTTCTATATTTTTTACTTTGCTCATTTAATGCCTAAAATTTTTATCTGACTTAGAAAAATTAGATTTATTATATTTGACTTAATAAATTGCCCCAAAATATTTGTTATGAAAACAAAACTACATTATGTTTTAACAATTGCAATGCTTTTGTTTGTATTTTCAAGTTTTGCACAAAATTCATCATGGAAGCACGTTGAAAACATAAAAACCAATGAAAATTTATCAAAATTCCATGTAGACAAAAATAAACTTCATGTATTTGAATTAGACTTGTCTTCATTTAAAAAAAGTACAGCTTCAGCAACTTTAAGAGGTATTAGCAATAAAAACTCAAATACCATTGTTTCAATTCCTGCTATTGATGGTAAAATGGAGTCCTTTAAAATTTATGAAACTTCCGTATTTGCTCCAGAACTTGCTGTAAAATATCCAAATATAAAATCTTATGTAGGTATTAGCACAGACCATTCTGGCACACGTTTACGTATGAGTGTATCGCCTCAAGGCGTGCAAACCATGATTTCCTATATAAGCAAACCTACGGTATTTATGCAACCTATTGCTAAAGGCTCAAATACATATGTGCTTTATAATAAAGGTGATAGAAGCAATTTAACCGATAGATTTGAATGTAAAACCATTGACAAATTAAATGAAACATTCAATAAAAATAATAGTAAGACTTCTAAAGTTAATGAAGGCGGCGCAAATGACAAAACTTTACAAAAATTTAGACTAGCTGTTTCTACTACTTCTGAATACACTACTTATCATGACGATGGTAATGCAGGAAATGGAGATGAGATAGCTGATGCTTTAGCGGCTATAAATGCATCCATAAATAGGATAAACGAAATATTTGAAACCGATATGGCAATCACTTTTGAAGTTATAGCTAATACTAATTTAGTTATATTTAATGATGCTGATACAGACCCATATTCTCCAGCTAGTGCTGGTGCTGATGGAGCTTGGAATTCAGAAGTTCAAAATACCTTAACAAGTATAATTGGAGAAAACAATTATGATATCGGGCATCTTTTTGGAGCTACAGGTGGTGGTGGAAACGCGGGTTGCATAGGCTGTGTATGTCAAAATAATTCAAAAGGAAGCGCTTATACTTCGCCATCAAATGGCATACCAGAAACAGATACTTTTGATATTGATTTTGTTGCTCATGAAATAGGACATCAAATGGGAGCAAATCATACATGGGCATATGACAGTGAAGGTGCTGGAGTTAACTCAGAACCAGGCAGTGGCACAACTGTAATGGCCTATGCAGGACTTGAAGGCGCTAACAATGTGGAATTAAATAGTGATGATTACTTTCATTTCCATAGTATTAAGCAAATATTGGATAATGTAAATACAAAAATCTGCCAGACTACTGAAGCTATTTCTAATAATCCTCCTAGTGCTAATGCAGGAAATAATTATAACATCCCAAAAGGAACAGCCTATGTTTTAAAAGGTGCAGCTACCGATAACGATGGTGGAGATAACTTAACCTATTGCTGGGAGCAAATTGATAGTGGCATAACCAATTATCTGAATTTTGGTTCAGACCTAACTTCTGGCTCAACAAATAGATCGCTGCCACCATCAGATTCTCCAGACCGATATATCCCAAAATTCAGCAGTGTTATATCTGGAAATACAACCCAAACCAATCCAACATTGGGAAGTGACTGGGAGACCGTTTCAACAGTTGCAAGAAATTTAAATTGGGCATTAACAGTAAGAGACAGAGACCCATTATCTGCTGCCGGCGGACAATCTAGTTATGACACCATGCAAATTACTGTAGAAGATGTACCTCCTTTTAGCGTAACAAATCCTGTATCTTGGGCTCAAGAATCTATGCAAACCATTACGTGGGAAGTAGGCCAAACAACAAATGTCACCATAAATTGCCAAAGTGTGAACATTAAGTTCTCTACAGATGGTGGACTAACATTTCCAACTATCATAGCATCAAATACACCTAACGATGGGTCTTTCACATATAATGTTCCTGGAATACCTAATACCAATAATGCTAGAATATTAATTGAAGCTGCTGATAATATTTTTTATGATGTTTGTGATTTTGATTTTTCGATTTCAACAGAACCTGATTTTTTTATTATTGAAGAAACTTTAGTCCCACTAGCTTGTGCTGAAACTACGGCTGTTTTTAATTTTGAATATGTTACAGCTAATGGGTTTTCCGAAAACACCTTTTTTAGTGCATCAGGTTTACCAGGGAGTTCTAACGTTGCGTTTTCACCAACAAGTTTAAGCAATTCTGGAAGTGTCATCATGACTATTAGCAATTTAGATGGTGTTGCAGAAGGCAACTATCCAATTGTAATAACGGGTACTTCATCACCTTCATCTATTACAAAAAATAAAAATGTGGATTTGGCTTACTTCAATGGACTATGCACTTCAGTCGCAAATACAGATTATGATACGGGTACTACACTAGTTGCGTTTAACACTATTAATAAGGTGTCTTCAAAACCTTCTGGCTATAGTAATTATACCTCAACCTCTTCAAATGTAAATAGAGATAGCTCATACAATTTAACCATTAATGTTAATACTGATGGTGACTTTACTACAAACACAAAAGTTTGGATTGATTGGAATCAAAATTGTAGTTTTGATGATGCCGGTGAAGCATATAATTTAGGGGAAATAACAAATGTTACTGATGGAGCCACCCCTAATTCACCGCTTTCAATTACTATTCCAATTGATGCTCTTTTAGGACATACTATTATGAGAGTTTCTACTAAATATGAAGGCGATTCTGGTGGAGAGCTACCAATAGCTTGCGAAAATGGCTTTGATGGCGAAGTAGAAGATTATGCACTTAACATTATGCCTACATTGGACGTTGAAGAATTTGGTTTTGATAATTTCTTAGTTTACCCTAATCCTAATAAAGGTGAGTTTACAATTAAACTAAATGGTTCCAAATTGCGTGATATACAAACTAAAATTTACGATACAAGTGGTCGTCTCATTTCCAAAAACACTTATGGTGCTACTGGCGATTTTAAAGAACGTATTAATTTAAACAATATACAATCGGGGTTATACCTTTTGATTGTATGTGATGGTTTGCGACAATCTACTAAGAAAATTGTAATCGAGTAAATGAAATATCTCGGGGCAAGCCCATGAGGTATTAGTCCCGATAGCTATCGGGACTGAAAAAATCAAATACTAAATTACGAAAATGACATCCATTAACATTTCAGCATTAATATTACAATAGAAGGTTCAAAAAAGGATGCCCCAAAATGCTATGGTCGCTATCCTCAAGGGAACAACCAATACTTTGTAATCACTTACTTTTTATTCCTCTTCAGCAAAAAACGCCTTTAACGCTTTAATATCTTCAGGTTTAGATACAATTTTTTTGTCCTTATCTAAAACAAAATAAGTTGGTGTGGATGTAACACCATAAGCATCACCTATTTTATTATCCCATTTGCCTTCACCATAAACATGAATAAAACTTGGGTAACTATAAGTCAAATCTTTCCACTTATAAGGTTCATCTTCCAAACCAATAGCAATGGCTTTAATTAAACCTTTTTCTTTAGACTGGATAAAGGTTTGTAACTGCGGAATTTCATCTAAACAATGTGAACACCCACTGCTCCAAAACACAATAACATAGTTTTCAGCAGCATCTAATTCACTTAATTTTTTGGTTACCAGTTTATCTTTTTCCTTTATTTCTAAATCAAAATCTGGTGCTTCATTGCCTTTAGAAATATTGTTATAAAGAATCAATGCATGCAAAAGCTCTTGGTCGTTTAAAGATACCGCAATATCCATCAAGTAATTTTCAGCAATATAATTAGCAACAGATTCAAAACCTAAATCAGACATTTGTTGCCATAAATCAAACAACAAAATGCGTTTTACCTCATTAGGAGCATTTTTCATTGCAGCACAAACTACATCAATATTTTTTTTATAATTTGAAATATCATCTTTAGATTCCGAAGACATTCCAAATACATAATTCAGCATTTTTTCTTCTAAAAAATTTGAACTTTGAAGAGTATTATTGTTAAAATCTACATAATCAAAATAGTGTGTCTTTAAATTTTTGATATAGGTTTTAACATCTTCAACTTTTATTGGGATATATGGTTTGTTAGCCTTAATGAATTCAATCACTAAAGATTCATTGGCGGCTTTCTCGAAACTTAACTGGGTGTCTTTTTGAGTTTTAAAAATAGCTTTTAGCGCAGTGGTGTCTTTACTTTCCTGACTAAAATAATTACCAATGCTTTGTGTAACCATAGACATGCTATTGGTATATGAGGCTAATAATTTATTTTCGGCAGATTTTTTAAATGTTACTCCTGTTTCAGAATTAAAAGTTAGCTCAATATCTTCTTTTCCATTATAGATAATATCAAAATTATAATCTTCTTGCGGAACAGCATAAACCAACCTATATATACCCTTTGTTGCTGAGGAATCTAATTGGAACTCAAAACTCCCATTTTCTTTTATTTCTGCATTTGAAATATAATCTGATATGGTAGGTGTAACCTTATACAACAAGGCTATATTATACTCTTTTGCAGGAGAAAACACGCCTTTTATACTATGTTGTGCAATAAGCAAACTAGGAAATAAAACTGTTAAAAATAATAAGCGTTTAAACATTATAATGTGTTTATTTAGACTCTCTTTTTCAAGGGAACGAAAATTTTTTTTATTTAATTAAAACAATAATTAAGCCATAATAGGTTGCAAAGCATTCAATGCGTGCTTTACAGATTTCACACTATCAAAGGTAAGCATTAAGCGCAGTCCGTTTCGCGTTTGTTTTTCTTTCATTTTACATGAATTTTGGTGCGTTTGAACAAACTGTAATACTTTTGTAAAATTCGGACTTTGATAAAAGCTACTTTGTTGGTCGTTAACAAAATAACCTATAAGCTTGCCTTGTTTCATAATAATTTTTTCAAAACCTATTTTAGTGGCCAACCACTTTATTTGGACACTATTTAATAAATCGGTCACTTGTTTTGGCAATTCTCCAAAACGATCCATTAAATCCGCTTTAAAAGTTTGCAATTCATCTTCTGTTTTTAAATTGTTAAGTTGCGTGTATAGGTTTAGTCGTTCAGCAATATTATTCACATAACTATCTGGGAATAAAAGTTCAAAATCAGTATCAATCGTTACATCCCTAACATAAACTTTGTCTTCCTCAGGGTCATTATATAAATCCTTAAACTCATTTTCTTTGAGTTCTTCAATAGCTTCATTTAATATTTTCTGATACGTTTCAAAACCAATTTCATTTATAAACCCACTTTGCTCTCCGCCTAATAAATCGCCCGCACCACGAATTTCCAAATCTTTCATGGCAATATTGAAACCGCTTCCCAATTCTGTAAATTGTTCTAAAGCGGTGATGCGTTTTCTGGCATCATCAGTCATTGCGGAGTATTCTGGAGTAATAAAATAACAGAAGGCTTTTTTATTACTTCGCCCTACTCGACCACGCATTTGGTGTAAATCGCTCAATCCAAAATTATTGGCATTATTTATAAAAATGGTGTTTGCATTTGGCACATCCAATCCACTTTCAACAATGGTTGTACTTACTAAAACATCAAAAGCGCCATCCATAAAGGCTAGCATTAATTGTTCAAGTTTCTTGCCTTCCATTTGTCCGTGACCAATACCAATTTTAGCGTCTGGCACTAAGCGTTGAATCATACCCGCCACTTCTTTAATATTTTCTATGCGATTATGAATGAAGAAAACTTGTCCCCCACGTTCAATTTCATAACTCACGGCATCTCGGATAGTTTCTTCGTTAAATCGAATGACGTTGCTTTCAATTGGGTAACGATTTGGAGGTGGCGTTGTAATTACAGATAGATCCCTTGCCGCCATTAAGCTAAACTGAAGCGTTCTTGGGATTGGTGTTGCTGTTAAGGTTAACACATCCACATTATCTTTTAACGTCTTAAGTTTTTCTTTTACAGCTACGCCAAACTTTTGTTCTTCATCTACAATTAAAAGCCCTAAATCTTTAAATTTTACGTTTTTATTTACAAGCGTATGTGTGCCAATGATAATATCGACTTTACCTTGCTCCAAACCTTCCAAAGTTTCGCGTTTTTCTTTTGCAGTTCTAAATCGGTTGACATAATCTACAGTAACAGGAAAATCTTTTAAGCGTTCTTTAAACGTTCTAGAATGTTGATATGCCAAAATGGTGGTTGGCACTAAAACAGCCACTTGTTTACCGTTATCTACGGCTTTAAAAGCTGCTCGTATAGCGACTTCTGTTTTACCAAAACCAACATCGCCACATATTAAACGGTCCATGGGGCGTTCACTTTCCATATCCATTTTAATGTCGGCGGTTGCAGTACTTTGATCGGGAGTGTCTTCGTATATAAAAGACGCTTCTAACTCATGCTGCATATAACTATCCGGGTTATATTGATAGCCTTTTTCGGTTTTTCGTTTAGCGTATAATTTTATTAAGTTAAACGCCACGTGTTTTACACGGGCTTTTGTTTTTTGTTTAAGGGTTTTCCAAGCGTTACTGCCTAGTTTATAAATTTTAGGTGGCTTGCCATCTTTACCGTTAAACTTAGTGATTTTATGAAGTGAATGAATACTTAAATACAACACATCCCGCTCACCATAAACCAATTTAATAGCTTCTTGCTTCCTACCTTCTACATCTATTTTCTGAAGTCCACCAAAACGCCCAATACCATGGTCTATGTGGGTTACATAATCGCCAATATCTAAATTTGTGAGTTCTTTTAACGTGATGGCTTGTTTTTTTGCATAGCCATTTTTAAGATGAAATTTGTGATAGCGTTCAAAAATTTGATGGTCTGTATAACATACTATTTTAGCATCATGATCTATAAAGCCTTGATGCAATGAGAGGACAATAGTCTTGTATGACACCGCTTGTTCAACATCCTCAAAAATATCATGAAACCGTTTGGCTTGTTGCTCGCTAACACAAGCAATGTAATTGGTATAGCCTTTATTATGATTGGTATTTAAATCTTCGATTAACAGGTTGAATTGCTTATTGAAGGACGGTTGTGGCGTGGTATTGAATGTGATTTCGTTATTCTGAACTTGTTTCAGAATCGCATCATGAGACCCTGAAACAAGTTCAGGGTGACGCTTAAAATAAGCACCGGAACCAAACTCAATAATAGAGAAATCTAGTAATTGTTTTTTTAATACTGTTGAATTACAAAACAGCTCGTTAGGCTCTGCATGCTTAATATCCGTTGAAAGCAATTTGAAAGCTTCTTCAGCTTTGCTGTAAAAATCGTCTATTCTTGAAAAAAGTAAGTCTGAATTTTTTATGCACACCACTGTTTTTTGAGCCATGTATTTTAGAAAACTTTGTCGGCTTTCCTGCAATAGTTTATTCGCTACATTAGGAATAATGTTTATTTTTTTTATCTGCTCGATGGACAATTGTGTTTCAACATCAAAAGTCCTGATGCTATCTACCTCATCGCCAAAAAACTCAATACGATAAGGCTCATCATGCGAAAACGAAAAAACATCTACAATACCACCACGCACAGAAAACTCTCCGGGTTCAGTAACAAAATCTACGCGTTTAAATTGGTATTCAAACAAAACTTCGTTTACAAAATCGATTGACAAATTATCATGTACACCAACTTTTAATGTGTTACGTTCTAGTTCTTTTCTAGTCACTACTTGCTCGAAAAGCGCATCGGGATAGGTAACTATTATAGCTGGTTTTTTTTGCGAGTTTATTCGGTTTAAAACCTCAGCACGTAATAAAACGTTAGCATTATCGGTTTCTTCAATTTCATAAGGTCTTCTGTAGCTCCCTGGGTAGAATAGTACATCTTTGTCGTTACAGAGTTGCTCTAAATCATTTAGGTAAAAAGCGGCTTCTTCTTTGTCGTTAAAAATGAGTAAAAAAGGTTTTTTCGCTTGCTTGAACACACTAGCTATTACAAAGGAAAATGAAGAACCAACAAGTCCTTTTAAATGTACTTTATTTTGAGTTTGGGCAATAGCAACCTGCAGATTTTGCGTTTGCAAAGTCTGTGAATAAGTTTGCGAGAGAATGGTTTTACTCAAGTAATTTTTGTTTTTACGATTGCAAAGATAAGGTTTAGGACTTATTGATTTGTTACGAATAAACAACTATTATTTTTGTAATCATCCAACCTTGTTCTGCACTCGCGTTAAGGATTGAGCGGCATGTTTGAGCTCCCCGAGGCAGAAGGGAGCGAGTAGTGAAAGCCTGACCCTTGTGGTAACGCCCAAAAAATTAAAATTTCGATTTAAATTCTTAAAAAAAATATGTACGTTTGCATCACTATAAAAACAAAGATATATGTCGTTTTCAGATTTATTTGATAGTGGTTTTAAAAAGCGCAATGAAGACCATTTTGCTGCAATAGTTCGTGTAGCAATGGATGATGGTATAATTACACCTGAAGAGCAAGCCTTTTTAGATAGATTGGCCCGAAACTTAAACATTAGCGAAGGGGAATATAAATTGATTTTAAAAGATTATCAGTCGCATCCTATTAACCCACCCGTTTCTTATGATAATCGTTTAGAGCGTTTATATGATTTAGTTCGTATGGTACATGTAGACCAAATTAAAGGTGACCCAGAACACAAACTTTTAAACAAAATAGGTGTTGGACTTGGGTTTCATGCTGTTAACGTAAAATACATAGTTGATAAAGCTTTAACATTAGTACAAAATGGTGTAGATTTAGATACTTTTGTGGATCAAATAAAGAACATGAATAGATAGTATTTATCAAACTTAATTATATAAAAAAATGCGAACTTTATTAGTTCGCATTTTTTTTTTGAATCTATAAATAAAACCTTGAAAAATTATATAAAAAGGAGTTGGCAGCCTTCTTGGTCTGCTCTGCTATAAAAATCACCGATGGTTAGAATCCCATCTAATTCGTCAATTAAATCTTCTTCTTTTAAATGAAACATATCTACTGCCAGTTTACAGGCCCAAAGTCTACATCCAGAATCTGAAAGTATTTCTAAAAACTCGCCAATAGGAGGCATATCTAGTTTTTCCATTTCTTTTTTCATCATTTTTGTCGCAAAAGCCTCCATTCCTGGTAACCCCCCTAACATGGTTGGTAAATGCATCCCAGGATTACCTACGGTGGCAACGTGCAAATGTTCTAACTTTTTCTTTTGAATGGCTTCTAAACCAAAAAAAGTGAAAAATATTTCGGATTCTATGCCTTCCATTCTTGCTCCATTTGCCATTACAAAGGCGGCATAAGCATTTTCAATAGTTGCTTTTGATAAAATAAAAAGCATTTTTTTAACTTTTGTGGCCATAATTTCTTGTTTTTAATTTCGATTTAGATACAACTTTTTGGTTTTGGTACACCAGCTATTTTAGTTGAAACTTTTAATGGCCCCTTAGGGAAAAGTGCATAAAATTCTTTGATGTCTAAAACACCACTTTTTTTAATACCTCTAACAGATAAAGCCACATCATTTTTAACTTGTACTTGAAGCCAAGAAACCACTTCCCAATGTCTATCTGTCATTTCAACACCTTCATTTTTAGCAATCTCTAGCCCAATTTCTTTAGACCATTGAGATACGTCTGTTAAATATCCGTCTTCCGTGACGTCTAATCTAATTCCTGCAATATTTAAATCCATAATATTTATTATTTAGTGTTTTTAATTAATTCTTTTTTATATCAAATACTTTTCCTTTGAAACTCATATTTCTTGAAACAAATGGAATGGCAATACCCCTTAAAAGCATATTCCAATAAATCCATCTAAAGGCTAATTTTCCCCAGTGATTAAAAACGCTTTCTTTCAATAATTTTAGAGGGCCTATTTTTGCAAAAGGAAAGGTCCCATGTACTGGTTCTGTTTTATAGTTGAAATCAATAAGTAAAGCCTTGTTATTTCCAGTCTCTATAAAGCAGTTTGCATGTCCATCAAATTCTTCTTTTAGCGTATATCCGTTTATATATAATAGAATATTATCGGTTAAAGTTTCGGCCTGAAAGTGGGCTACAGAACCTGCCTTAGAAGCTGGCACATTGGTAGCATCGCCAATTACAAATATATTTTCGTGGGCTACAGATTGTAAAGTATGTTTATGTGTTGGAACGAAGTTTAAATCATCTCCCAGTCCAGATCTTTCAATAAGCTCGTCGCCCATATTTGTGGGCACTGTTACTAATAAATCAAATGGGATTTTATGTTCGCCGTAATCAACAATTTCTTTTGTTTCATTATCAACTCTTTCTATTGCAAAATCGGATTCCATTCGGATTCCTTTTTCAGATAAAAGATAACTTAATGATTTTGAACAGGTAGGTTTTGTAAAAGCACCAGACAGAGGCGTAACATAAGTAATTTCCACCTTATCTCTCATGCCTTTTTTAGTAAAATAAGAATCAGCCAAAAAAGCAAATTCTAAGGGTGCTACAGGACATTTAATTGGCATTTCTGTTAAATGCACAACCAATTTCCCACCTTCCCATTCACGGAATTTATTTCGCAATGCCAAAGCACCTTCAAACGTGTAAAAGTCGAATATATCTTTTTTCCAAAGTTCCCCTAATAACCCATCAGTTTCCTCCGGAGCAATTTTAGATCCCGTTGCGATAATTAAGAGGTCATAATCTAAGGTTTCATCTTCTAGAGCAACTTTATTCTCTTCCGGTAAAATTTTGTCTATTTTTTTTTGAATGTAATTAACCCCATTAGGAATAAATTTTTTACCAACTTTTTTTACTTGATCTTCTGTATAGGTATCAAAAGGAAGAAATAAAAACCCTGGTTGATAATAATGTGTCTTATATTGGTCTACAATAGTGATTTTCCAAGTTTTTTTTGGAAGCTTTGAAACTAAATGATTTGCCATCATGGTTCCTGAAGTACCTGCACCTAAAATAACTAAGTTTTTCATTGTTTTTGCTTTTGAAAGTCATCACAATCATGATTAATTGTAAATTATTATTCTTGATAAAATTACTCATTAAGCAATTATCAAATTATGACAAAAGTCATCATTAACCCCTTGTGTAACAAAGGTTACATAAAGAGCTTGTAATTACGGTTTTCAAAAAAAAAGAGCCAAGAAGTGACAAAAGTCATAGATAAGAGGATATTCTCAAAGTAATTTTACCAATCAAACATTAACTATAAGAATTCAACTCTAAACTCCTTTCAGAATTCTTCTAAATAACTTAATTATGAAAACTACTATTTTACGTTCGTTATTTTTACTTTTCTCTGTGTCTGTTTTATCACAGGCTGGTCATATCATGCAAGGTGTTGGCGCTGTAAACATGTCTATGGGAGGTGCTGCAACTGGACAACCACTTGACATTTCTGGAGCATTACAATGGAATCCTGCATCAATTTCGGCTTTCGATGACAAAATAATCAAACTAGATGTTGGGTTATTCTTTTCATCGCCTGAGTTATTCTCTACGGTTCCTGAATTTGACTCTAATACAGGTCAACCAACTGGCAATTTCTTCAGTGGTAACACCAAGGATGATAGAGGTGTTTCTCCTATGCCTGCATTAGCCATGGTTTGGGGGAAAGAAGGCAGCAAACATACTTTTGGCGCATCTGCATTTGGCATTAGTGGATTTGGAGTTACGTTCCCAGAAAGCATGACGAATCCTATTAATATGCCTCAACCAAATGGTTTTGGGCATATTGAATCTGATTATATATTATTACAAATCGGAGCTACTTGGGCTTATGAATTATCTGATAAATTTTCAATTGGTGTAGAACCGACTTTTAACTATTCTACATTAGAATTAGCACCTAACCCTACTGCAAATCCCAATGGCTCAGGTTATCCTTCAGCAGATAAAGCTACAGCTACAGGAATTGGAGCACAATTTGGATTATTCTTTGATTCGGGTTCAGGATTTAAAGCTGGAGCGTCATATAAAACAACCCAAAAGTTTAGCGAATTCGAATTTGATAATACCTATTTAGATAATTCAACAGCAAAAAATAAATTTCAAATGGATTATCCTGCAATTTTATCATTTGGTTTAGGGTATTCTAATGATGCGATTGATTTAGCTTTAGATTACAGAATGGTAGATTATGAAAATACTGATGGTTTCTCTGAAACTGGATGGACGACAACAGCATCTGTATCAGGATTTGGATGGGAAAATATTTCAATTTTATCGGCAGGTCTTCAATATAAAGGCGTTGATAAATTGCCATTACGTTTAGGTTATACTTATAGCTCTAATCCAATTCCTGAAGACGTAGCGTTTTTTAACATTCCTGCAACTGCAATTATTAAAAATGCATTCCAATTAGGATTTAGTTATGAAGCTAATGATAATTGGAAGCTTGATATTGTTTATCATTATGGCTCTAGTGGTGATGCAACTAAAGGTCAAGTTCTGAATCCAATGTTTATAGGTGCTGGTAATCCTCTTGGTGCCATCCCCGGTAGTGAAGTATCTTACGACATGACTACATCAATGATTCAATTTGGTGTAAGCTATAAATTTATTAAAACACAAGAAACTAATTAGTACGCCTACTTATTGTCGTACTGTAAGTTTAATATTCAATAAAAAATGCGAACCATGAGTTCGCATTTTTTATTTATGAAGTTTTAATTGTATTCGCTTTCGCGGAATACGAACTTTTATAGTTTTAAATTTTATAGTCCACGATCTCCATGTTATTAATCAATAAAACGCCAACCTATATTGTGCAGGCGTTCGCTTAGTTATAGATTTAAACTGACGATGGAAAAAGGATAAATTTGAGTATCCCGTTTCAAAAGAAATTTGCTCTACGGAGTTATCCGATTCGCGCAAAAGTTCGCATGCCTTACTTATACGGTATTCGTTCAAGTAGGAGGTAAATGTTTTATTAAATGTTTTTTTAAAGAATTTTGAAAATGAAACTGGTGTCATGTAAACCAAATCGCTTAATTGCTGGGATGAAATTTTATTTTGATAATTATGCTCAACAAATTCCATAATTTTTTGAATGCGTTTTGAAACATTGGTGTTTACATTAAAATGTCCGCCCAAACTCAATGATTCGTATCGATCCAAGGATAATTCATGCAATAATCCCACTGTTTTCAGTAACCGAAACATAGGCGATACATGTTGCATTTCAAGCAGTTTTTTTCCAGCTATTTTTGCCGTTTTAGGATGAAACACCACGCCTTTATAACTAGCTTTTAGCAATTTGTTTATGGATATAAACTCGTCCTTTTCCATCCAACCCTTACCAAGCAAGTTTTCATTAAACTGTATAAAAACCGATTTTGCTATGTGCATTTTGGCATGATTACTTTTCCAACAATGTGGCAAATTGGGACCTATTAATACCAATTCTCCAGGATAATAACTATGAATGGCGTTTCCAACACTACGAATACCAGAGCTTTCACAAATATAAGTTAGCTCCCATTCTGGGTGATAATGCCAAGGTGATTCAAATGCTTCCTTTTCAAAAATATCATAATGAAAGGATTGATTTAAATCAGTAGAAATTGGTTCAAAAATAGCTTTCAAAGTGTATCAATTTTCATATTAAATACATTCCATATCAAAATTAAGTAAAAATAGTACATGTTTACACTAATAGTGTATTTAATATCACATGTAAATCTCAACTATTTTTACATAAACAAATAAAGACAAATTCAAATATGGCTCTTGATGTTATTGTTTCTGGATTATTGGTAGTAGATATTTTAGCCAAAGTACCTTCAAAAATTATTAAAGGCACCAAACACGAAATTTCTAAAATACTAGTTCAAGGTGGTGCTCCTGCTGGAAACGCTGCTTGTGTTATAGCTAAATCTGGCTTAAAAACTGGGTTTGTGGGTTATAAAGCAGACAATACCTTAAGTATTATTGCCAACCAAGAATTACATAAATGTGGAGTTAACACATCCTTGATGATTGAAAAAGAAAACTTTCAGCCAGCTATAGCTGTAGTGGAAGTTGATGCTAATAATGGCGATCGTACTGTTTTCTATTCTTTAGATAATTATAGCCCATTGGCAATAAAAGATATTAACGAAGATTGGGTAAAAAACAGCAAACTACTTTTAGTAGATGGCTACGATGTAACTGGTAATTTAGAGTTATTGAAAATTGCAAAAAAACACGAAACCCCATCAGTATTAGATATTGAAACAGGAGATATAGCCATCTTAAAACAGATGATACAATTGGGCGACCACATAATTTTACCGTTGGAAGGCGCACAATTAATTACTGGATTAAAGGATACCCACGACTGTTTGTTTGCTCTTGGCAAACTTACCAAAGGTCAGTTGATAATTACCGATGGTGCTAATGGAAGTTGGGCAATCGAAAACAACAATATCATCCATCAACCAGCGTTCCCCGCTAAAGTTGTGGATACTACAGGTTGTGGCGATGCCTTTCATGGCGCCTATGCCATTGCGCTTTTAGAGGGCAAAAACCTTGTAAATAGAATGCAATTTGCTTCAGCATACGCTTCTATTATCGCAACCCATTTTGGCGGAAGAAGTTATTTCCCCAATAAACAAGAAGTCGAAAACGTAATCATTAAAAACACAAAGTGATGGTAGAAGATAATATTGGCACTCCTGAATTAAAAGAATCTATAGATACTTCACAAAACACGTTAGATTTTTTAAACCGAAAAGGTGTTGTTGCTAAGGAAATGGAACAATTAATAACGCCCAAACAAACCGTAAAAAAAGTAAGTATAGGACTTATAGGCATTGGTTTTGAATTGCATTTTGATTGGGAAAAAGCAAAAAAATCCTATTCAGAAGCTTTACAACAAACCAAGCGCGCCATGGGAGAAAACAACTCGTTATTAGCACCTAAAGAGCCCGTACAAACAAAAGCCGATTTATTAGCCCTTTTAAATGAGTACAATGCTCAAGGCATGAGCGGATTAATAATATATCAGGCATCCTATATTGCTGGAGATTTGGCTTTGGCACTGGCAAATTGGTTACGCGAACATGCCATTCCCTTATTAAGTTGGTCGCACGACGAAGTTACCGGTGGTAGATTAACAGCAAATAGATTATGCGGACAAAACTTCTTACTAAATATTTTAAACGGTATGGAGGTGAAGTATTCTTGGGTAGTAAATGCCCCAAAATCGCTTCAATTAGACCAAGTTTTAGACCGTTTCATTAGAGTGGTTACTGCAAAAAAACATTTACAAAACAGTACTGTTTTAATGATAGGAGGTATGCGCGTTCCAGGTTTTTACGATTGCGAACTTAACGAATTATCAATCTCAAAACATTTTGGTCTAGGAATAGATCGGGTTGATATTGAAACCGTATGGAGATATGGTGAAAAATTTGCAAAAAAGGACATTGACAAGATTGTCTCTAAACTAATTAATGATGAAAATTGCGGGCTTTCTAAAGTAAATGAAAGGGAACTGTTTTTATCTGTACGTTTTAGTTTGGCCATTGCCGATTATGCAAGACAAGGGAATTATTTAGGCGTTGCACTTAAAAACTGGCCAGAACTTTTCGATAACTATAAAATTGCAGGCGATGGCGCAGGAGCGTTAGTACAAGATTTAGGTATTCCTATTTCAGATGAATCTGATATGGGTGGTCTTATTACCATGGTTGCAATAAACGAAATTACACAGGGCAAAGCGTTACCAACATTAATGGATCTTTCTATATTAAACGCAGAGGAAAACAAATTAGGCATGTGGCATTGTGGTGGCTCACCTACCCGATTACTTCGTAGCGGCACTAAATTTGAAGTTCGAAATCACAGTATTCTTGACAACTATGACGAAGCTCAATCCTATGGCATGCTTTTAGAATTTTTATTGGAAAAAGGAGCAGTTACTATAGCAAAATATCAATATCCACATGCATCTGACATGTTGTCTTTTGAAGGAAAAATTATAGACTCTCCTATGCGATTTAGAGGCGCCTATGGGGAAATAGTAACTCAAAACGTAAAAGCATCTGCAGTGGTAGGCACCATATTGAGCAAAGGATTAGATCATCATTGGATAGTTGGCCGAGGCCATTTTCAAGAAGACCTAAAAGAATTTAATCATTGGGCAAATGTTCAAGACATTGCATTTGTTAATGAAGGATTAAGCGGACGCAGTATCCAAAAACATTTAAACTACTAACAACATATTAAAACATAATAAAATGAAACAGGGAGAACTAATTACATTGTTGAATACCTACAGAAAAGAACAAAAATGCATCATAGGGTTTAACATTAACGACATATACGATTTGCAGGCAGTAGCACTTGCAGCAGACGAAGCTAATTGCCCAGTAATGGCAATGACCTATCCTCCAGTTGTAGAATTAAACTCTAGTTTTTTGTGTAAAAAAATGGTTGAAGGTATTCAAGCTAAAACAAAACAACCTATATACCTACATTTAGACCATAGTACTTCTGTAGATATGTGTAAACAAGCCATTGACGATGGTTACCATTCTGTAATGATTGATGGGTCTCAAAAAAGTTTAAAGGAAAATATAGCCATGACTAAAGAAGTGGTGCGTTATGCAGAATCAGCAGGTGTTTTAGTGGAAGCTGAAATTGGTAAAATTATGGGTCGTGATGTCGTGGTTAAATCCGATAAGGACTTTTTAGCAAGTGTTGAAGATGTTCGCGCTATTGTTGAAGAAGCCAACCCACATATTATGGCCGTTGGTATTGGTACAGCACACGGGTTTACGCCAAAAGCACCTAAAATCCATTTTGATAGATTATCTGAAATTGCTGAAGCTATTAGCGTTCCATTGGTATTACATGGTGGTACTGGAATTCCTGATGCCGATATTCAAAGATCTATAAAAATAGGAGTTGCAAAGTTAAATGTGGGTACTATTGTCCATACTACTTATATGAAAGAGTTGTATAATGCCATAGGCAAAGATGTAAATAGTGCCTATCCTCCTTATTTAATGAAAGACGTTATTCCTACAATTAAAGATGTAGTTTTAGATAGATTGAATGCTGTTAATTTTGTACCAGCTAATCTTTAAAGCATTAACATTGTATCCTACAAGGTCTTTTTTTGACCTTGTAGGCATCTTGAATTTACCCTGCAAGGTTTTAGAAATCCAGTAGGTATTTAGCATATTGAAATCACATCCTATCCGATTATGATAGTTAACTCCCTTGAAGGACACCCCTAAAATCCCTCAAGGGGACAATTTAGACCGAAGACCAGTCGAATCCAAATAGAACATCTATTCTGCACTGGTAGAATACCGTGTACCTACTTTATGCTATTTATGCAATTTTAACTGAATACGCTTTCGCGGAACATCAACCTCTAACACTTTTACTATAATTTGCTGGTGTAAACTCACATGTTCATTTACATCTTTCACAAAACTATCTGATAAATTGGATACGTGAATTAATCCGCTTTCTTTAATCCCAACATCTACAAAACAACCAAAATTGGTAATATTATTCACAATTCCCGGAAGTAATTGTCCTTCTTTTAAATCGCCAATTGTTTTTATATTTTGATTGAATGTGAAAACTTTAGCCTGCTCTCGAATATCCAAACCTGGTTTTTCTAGTTCTTTGATGATATCTTCAAGCGTTAGCAGACCAACTGAATCCGTGCAATATTTTTTTAAGTCTATCTTTTGAAGTAACTCTTTATTGCCAATTAAATTATCAACTGACTTACCCAAATCTTTTGCCATTTTAGTTACTATCCCATAACTTTCAGGATGAACCGCAGAATCGTCTAAAGGGTTTTTAGCATCCTTAATTCTCAAAAAAGCTGCGCCTTGCTCAAAAGCTTTTCCTCCTAATCGTGGTACATTTTTAATATCGGTTCTAGATGTAAAAACACCGTTTTCGTTTCTGTAATTAAAAATATTTTCGGCTAGTTTTGGTCCTATTCCTGATACATAACTCAACAACGATTTACTTGCCGTATTGATGTTTACACCAACTGAGTTTACACAATTTTCTACAACAACATCCAACTGTTTTTGAAGTTTAGTTTGGTCTACATCATGTTGGTATTGACCAACTCCAATGGATTTAGCATCAATCTTTACCAATTCTGCCAATGGATCTTGTAAACGACGTCCAATAGAAACCGACCCACGTACCGTAACATCGTAATTTGGGAATTCTTCACGTGCAATTTTTGAAGCCGAATAAATACTTGCTCCCGCCTCGCTAACCACAAAAACCTGTATATCGTTTTTAAAATGAACTTTTCTTATTAGCGCTTCTGTTTCTCTTGATGCTGTGCCGTTTCCTATAGCAATGGCTTCTATTTTATAAGCATCGGCAAGCGAACTTATTTTTTTCATCGCTCCAACGCTATCACTTTTTGGTGGATGCGGATAAATAGTTTCGTTATATTTTAATTGCCCTTGAGCATCTAAACACACCACTTTACAGCCTGTTCTATATCCAGGATCAATGGCTAAAACACGTTTTTCCCCTAATGGAGAGCCTAATAAAAGCTGTTTTAAATTTTTAGCAAAAACGGTAATTGCTGATTCATCGGCTTTCTCTTTAGCTAATTGCAAAGCTTCGTTGCTTAATGATGGCAACAACAAACGCTTATAAGCATCTTTAACAGCTGTTTTTATGTAGCCCGCGCAAGCGTTATCGCTTTTAATAATGCGCCTTTCTATATAATCTAAAGCCCTATCGTTATCAATTTCAATTTTAACGCGAATAAAACCTTCTTTTTCTGCTCTTAGAATGGCTAAAAGTCGGTGTGATGGTATTCTATTTAGAGATTCTTCCCAATCAAAATAATCTCTAAATTTTTGTGCATTTTCGTCGTCTGCTTTTGTTTTTATCACTTTCGTGGAAATTATTGCAAAACGTTCTAATTGACGACGGATATTATTTCGAATATCTGTTCTTTCATTTATCCATTCTGCAATAATATGTCTTGCACCTTCTAAAGCATCTTCAACTGAATTAATATCACCTTTTACATATTTAAACGCAATAGAATCCATATCATTTGCATTTTGAGACATAATAATTTTTGCCAATGGCTCTAATCCATTTTGTCTTGCCTTTTCTGCTTTGGTTTTTCGACTTTTCTTGTATGGTAAGTATAAATCTTCAAGCGTTACTAAATCTTGAGTTGCTTGAATTTTTTGTTTTAATTCTGGAGTAAGAACCTCCTGTTCTTCCAAAGCTTTTAAAATAGCTTTTTTTCGTTTTTCTAAAGCTTCAAATTGTTCTTTGTATTTTACAATATCCCCTATTTGAACCTCATCCAAATTCCCTGTACGTTCTTTTCTATATCTTGATATGAAAGGAATGGTACAATCTTCGTTAAGTAATTCAATCGTGTTTTTTACAGATGTTTCTGGAAGTTGGGTATGTTGGATTATATATTTTATCATTCTATTATATGGGCTAAATTATAATGAAACTAAAGAATTTTCTGTTCAATTTAACTAAAAAGACCTGTCGGGTTTTGGAAACCTGACAGGTCTGGATATTATTTTTTAAAAGTATCAAGCCACTTTCTTAATCAAATCAAAACAAGGGCATTTTTTACAGCGTTTATTCTCGCTTTTTTTAAATTTTTTACAGCAACTATCTTTTACTTTTTTAGGCAATTCTTTGCCTAATTTTCGTAATTTTTTAATTGCTTTCTTTTTCTTCTTTTTGCCCAAAACAGAATATAATATTCGAAACTTTGGCAAAAATAAGTTATTTTTATTAAATCTAAATAAGCTTAAATGTTAAATTATTGAGGCGTATTTGTAGCCGCTGTAGTAACGGTTAAATTTTCAATATCTCTATCAAATAAATATAAGCCACCTTTATCGTCGCCAATCATATTTATTTTATCGAGAATGGTCCTAGCCACAGCTTCTTCTTCTATTTGCTCTGCAACGTACCACTGTAAAAAGTTGTGCGAGGCATAGTCTTTTTCTTGAAGACTTATATGCACTAATTCATTTATACTTTGAGACACAAACACCTCATGTTCAAACAATTTTTCAAACATTTCTTTAATCGATTTAAAGGTAACGTTTGGTGCTTTTAATTCTGAAATTTTGGCATGACCTCCGCGTTCATTTACAAACTTTACTAACTTTAACATGTGTTCGCGTTCTTCATCGCTTTGCGCGTACATAAAATTGGCAACACCTTCTAATCCTTTAACTTCAGCCCAACAGGCCATAGCTAGATAAATTTGAGAAGATTCTGCCTCTATGCGTATTTGATTATTTAATGCGTCTTGTATGGTTTTTGATAACATAATGTTCTTTTTAGTAAAGGTAAAAAATTACTTGCTTTCTTCTTACTTATATCCATAAAAAAAGGTTATTCTAATATTAGAATAACCTTTTACTTATAAATAATTAACGTTGTATAATTACTGTACTGTAAGCGTATATTGTGGTGTTGGATTTAATGGACAGAAATATACATATTCTCCTTTTGCTAATACTGTTGCGTTTGTTTTTTGAGTTTCCCCATCTTTAACAACAGTTGTTACATAAGCTGTTTTTATGTGGTTTTCTGGATTACTAGCATCTTCTCCTTTTTTAACTAAAACCAAACCTACTTCTTTTGCGGCATGGTTATTTGCTACTTCAAATACATAAGTGCCTTCACTTACTGTTAACGCTTTTTGGACAAATTCTCCTTTAGTTTGCTCTAAAGCAATTGTTTTTACTGCTTTGTCCATCATTTTGTCTTGTGCATTTGAGTTAAATGTAAATGCTAATACTACTACTAAAATTGCTACTACTTTTTTCATTGTTTTAATTTTTTGTGAGCTTTTTGCTCAGGTTTATTGAATTGATTATTAATTTAATACGTGTTTATTTATACTGTTGCAGCTTCTAAAGGTTGAGCCAATGGAAAATCTACTGGTACTTGTGTTGTACTATGCACATAGTTTGAAATCGTTTTATCCCCTACTAAAGAAATGGTGTCGATTAAGTTCCCTTTTGAGTATCCTGCATTAAAAAAGTTTTCTAATACAGCTTCATCTGTTCTTCCTCTATTTTCTGTGATGTTTCTAGCTAATCTTGCTAAAGCATTTAATTTATTATCAAAAGAGGCCTGTCCTGCTCTTAGTTCTAAAATTTGATCATCTGAAAAACCATTCATTTTACCTATTGCAGTATGTGCAGATAAACAGTAAATACAGTTGTTTACTTCACTTACAGCTAAGTTTACAACTTCTTTTTCTTTAGCAGATAAAGATGTTTTTGCATTTGCGAAATTTAAATAGTTTTCTAAAGCAGTATCACTATTTGCATAGGTTGCATATAAATTTGGTACAAATCCTAAAGCTTTATTTAAATTATCGAAAATGGCTTGGTTATTTTCACTTACTTGGTCTCTTGTTGGTACATTAAATGCGCTCATAATTTTTATTTTTAAATTGTTTTTAATTTGAATTTTACTGTTTGTAATTCTTGGTACAAAGGTGCAACCGTTATAAAATTTACACCATGTAGTTTATTCCTTTTGGCTTGTCAATTTTTCCTTTTACTGATTTAAGCCTATTGAGTTAGAAGTAATATGCGGTCTTTCAGCATCACAATAAAAATCTGAAATATGATTTTGCTCGCAATGTGTTTTTGGTGAAATAGTATTTAATAGTTCTTTTCTTTTTCCTCTAAATATTTCAATTAAGTTGAAAATAGATATGTGTTTTAAATTCATGACTTTGTTGTTTTAATTGTTCACAAAGATGAATTAAAAGAAGACCTGATAAAATGGCAAGAACACCCTAAGGATTGTCAATTTTTCCCTAAATAGGTTTTTTGAGTTGTTTTTTGAAATCTGAAGGTGACAACGTAGTTTGTTTTTTGAATAATCTACTTAAATGTGAAGCATCTTCAAAGCCAATTTCATAAGCTATTTCTTTAGCTGTTTTATCTGTGTAGATTAATAGGCGTTTTGTTTCAAGTATAATACGCTCATGAATAATTTGTAGTGGACTTGTGTTTAACTTAGCAAAAGTATTAGATAAGGTTTTAGGAGATTTAAATAATTTATCTGCATAAAAAGATACACTATGCTCCTCTTTAAAAAAGGATTCTACCAGCATATTAAACTCACGTAGTAAATCGATTTTTGTGTTTTTAGCTGTTTCTACAAAACCTTCTTTTGCTTTCAGTAATCTCGTGCTTATAATAATGAACCGAGCCATAAGCATGCGTAGCATTTCAGCTTGAATGGTATCCTCAGTTTCTAGTTCATCTAAAAACACTTCGTGAAGGATATTTAATTTTCTATTTTCTTTAGAATCTAATTCAATTATTGGAATATGCACATTTCCAAAAAACAATAATCCTGCACAACTTACTTCTTGATCGTGGTCCTTAATGCAATAAAACTCTCTATTGAATTGATACACTACCAAATCTTTCCCTGAAATGAATTGAAAATATTGCACTGTGGTTAATGCTAAAATACTATTGGGCTCAATAATATATGGAATACTATCAACAATAATTTCGGCTTTAGAATTAGCTGTTCTTATAAAGGTATATAAATCGGGTTGTTTTGATGTTTTATACAATTCCAGGAGTTCTTCATCTCCTATTTTAAGAATGGCGTTGGTAGAGAATTCTTTGAATGTTTTTTGCATAGATACTTTGTCTGAATCTTTTTAAAAACATTACAAGTTATTTCAATGCAGAATTGGTATTAAATAAAATAGCTTATTTACGTACCAAAACGAAAAGGCTATTCCTTTAAGAATAACCTTTTCTATTATCATCAATCAAAAAACCGGTTACTGTCCAGCTTGAGTTTTAGCGTCTTGAATCATTTTTTCATTTGGTAGAATTGCCACATTTACACGTCTGTTTTTGGCTCTACCTTCAGCAGTTGCATTATCATGTAGAGGTTGAGTTTCTCCAAACCAATTTGTAGTTAAACGCCCAGCACTTACACCGCTTTGTGTTAAATAATTAGTTACTGCATAAGCTCTGTTTTTTGATAGCGTCATATTATAATCATCTGCTCCCACACTATCAGTGTGTCCAACAACTAAAATATTAGTATCTGGAAATTCCTTAAAAACACCTATAAGTTTGTTTAAAGTAGTTTGTGACGCCTCATTAATATTATATTTATTCGTAGCAAAGTAAACACCACTGCTTTCATCAAAAGTAACAACAATACCATTATCTACACGTTCAACTTGTGCGCCTGGAATTTCCTCTTCAATTTTTTGGGCTTGCTTATCCATTTTATTTCCAATAAGCACACCAGCACCCCCACCAATAACGCCTCCAATAACAGCACCTAATTCTCCATTACCACCTTTTCCAACATTATTACCTATAATAGCACCTAAAATAGCACCGCCTGTAGCACCAATTACACCTCCTTTTTGTTTATTGTTTGCATTTTGTACAGCTTTACAATTTGTAAACCCAATAGACAGAACCATTGTTAAAATTACAATTGCTGCTTTATTTAAAATTGTTTTCATCTTTTTTTTATTTTGTAAAATTCATGTTTATAATAAATGGCTTACCATCTTTATAAATAGTTTGTTGCCATTGCATATTCGATTCTGATAATGCGGTTAATTTTAATCGAAACCCTTTATTGGTTTCAGATTTACCTTTTGCGTCTGTTGGCTTTAATAAGAAATTATAAAGTCCTGTTTGCTCATCTATTTCTTTAATAGTGAAATTAAAATAACGCATACCAGTAGTGCAACCTGCATTATTGATAACATAAGTACCTGTGTTGTTATTTGGAACAAATTGCCAAGAGCTGCCTTCAAAACATGCCTTTGATGCATCATTTAGCAAGGTTACATTGAATGTTCCAACGGCGCTGTAATCTATTTTGCTTAAAGTCCATTCACCTTTTATGACTTTTTTGGAATCTCTCACGGTTTTTGATGTTCCGCATCCGAATAAACTAATAGCAAGTAACAAAATAATTGTTTTTTTCATATGTGTTTATTTAATTTATAGCTAAAGTATTTACGAATTAAGCCTATTTTTAGACGCTTTAATCAAATGGTTTTTTTGAAAAAATTTCAATAATTAATATTTACAAAATTAAGACCCCAATTAATTAAAAGCGTCACCTTTATTAAACAATTTCCTTGTAAAAACTCGTGATATTAAAACGCCCCCAATAATACCGAACTGCATTAAGAATTACAGGCTAATTTACCTGCAACCCATTACCAACACTAGCATCATCAGGATTTACAAACACTAATTTCCCTTCGGGAGTTTCAGTCATTAAAATCATCCCTTGACTCTCCACACCTCGTAGCGCTCTTGGAGCAAGATTTACTAGAACAGTTACGCGTTTTCCAACGACTTCTTCTGGTGTAAAGCTTTCAGCAATACCCGAAACTATGGTCCGCACATCAATACCTGTATCTACTTTTAAAACAAGCAGTTTTTTAGTTTTTGGCATTTTTTCAGCTTCTAAAATCGTCCCCACACGGATATCTAATTTTGTGAAATCTTCAAAAGTAATGGTGTCCTTTTGTGGCTCCGTAACCTTATTCGCAGCCTCGTTTGCTTTTTTACTGGCTTCTAATTTATCGAGTTGCTTTTGAATGGTTTCATCTTCAACTTTAGAAAATAACAGTTCTGCTTTTCCTATGTGATGGTTTGCTGGTAAAAGTATATTTTTAGAACTCACTTCGTTCCAAGTGGATTCCACATCAAGTGCGGAATGACAAAGTATTCCTTTAAGTTTAGCAGAAGTAAACGGTAAAAACGGCTCGCTCAACGTTGCTAATGCAGAGGAGATTTGAAGCGCCACATACATGATTGTTTTGGTACGCGCTTCATCTACTTTAATAACCTTCCAAGGTTCTGCGTCGGCTAAATATTTATTTCCTAAGCGCGCTAAATTCATCAACTCTTGTCCCGCTTCTCTAAAACGGTAACGCTCTATAGAACTGGCAATAACATCTGGGTATGCTTTTATAGCTGCCAAAGTATCTTCATCTACTTGTAAAAATTCCGATGGTTCAGGCACAATACCATCATAATATTTGTTGGTTAATACCACGACGCGATTTATAAAGTTTCCAAAAATGGCTACCAACTCATTGTTGTTTCTAGCTTGAAAATCTTTCCAAGTAAAATCGTTGTCTTTTGTTTCTGGTGCGTTAGAGTTTAAAGCATAACGCAATACATCTTGTTGACCAGGGAAATCTTCTAAATAGTCTGGCAACCAAACGGCCCAGTTTTTAGAGGTTGATAATTTATTACCCTCTAAATTCAAAAATTCATTTGCAGGCACATTTTCTGGCAAAATATAGGAGCCTTCTGCTTTTAACATTGATGGGAAAATAATACAGTGAAATACGATATTATCTTTTCCTATAAAATGCACCAATTTAGTGTCTTTATCTTTCCAATACAACTCCCAATCTTTTCCTTCTCGGGCCGCCCATTCTTTGGTTGATGATATGTAGCCTATTGGCGCATCAAACCAAACGTATAGCACTTTACCTTCGCTACCTTCTGCTGGAACAGGTATTCCCCAATCTAAATCTCGGGTTACAGCACGTGGACGTAAACCATCATCAATCCAAGATTTACATTGTCCATAAACATTGGGTTTCCAATCTTTTTTATGACCTTCTAAAATCCATTCTTTTAAAAAGGCTTCATGTTTATCTAAAGGTAAAAACCAGTGTTTTGTCTGTTTTAAGGTCGGGACATTTCCTGTTATAGCTGACTTCGGATTTATTAAATCGGTAGCATTATGGCTGGTTCCACAGTTTTCACATTGGTCGCCATAGCTTTCTTCATTTCCACATTTTGGGCAAGTGCCTATAACAAATCGGTCTGCTAAAAACTGATTGGCCTCGGCATCATATAATTGCTCTGAAGTTTCTTCAATAAATTCCCCTTTATCATTTAAAGTTGTAAAGAATTCGGAAGCAGTTTCATGATGAATTGGCGCCGATGTCCGCGAATAATTATCAAAAGTAATCCCGAAATCTTCAAATGATTTTTTAATTATCGCATGGTATTTATCTACAATATCTTGTGGTGACACCCCTTCATTCTTAGCCTTAATCGTAATTGGCACACCATGTTCATCACTTCCGCCAATTAAAATAACATCATTTCCTGTTAAACGTAAATAGCGCGCATAAATATCAGCTGGCACGTAAACACCTGCTAAGTGGCCAATATGAATGGGTCCGTTAGTGTAAGGAAGTGCTGTGGTAATCGTATATCGTTTTGGCTTGTTCATTTTAAAACTCTTATGTCTGGTCGAGCGCAGTCGAGACCTTTATTTTTACGTAATTCCTTAAAACCTCTCGACTGCGCTCGAGGGGACAACCATTTAGAAGTCTTTTTTGAAGCCGTAAAAGTACACATTTTGAGTGCTATTTAGAAAAAAAATGTACATTTACATTATGTCAAAAAACCTACTAATAATAAGCTTGCTATGTGTTGTTTTTTTCTTCGGAAAAAAGGCCGTTTCAGCACAAAACACAATAAACCAAAAACAAAACATCACTTTGAAACAACCACCATACTTAAAAGCAGGCGATACCGTTGCCATTGTTGCGCCTTCAGGAATCTTAAAAAATAGAATAGGTGAAATACAGCAAGCCCAAGCCCTGTTAAAAAGTTGGGGATTACATTCGATAGTAGGGAAGCATGTATTTAATCAAGCTAAACATTTTGCTGGAACCGACGATGAACGTTGTGAAGACTTCCAAAACGCATTAGACAACCCTAAAATTAGTGCCATTTGGTGCGCACGTGGCGGCTATGGAACGGTTAGGATTTTAGATAAATTAGATTATTCTAAATTTAAGCAAAACCCTAAATGGGTTATCGGCTATTCAGATATTACAGCACTTCATAGCCAAATCCATAATCAAGGTGTTGAAAGTTTACATGCCGTTATGTGCGTAAGTTTACAAAAAGATGAATCTGAAATTGAAGCTAGCATTTCCTCATTTAAAAATGCCATATTCGGAAACCCTTTAAGCTATACTTTAGAAGGCTCATCATTTAACAAAACAGGAACAGCTTCGGGACAATTAGTTGGTGGCAATCTAACTATGCTGCAAACCATGTTAGGCTCTAAAACTAGTATTGACACTTCTGGAAAAATATTGTTTATTGAAGAAATTGGCGAATACAAATACCATATAGACCGTATGTTACAAAGTCTAAAACGTGCGGGTTATTTTGATAATTGCAAAGGTGTTATTGTTGGAGATATGACCAAACTCAGAAAAAATACCACACTTTGGGGAACCTCTATCGAGCAATTGGTTTTAGATGCGATGTCGGATTATGATTTTCCTATAGCTTTTAATATGCCTGCGGGTCACGAAAAAGATAATCGGGCTTTAATTTTGGGTAGAACAATTCAGTTGACAGTTAACGGTAAGCAATCTTCAATCATATTTGAGTAATCGAATTCAAATAAACCACTTGCAAAAAAACGACATGTTTATACACGTGAGTCTTTTACCGAACAAATAAGCCTTTTACAGACAGTATCGTCGTTTGAACGATTAATAAGGGGTATCATCTATTATTTTAAAGAGTTGTTAAAATATGCCATAATCTTGCATGTAAATAATAACAAACTTAAAAATACCCCAAAATGATGAAAAAATTACAATTCCTATTCGTAGCAATGATGCTTTTAATTTCAATTGATGTAAAAGCTGATGATATTGTAAATTCAAGTTTAAATTTAAACAATCCAGATGTACGCAAGTGCTTATTGGATGCTACAAAAAGTGAAGGCTGGAAATTAGCTTCTGTTTACTTAAGTTCTGATGACAAATTAGTATATATATTTGATAAAGGTAACGACACAAAAATTTACACAAGTAAAGACGTTTTTTCTAAATAAAAAACGATACTTAAAATTTTCAAAAGCCAGCTAAAAAGAATAGCTGGCTTTTTTATTTGAACTGATTTATTTTTTTCCAATTGGCCACGAAAAAGTTCAGACCAGTTCACTGCTAAACCCCAAACTGATTCAAATGATGATCTAGATGTTTATAAAACATCGTATTCCATTCCTGCTTTGTTAATTTTCCAAAAGAATGTGATTCCATACCATCAAAATAATCTTCACCTAAACTTTGGGCTTTCTTTAAATAATCTGTTAATCTCGCTTTTTCTTCTACAAAATTTCTAGCGTTAGTAATTAAAAATTGAGGAGCCGTTTTGCTGTTTTTTCTATAAGGCCTCTCGCCTACAACAGTATTCTTGACAAATAGTTTTAATATAAGTTTTGTAAATCCATTTGGTTTTGCGTGTTTATCTTCAAAAGCCATTTCGTAAGTAACGTTGCAATGCGCCAGCATTTGGTCTGCACTCATTTTCCCCCATAACGGCCTTGTTATTGGTTCTAGTTTGTTAATTCTGTTAATAACTAAGTCGGTTTCCTTAGCGTCGAAAATATTTGTCATGTGTTTAAAATTGGATTGATTTAAAACTCGCATGCAATTTATTTATTTTATTTTTACTTTAAAAGGTATCTGATGGCATTTTCCGATTTATAAAAGGAAGAACGGAACGTTTTGGTTGAAAAAATCAATCAAGATATTGCCAATGACCTATCTTCTAGTAAAACTGAAAACATTATTACCTATTTTTCAGATAAGGACACTTATATCAGGAAAACTGGATATTTAGCTATTGGAAAACTTTTTTATTCTAAATCAGAACTTCAAAAAGTCTGCTGTTTTGACGCAGCGAGAAGCTATTAATTATATTGATAGAAATTATAAATCAACTCATTAAAATCCACGCTCCTTCTGAATCTGCTCATAAGCCGCTTGTACTTGTCTAAACTTTTCTTCAGCGCCTTCTTGGTGTTCCTTTCCTAAATGGATGACTTTATCTGGGTGGTATTTTTTAGCCATATTTCGGTAGGCTTTTTTAATGTCGTCAACCGGGGCACTTTTCGTTATTTCTAAAACCTTATAAGCATTATCGCTACTGTTATAAAACATGGCTTTAATACTTTCATAATCTCTAGAACTAATACCTAAATATCCAGCTATGGTGTAAATTTGTTTTACCTCGTCTTCTGTTACAGTACCATCGGCTTTAGCAATACCAAACAAAAAGTGCATGAGTTGTAAGCGCGATGGATGATCCATCATTTGACGTATTTGCAAACACACCGGTCTTACTGCAACATGCTGCTTACTTATATTTTTAAACAATTTAAAAGCATGGTTTGCGCGTTCTTTACCATACATGTTTAGAAACTGTTGGCGTACAAAATCTAATTCACTTTGATCTTGTTTTCCATCGGCTTTTATAACTATGGAAGCTAAAACGAGTAAGCTCACTTCAAAATCGCCCGATTGTGTTTGTGGGCGCTGTCTGGATCGGTTTCTGTAAGTGGTTCTTTGCCCACGTTGTTGTGATTGCCCTTGACCTAATAAAGGATTCCCATCCGACATCGCATCAATCATACTACCTATGGCCAACCCAATAATTGCACCTATTGGACCTCCAAACGACCATCCTAACGCACCTCCTATCCATTTTGAAAAACTCATGTAAGTATAAATTTTGTTTATCGTCAAATATAATATTAGTTAGTTGATAATTATACCATATTGTTACACAATTGGTATCTTTGCAGTCTAAAATTGTTAATTATTAAAATTTAAAAATATGTATCCAGCAGAATTAGTAAAACCTATGCGTGAAGATTTAACAAACGTCGGTTTTGAAGAATTACAAACTGCCCAAGCGGTTGATGCCGCTTTAGCTAAAGCAGGCACTACACTTGTAGTTGTAAATTCGGTTTGTGGTTGTGCGGCAGCTAATGCGCGCCCAGGCGCTAGAATGAGTTTACAAAACGCAAAACGTCCTGACCATATTACAACGGTTTTTGCAGGTGTTGACAAAGAAGCCGTTGATGCGGCTCGTGGCTATATGATTCCTTTTCCTCCAAGTTCACCATGTATGGCATTGTTTAAGGATGGGGAATTGGTACATATGTTAGAGCGTCATCATATTGAAGGTCGTCCTGCAGAATTAATTGCAGAAAATCTGGTTGATGCTTATAACGAACATTGCTAGAACGCGTTATTAATAGAGAGGCTAGATAGTTACAAGGAAATCTATTCCATTCTCATTAATTTGATATTTGGATTTAACAGGACCTTATACTTCACTCTGAATGACAAATAAAATTTTAAAACCACGTTTTTTCGTGGTTTTTTTATGCTTTTAATTTACATTGCATTAATTTTGAAATATGCTGAAATTATTATCATACCCGCTAACAGCTATTTATAGCTTAGCGTTTTTCCTAACCATACTGATATTTCATCCTATACAAGCCTTTTGTTATCGGGTTTTTGGGTATCCTGCACTTAAAAAAAGTGTGGACATGTTACAGTTTTGCCTAATGCGTTGCATGAATATTTTAGGTACTCGATTTACTTTTGATAATCCACATAACATTGGCGCAGACCAACCCCTTATTATTGTATCAAACCATCAAAGCATGTACGATATATCGCCTATTATGTGGTACATGCGCAAGCATCACCCTAAATTTATTAGTAAAATTGAATTAGGAAAAGGCATTCCTAGTGTATCGTATAATTTACGCCATGGTGGTTCGGTTTTAATAGATAGAAAAAACCCAAGACAATCCTTACCCGCTATCATGAAATTCGGCGAATACATAGAAAAAACCAATCGTGCGGCCGTAATTTTCCCTGAAGGCACACGAAGTAAGGACGGTACACCCAAGCCCTTTCAAACAAAAGGATTGGAAATTTTATTTAAAAAAATACCGTCGGCATTGGTCGTTCCTATTACCATAAATAATTCATGGAAAACGTTACGTTACGGAAAATTTCCAATGGGTTTAGGGACACATATTAAATTTACCGTGCATAAGCCTATAAAAGTTAGTACCTTTGTTAATAAGCAAGACCTAATCAGTAGTATTGAGACTACTATTACCCAACATATAAAACCTTAAAACAAGTAAGACATGTCGTTAAAGAATAAAAGATTTGAAGTGATGCAGTTTTTGGAAAAAGACATTGATACTTTAGTTGAAAAGTATTTAATTCCCGTTGAAAAAATATGGCAACCTACAGATTTTTTACCGAATTCTGAAACTAATGATGCTGCCTTTTTTGAGGAAGTAAAAGAAATTAGAGAATTAGCAAAAGAATTACCTTATGATTTTTGGGTCGTTTTAGTAGGCGATATGATTACTGAAGAAGCCTTACCAACTTACGAATCATGGTTAATGGATGTTGAAGGCGTTGACCAAGTAAATGGTGCTAATGGCTGGTCCAAATGGGTACGTCAATGGACTGCCGAAGAAAATAGACATGGCGATGTGCTTAATAAATACTTGTATTTATCTGGACGTGTTAACATGAAAGAAATCGAAATAACAACACAACACCTTATTTCAGATGGTTTTGACATTGGCACAGACAGAGACCCATATAAAAACTTTGTTTATACGAGTTTTCAAGAATTAGCCACTTATGTATCGCATAATCGTGTTGCTAAAATAGCAAAAGACAAAGGCAACAAGCGTTTATCTAAAATGTGTAAAATTATTTCTGGTGATGAAATGAGACACCATCATGCGTATTCTGAGTTTGTAGAACGTATTTTTGAAGTTGACCCTAGCCAAATGATGATGGCCTTTCATTATATGATGAAGCAAAAAATAACGATGCCTGCTCATTTTTTAAGAGAAACTGGAGGCAAAATAGGTTCGGCTTTCGAAGAGTTTTCAAATACCGCACAACGTATTGGGGTTTACACTTCTATGGATTATATTGAAATTTTAGAAAAATTAATCAAACGTTGGGAGATTGACAAAATCACTAATCTTAATGATGAAGCAGAAAAAGCTAGAGATTATTTAATGAAACTTCCGTCTAGAATGACTCGTATTGCTGAGCGAATGAAAGTTCCAGAAGACTCATTTCAATTTAAATGGGTAGAGCCAGCCATTATAAAATAAATCGTTTTCTTTTAGTTGATAAACTACAACAACAAAATATTCAAGCCTGTATCGACTTCAAAAAACAGTGAAGTATCTACTTCTACTATTTTTAAATATAAGCAAAAAGGACCTATTTTAACTTGTAGTTACAGTAACAATCATATTGTTTCCGGGCATCTTATCGGTTTAGTTGAAGATGATGGAACGATTAATATGCGCTATCACCAAATAAATATAAAAGGCGAATTAATGACTGGTATTTGCCTTTCTAAACCAGAAATCATGACGAACGGAAAAATACGCCTGCATGAAAGTTGGTGTTGGACTTCGGGGGATAAATCCAAAGGCACCTCGGTTTTAGAGGAGATTTAATTTACAGTTTTCATAAAACTGAACTCGCTTCAGTTTCGCATTATTTTTATTTTTAACCCATGCATACTTCCGAAGACATAATAAACAAAACCATGACATTCGTAAAAGAAAGCCTTAATGATGCAGAAGGCGGACACGATTGGTTTCACACCCTAAGGGTGTATAATAATTCCTTGCTCATCTCTAAGAATGAATCTGTTGATACGTTTGTAGTTTCATTAGGTGCATTATTGCATGATATAGCAGATAGCAAGTTTCATAACGGTGATGAAACTGTTGGTCCTAGAATTACACGAGAGTTTTTATTCAAACTAAATGTAGATTCAATTAGTATAGAACATGTTGTAAATATTATTGAAAACATTTCTTTTAAAGGCGGTAACGACCCTCAAAAATTCAAATCAGCAGAACTAGATGTGGTACAAGACGCAGACCGATTAGATGCTATTGGTGCTATTGGCATTGCACGTTGTTTTAATTATGGTGGCTTTAAAAACAGAGAACTTTACAATCCTGATATTAAACCCAACCTTAATATGAGCAAGGCGGAGTATAAAACATCTACCGCACCAACCATTAACCATTTTTACGAAAAACTATTGCTCTTAAAAGACAGAATGAATACTAAAACAGGGAAGCAGATTGCATTAGAAAGACATCATTACATGCAAGGATTTCTAGATCAATTTTATGCTGAATGGAAAGGTGCAAAGTGAGGCTTATAAATGAACTTATATAATCTTATTTAATTGGCTGTAAAATGATATTATCACTCACTTTTTGTCTTTTTATAACTCCGTAATCCCGATAGCTATCGGAACTATAAATTTCAAAAAAGTCTTTGATTGAGCAAAAAAACCTCTATGTTTACTTCAATCAAAAAAGTTTAAAACAATTCAAAAATTAATTTTCTTGAGCAACCTGTAAAGCTGTAATTTTATATTCTAAAATCCCCAGTTCTTCACCATTTTCAATAATCTGATCGGCTGTAAGATTGTTATTGCTATTTATAAAATTTAAAATTTCTTTTCTTTTTTGAAAGTAGTATTCTAGTGTTACTATAATTCTAGTGTCCATCAACTTTAATTTTATTGTATAATTAGCTTTATTTCTTTTCTGTATTGCGAAGCACTTTTACCAGTAATATCATTAAACTGTTTATTAAAGTGTGAGAAATTATTAAATCCGCATTCAAAACAAACATCGGCAATACTCATTTGGCTTTCTTCCGACAATAATTTAGTAGCGTGAACCACGCGGTATTCATTAACCACTTGTGTAAAGGTTTTTCCTGTAGCCTTTTTAAAGTACCTACAAAAGGCAGGAACGGTCATGCTTACCTTATCTGCTATTTCATCTAACGCTATATGGTTCTGAAAATTTTCACGGACATACTTAAAGATTGCACCAATTTTAGCACTATCTTGAGCTTCTGCTTCAAAAGCAAACCCATCAGCATTTAATAAGGTATAATCATCAGTTATTGCCAAATGATTTAAAATTTCTAAGAATTTCAAAACGCGCTTTAAGCCATCATGCTCTAAAAGTTTTTCAATTTTTAGACCTATCTTTTTTTTGGTATCAACTTTAAAACGAATTCCTTTTTTAGCACGTTCAAATAACGATACGATATTGGCCATTTCTGTAACATCTAGAAAATCATTACCTAAAAAATTAGGCTTAAATTGTATTATCGTTTCTGTACCATTGGCCGTTAGCCTATCTGTAAATCCATTATGCGGTAAATTGGCCCCTATTAATATAAGTTGACTATTATTAAAATACGATAAGTGATTGCCAATATGTGTTTTTCCTTGCCCTTTGTTTATGTAAGCAAGTTCTAATTCTGGATGAAAGTGCCAAAAGGCATTGTTTTTATCTGCCTTTTCTCTATGCTGCTTTACCAATATAGAACTACCAAAACTGGGGCTAAGTTTTTCTAATGTAGGTTTCTTAATAATCATTGCAAGCCATTTATGTGCAAATTTAATACTTATTATGCATACATTATATATTCAATTACCTTAATTATATGCTATATTAACTTAACACGTCCTTAACATTCATTTAACAGATAATTTAGCATATAAATTGGTCAAAATGGATGTTTTATAAACTTCATTGTCACTTTACCTTTGTCCTGTCGAACGTTATAAAACCCAAATTATGAAAAACGTATTTAAAACATCCAAAAAAATCCTATTAACGGTAGCTATGTTAACCGCAATGTTAGGTAACGCTAATGAGGCTTCTTTTACAGTTAAAGAAGGTCTCAGAAAAACAGCTTTAACTATTAGTAATGTTAAAGAGGGAAACCTATTATCTATTAAAGATAATCATGGTGTGATTTTGTATAAAGAATTAATCCAAAATACTGGAACTTATAGAAAAGGCTTTGATTTAACCACATTACCTGATGGTGGTTATTTCTTTGAAATTGACAAAGACTTAGAAGTTGAAACCATTCCGTTTAGCGTTAAGGCTAAAGAAGTTGTTTTTAACAAGGACGAAGGCGTAACTATTTTTAAACCTTATGTTAGACAAAAAGAAGATTTTGTATACATCACAAAACTTAATACAAATCTTGAAACAGTAAAAATCAATATTTACGAAAATTATAATGGCGATTTTCAATTGATCCATTCAAACAAAATTGAAAATACCAAAATAATCAATAAAATATATAAATTAAAAAAAGGAAGTTATAAAATAGTTTTAAACTCTGATAACAAAGAGTACACGACATTCATTAATTAGTTTAATGTCTTATTTAGTTTAGTTTAGTTGTAAGTGGGCTGTGGTGGCCCACTTTTTTTGTGCAATATTTTCTAGTCTCATGCTGTTCATAAAAAATTAATTTCCTTTAACAAGCCTACTTAGGCTTATATTATGTGTTTTATTTTACCATAAATAGATGTGAAATTAACAGATAATTTAACACATAAATACATCAATTTCAGTGTTTTACACAAATTAATACTATTCTATATTTGTAGTGTTAAACGTTAAAAAAAACAAATTATGAAAAACGTAATTAAACACTCAAAAAAAGGAATCTTAATAGTAACACTGTTTGCTACCTCATTAAGTTTCGCTAATGAAGCATCATTTTATAAAATTAAAAATGATGCTAAAAGTACCTCGCTCTCTTTAAGTAATGTAAAGGAAGGAAACCTATTATCCATTAAAGATAATAATGGTGTGATTTTATATAAAGAATTAATCCAAAATACTGGAACTTATAGAAAAGGTTTTGATTTAACCACATTACCAGATGGTGGTTATTTCTTTGAAATCGACAAAGACTTAGAAATTGAAACCATTCCGTTTACCGTTAAGGCAAATGAAGTTGTTTTTAATAAGGAGGAAGCCGTAACAATCTTTAAACCTTATGTTAGACAAAAAGAAGATTTTGTATACATCACAAAACTTAATACAAATCTGAAAACAGTAAAAATCCATATTTACGGTAATTATAATGGTGATTTTCAATTGGTCCATTCAGACAAAATTAAAAACACCAAAATAATCAATAAAATATATAAATTTAAAAAAGGAAGTTATAAAATAGTTTTAAACTCTGACAACAAAGAGTACACGACATTCATTAATTAGTTTAATCTCTTATTTAGTTTAGTTTAAATGTAAGTGGGCTGTGGTGGCCCACTTTTTTTATTTTCTTTTTATAGGGAATCTCAGTTTTCAACTGAACTTCGATTTCTAATATCGATAAATTAGTCTTCATTTTAAAACAATTTTAATTGCCCGTCTTTAAATTGTTCATGCAAATCACAGTTTAACTTTGGCATCTTTTTATCTTTAAAATACTTTTGCCTTGCCAGCTTTACAAGCGTGTTGATTTGTTCTGCAATTTTACCCTCCCCTCGCATTCTTGTTCCGTAACGTGAATCGTTTAAAGTTCCGCCATGACAGCTTTCTATTTGATGCAACACTTTATCTGCTCTATCCGGCATGGTTTTTTTTATCCAATCGGTAAATATTTCGCCAATAGCGCCATTAAGTCTTACAATAGTATGCCCAATTGATACGGCTCCATGTTCTGAAGCCAATTTTGCCAAAGACAGAATTTCATGACTATTTATAGACGGAATAATTGGTGCCAACATCACATTAACAGGAATTCCGTTATCACTTAATATTTTAACCGTTTCTAAGCGCTTTTTTATAGTTGCCGTTCTAGGTTCTAAAATATGTCTGGTAGATTCTGATAATGACGTGATGGAAACATTAACACCAATTAAACTGTCTTTTGCCAATGCTTTTAAAAGTTCTAAATCACGTAGAATTAAGGCGTTTTTTGTTATTATAGCCACAGGATGTTTGTATTTCAAAAACACTTCCAAACATTGTCTTGTAATTTCAAATTGCTTTTCGGCAGGTTGGTAGCAGTCGGTATTGCCAGACATAACAATAGGATGCGCTTTCCAGCTTTTCTTTATTAATTGAGCTTCTAGAAGTTTTGGCGCGTCCTTTTTTACCAAAATGCGACGTTCAAAATCTAAGCCAGCGCCATAACCCCAGAACTCATGTGAGTTTCGAGCATAACAATAAATACATCCATGCTCGCAACCTTGATAGGAGTTCATAGAATACATCATCCCAACATCTGGGCTGGTCATTTTATTTACTATGGTTTTAGGAAAAACAGGTAGGTATACTGTTTTGTTTTTATCAGCTTGCTCACCTTCTTTATGGCAAAATTCTAAGAAATCGTCACGCATTTCATGACTTAGCTCAAAAAAACGATTGTGTACATTACGCTGTGCGCCACGTCCTTTTATGGCAGATTTTGGATTCATTATAGTAAAATTAACGGTTAGGCATGCTTTAAGCAGCTCTTTAAAATTACTTATAATTTATACTAAAAACTGTTAAAGGAGAAATGGGTTATTAACAAAAACTGGCATTCTTTATACTTGACTTACCAAAAAATTTAAGCTAACTTATTTTAAAATAGGCTTTTATACATTAAAGACTCATTATAAAAATACACTGAACTATTTATTTTCTGCTTTTCACATTGAAAATCGTTCATTAAAAAACATATGTTATAGAAAAAAAACCAATGCTTCAATCTTCATTTTTTTTAATCTTCTATTTTTGTTATAAAACCTAAAGTACTATGAAAAAAACCACACAACTTCTCATTTATCTTCTTTTTTTAATTTCATTTAATTCATTTCTTACGGCACAAAATGTTTATGTTGCAACAAATGGAGATGATGTAACAGGAGATGGCTCCAACGGGAGTCCTTACAAAACTTTTAATAAAGCCGTTTCTGTAATGTCGGCAGGAAACGTATGTATCATCAAAGGTGGTGTCTATGAAGAAGCGTTAATAATTAACAAAAATGGAACTAACGGTAATCTACTAACTTTCAAAGCTGCCGATGGTGAAGATGTCGAAATCAGAGCTACCACAGCAGTAAGTGGTTGGCAACTGCATAGTGGAAATATCTACAAAGCTAATGTAACCATGGGTATTGAAAGTAGGTTCCGTGCTGTTTACCATAATAATGAATATATGGATTTAGCCCGATGGCCTAATAATACAGATAATAATCGCTGGACAGTTGATTGTGCTCCTGTTACAGGAGGTGATGGCTCTCATTTTCTTGCCAATAACATTCCAAATATAAATTGGACTGGTGGCATGGTTTATTATCTTGGAGCACACTCTGGAACTAGTTGGACACGAACTATCTTAGGAAGCACAACTTCTAGAATTGATTTTACAACAGTCAATATTAATAGTTGGCCTTTTACACCTCATAACCCAACAGTTTGGAGGGATTACCCCGGGAATGAAAGAGGGCAGTTATACCTTTTCAATAAGCTGGAAGCTCTAGACCATGCTCGTGAATGGTATTATGATGGTGGCACAAAGACACTTTATCTTCAAACAGCTAATGGCGCCATGCCTGCAGATGGTACTGTTGAATATGCAAGAACTAAATATGCAGCACAATTACAAGGAGATTATATTAAACTTGAAGGTTTAAACTTTTTCGGAGGTAGTGTTAGGATCGATAATAATGCAGATAACAACCAAATTATTAATTGTAAAATAATTCACGGTAGTGAAGGACATGATGATTTGGCTAATTCATCCGCTCAGGTTGGAGAGGCAGCTCTTGATGTTCTTGGAGATAACACCTTAATAAAAGGTTGTACCATTGACCATAGTTCGGTAAGTGGTATAAATATAGCTGGTTGGGCAGCCTCAAATTGTACTGTTGAAGGAAACTATATAAGCAATACAGACTACCTAGGAATTCATGCATCACCAATAAGAACTAGTGCTAACAACATGAAAATACTAAAAAACACTATTGTTAATGCTGGAAGAGATGGCATGTATGTTGCGGGCGCTAACTGTGAAACAGCCTATAACGATGTGTCTGGGTCTCAACAAATAAATAGTGACTCTGGTGTATTTTATACGGTTGGAAATACCTCTTTAAAAAATTGTGAAATACACCACAATTGGTTTCATGATGCTACCGCGCCATCATATTCGTATGGTACTGGAGGTTCTGCTAAAGCTGCGGGTATCTATTTAGATAACGACAGTAAGGGCTACGTGGTACACCATAATGTGATTTGGAATGTATCTTGGACTGGCTACCAAGTAAACTGGAACAATACTAATTTAGATTTTTTCCATAATACCATTTGGAATACTGGTGGAGCCATGGGATCCTGGGTTAATGGTCGTGAACAAAAGGATAATAAAGTTTATAATAATTTTGCAAGTGATGGCGATTGGTTTGCTGGCAATGGTCCAAGCGAATTTGATATAAAAGACAATGTGATTTCTAGCACCTCTCCTTTTGAAAATGCCGACGGTCAAAATTTTATGCCAAAATCTGGTAGTGCTGTTATTGATAAAGCACAAGTCATTTCAGGATTTACAAAACCTTTTAAAGGAGCTGCTCCAGATATTGGCGCTTATGAACTTGGAGGCACACGATGGACAGCAGGTGTTAATGCTATTGAAGATACAGGTGAAGGAGAAAAACTTGTGATTTCTGATATTCAGTTCACTATTGCTGCTGCTTCTGAGACTTGCCCAAATAAAGACAATGGTAAAATTAGTATATCTGCAGGTTTTGTAGAAGACTATGTTGCAACTTTTAATGGTTCCAATACAGATTTCACACAAACATTAGACATTGAAAACATTGTTCCTGGGACTTATGATTTATGTATTTCCATTAAAGGTGATAGCGAAAGTAAATGTTTTAGTGTGGTGATTAAAGAATCACCTGCAATAACCAGTAAATCTAATTTGGGTGTCAATAAATTATCCGTAGCCATAGAAACGGGCACAGCACCTTTTACTGTTACTGTAAATAATGAAGTTGTTCAAGAAACTTCAAGTACTTCATTTGATGTTGCTGTAGATCATGGTGATATTGTAAAAGTTAAATCAAGTAAAGATTGCGAAGGTGTAATTGTTGAAAATATCGACTTTTTTGGAAATATTCAACCCTACCCTAACCCTACAACTGGAGACTTTCAGTTTTTACTCCCAATAACTAACGGGCAGGTTGCTATCGAGATTTACAACATTCAGTCGCAGTTGGTTTCTTCAAAAATATATCAAATTAATTCTGGAATAGTTGACCTTAGCTTAAACAATAGACCATCAGGAATCTACTTTGCAAAAATTATAGCAAACAAACCAATCAATGTTAAAATTATAAAAAAATAAAAATATGAAAAATATAAAATTATTATTAGTACTTGTCATTATTATGGCATCTTGTTCTAGCGGTGGTGGTGATGACACACCTCCCATCGAAGAAAACAAAGCTCCGGGAAAAGTAGCTTCGTTAACGTATCCAACTAATAACCTTTTGTGTATTTCAAACACACTTTTATTTGAATGGGCTGATGCTATAGATCCTAATGGAGATCAAATAACCTATCTGCTTGAAATTTCTAAAAACAATCAATTTTCTAGTATTGAAGAGTCAATTACCTCCACAAATAATAATTCAAAACCTGTTACTTTAGAGAAAGGTATTGCTTATTATTGGCGTGTTAAAGCTACAGACAGTAAAGGTTTGTCAAGCGATTATTCTACCGTATTTCAATTTTATACAGAGGGTGTAGCAGAAGTAAATCATTTACCTTTTGCACCAAACTTAACTGCTCCAACTAATAACGGGGCTGTTTCTGGCGCGACTACCAATTTACAATGGAATGCCAGTGATGTTGATAACGACCCATTAACTTATGATGTGTATTTTGACACTGCTAATCCGCCAACAACTAAGGTTGGTGATAACCAAAGTACAAAATCTTTAACAGTAAACATAAACGCTGCAACAACATACTATTGGAAAGTAGTAGCCAAAGATGATAAAGGTGGACAAGCCTTAGGACAAGTTTGGAACTTTAGTGTGAACTAAATATATAACAGCAATATTTTTTAAACGACTGGAGTTAAACTTCAGTCGTTTTTTATTACGAACACATAAGCATGAAGACCATTAGATGATATATAATACCAATTTATCTCCCAGGAAACTCAGCCTTACGCTTCTCTAAAAAAGCTGTGGTGCCTTCTTCAAAATCATCAGTTCCAAAACAGTTTCCAAATTCCTGTATTTCAATATCAAAGCCGTTAACTCCATCTTTAAAATTGGCATTTATCGCCTTTATAGCTGAACTAATGGCCACTGAAGAATTACGAGATATTTTAGTTGCTATTTTTTCGCAAAACGGGAGTAATTCCTCTTGCGTAGTAACATGATTTACCAAACCATAATTTAAAGCTTGGTTGGCATCAATCATTCCAGCGGTCATAATCAATTCCATAGCACGTCCTTTACCAATAAGTTGTGGTAAACGTTGCGTGCCGCCATACCCAGGAATAACGCCCAATGACACTTCGGGCAATCCTAATTTAGCATTATTACTCGCCACTCTAAAATGGCACGCCATTGCCAATTCCAATCCACCTCCTAATGCAAAACCATTAACTGCTGCTATAACTGGTGTTGAAAGATTTTCAACAAAATCGAATAATATTTTTTGTCCTTTTTTAGCTAGCTTACTACCTTGTTTCACATTAAAATCTGCAAATTCGCTAATATCTGCTCCAGCTACAAATGCTTTTTCGCCACTTCCAGTTACAATAATAACTTTGGTGTTTTGGTCTTTATTTGCAACGTCGAATGCATCGTGCAACTCTTCAATAGTCTCTTTATTTAAAGCATTTAACTTATTTGGACGATTTATGGTTATAGTAACTATGCCATTGTTTTGTTGGGAAATTATGTTGTTGTAAGACATTTTTTGTTTTATTAAAAGACCTTTCGACTGCGATCAAGGTGACATTAATTATATATTTATTCTTTAGGAAATGACACTTTAAAAATTGTGCCTTTATCTTTTTCTGAAACAAAGGAGATGCTTCCCTTATAAGTTTCTACTATATTTTTTACCATAGCCAGTCCAAGACCCATACCACTTGTTTTAGTGGTGAATTTTGGTTCAAATACTTTATCTTTATTTTCTTCCGAAACTCCTGAACCATTATCGGATACAGTAATAACTACATTACCATTGTCATCTCCAACATTAATTACAATCTTTGGTATCTGGGTATCTGGAATAGACTGAATACCATTTTTAACCAAATTAGTTACCACACGTATAAGTTGTGTTCTATCAAATTTTGCGATAATTTCTTCTTTATCCGCTGTGAAAACTATATAATCTTCATTAAAAATATCCAATGCTAATTTTACAATTTTCACCACATTCAGCGTTTCATTTTGCTGCGCTGGCATTTTTGCAAAGTTTGAAAATGCGGAGGCTATAGAACTCATGGTATCTATTTGCTGAATCAAGGTTTTACTGTATTCATCTACCTTTGAATGGATATTTTCGTCTTCTGGATTAAACTTTCGCTGGAAATTTTGGACCGTTAATCGCATGGGCGTTAACGGGTTTTTAATTTCGTGTGCCACTTGTTTTGCCATTTCTCTCCAAGCTTGTTCACGTTCACTTCTGGCTAATTGCACGGCACTTTCTTCAAGTTCGTCAATCATGCTATTATACGAATTCACCAAAGTGGAGATTTCTTCGCTCGTATCATCAACATCAATTCTTTTATTGCGCTTTTCTAATCTCGTGGTATTAATTTTATCACTAATCGTTTTTAAAGATTTAGTTATGTACTTGGATAATAAAAACGCAATAGCAATGGCCATAAGTAATACCAGTGCAAAGGCATAACCTATACGCAGTAAAAACTCTTGTAGCTCTTTGGACAGAAAATCATCTTTTTCTAGATATGGTAAATTTAAAATGGCTATAGGTTTAGATTTTTGGTCTAAAATATAGGTATAAGATGATTGGAACGTTTCGCCGTTTTCTTTGTGTTTATCCACAAACCTATGTGAAGCCGTATTGGAAAGCGCATTTAATATATCAGCATTTAAACACTCCTCGGTGGTTTCTTGGTTTAAATCTGCTTTGGAGCTTATTAATAGCCCGCCTTCTAAATCATACAAATTTGTTTGAAGTTTATGTATATCGGCAATATTATAAATTTCTTCTTTAAAAATAAACTGAATGTTTTCGGTTTTTACTTCCCATGTGTTTTGTCTACCGTTCAAAACCCGTTTTAAATGGTTTTGAATGTTTTCTTCTTTACGTTCTAATCGCCCTTTATGATAATCTGAACTTTGCTCTTTGTATTGATAAATCGCTACCGCAGAAATAAGTACAGATGCCAATAACACAAGTAATATCATGGCTAGAAAAATACGGGTACGTAAAGAAGGTGTTTTAAATTTCATTGGCTTAAATATAGCAATAATCACACCAAAAACCGTATAGCGCTGTTTTCAAATTCTAAAAACAAAATTCCAATTACTTCCGCTTGGAATTTTAGTTACGCTTCAGGGTTTTTGTCTCGAATATTTTTGTAAATTTTAAAACCCAACATGATAAAAACACCTAAAATAATGATACCTACAACGCCCCAAATCCAATTAATGGCACTTTTTAGGACGACTAAAAATATAACTGCAAAAAGAATAAATGTGGCTCCTTCGTTCCAAATACGCATAAAACTGGATGATTTTTTTACCACATCGTTTTGTAATTGCTTATAATATTGATGCGTTTTTAGGTGGTAGATAATAAGTAAAACTATAAAGGCTAATTTTACTTGCATCCAAGGTTGCTGCAACCAATAGGGCTGTAAAATGAGTAGCCAAATAGCGAATAGCGTTGCCAAAATAGCCGATGGCCACGTAATGATAAACCATAGGCGTTTTGCCATAAGTTTGAGCTGTTTACCAAGAATTTCTTTATCTGGAGATGGTTTATGATAGGCTTCAATTTGATATACAAACAATCGTGGAATGTAAAATAAACCCGCAAACCAGGTGATGACAAAAATAAGATGAAATGATTTTATATATTGATAATATTCCATGTTTAACTAATTTTTACTGGCGTTTTTGACCATGTATTTATCCATTTAGATAGTAATGCCACAAATTCTTCATCGTCATTTAGGCAAGGTACTGTTGTAAAATCGTTTCCTCCCATTTCATGAAAAATTTCCTGACCTTCCATGGCTATTTCTTCTAAAGTTTCAAGACAATCGCTTACAAAGGCTGGCGTTACTATTGCCATATTTTTGATGCCTTGTTTACCTAAACGCTCAATAGTTCTATCGGTGTAAGGTTGTAACCATGGGTCAAACCCTAAACGGGACTGGAAGGATGTTGAGTAGGTACCTTCTTTAAATTTAAGTTTTTCTGCAACCAAACGGGTTACTTCTAAACATTGGTGCTTATAGCAAAACTCGTGGGCTTTACTTGGGGTTACACAGCAACTTTTATCTATTTTACAATGCGATTTTGTAACATCGCTTTTTCTGATATGCCGCTCTGGAACACCGTGGTATGAGAACAACAGATGTTCATGATTTTTACCTTCCAAATGTTTTTTTATTGAATTTGAAAGCACCTCGATATAATCAGGTTTGTTATAAAACGCCGGAACAGATTCAATTTTTAAATTCGGGAAATGTTGTTGGCGAAGTTCTTCGGCTAATACAGTAATGGTTTCCGTTGTTGCCATAGCAAACTGCGGATATAAAGGGAATAACAACACCTCATCCACACCTTTATCGACTAATTCTTGAAGTCCTTTTTTAATGGTCATACTACCGTAACGCATAGCCAATACAACAGGTTGTTCTACTTGTTTTTGTATTTTCTTTTGAAGCCTTTCAGACAAAACAATTAACGGAGACCCTTCATCCCACCAAATTTTTTTATAGGCTGCTGCCGATTGCTTGGGACGGGTATTCAATATAATACCTTTTACCAAAGCTGTTCGTGCAACAAGCGGGATATCAATAACCCGCTCGTCCATTAAAAACTCTCCCAAATATTTTTTAACATCTTTTGGATTTGGACTATCTGGTGAACCGAGATTAACTAATAAGATTCCTTTTTTCATATTGCAAAAATACAATACAAATTGCAATCATAATATTTAGCTCCAAATAATTCCATCCTATAATTACTTAGTAGATGTTTTCTCTTCCAATTTTTGCTGATGATATAACTTAGGTCTTTGCTCTTTATAATCACAATCTTGAAAAATACCACAAGACGTATTGGAGCGTGCTAATGATTTGGTGATTTTAGTTTTAGACAATGCGGCTATTTCTGGGGTTAGATATTTCATGATTTAAAAGGGCTTTTATATTTAACCTTGGTCTAAGATATACCATAAGGCTTACATTTTCTAACTTAACTCAACGACATCACATATTTCTTTGGAGTTGTACCATATTTCTTTTTAAACGCAGCTATAAAATGGCTAGATGTACTGTAACCTACCTTATGCCCTACTTCGTTTACATTATCGTTTCCAGCTTCCAATAATTTTCGGGCTACTTCCATTTTATAATCAAACAAAAAGCTAAAGACCGAATCGCCGTAAATTTGTTTAAACCCTTCTTTTAGTTTTTTAAGGCTCAATCCTATTTCATCTGCTAATTCTTGTAAACTGGGTGGTTCGGCCATTCTCGACACAATAATATCCTTTGCTTTTCTAATTTTAATCACGTTGGTTTCATCTACTAAAAATGGGCATTGCTCAATATCGGCATCCTCACTTCTATTAAAATACAAACTCAACAACTCATAAGCTTTCCCTTTAAAATACAAAGATTTGATGGATTGATTAAGATTATAATTGATTAACTGGTTTAAAACGATAGCCATAGAAGGTGAAATAACACCATCTTTATAATATTTCTTATCCTTATTATCTTCACTCAAAAAAGTAATATAATCGGCTTCTTGCGAAAATAACCCGTGAAAGGTTTTAATGAATATTAATATGGAAACCATCCACGAATTTGGATTTATTTCTAAATGTATTGGAAGGTCGCGCTGCGGATTATAAAGTAACAATGAGTTTTCCTCAAGAATATTTAGTCGATATCGCCCTTCATTAAAAACAAATTGACTAGAACCCTTGATACAAAAATGGAATTGAATATAGTCGCTATCTATTTCTTTAGCAACAGATTGCATTTTGGTTGTTTCATTTTTATACGCCAGTACTAAAACACCTTCATCAACTTTTGTTTCTTCAAAAGAACTTTTAGCGACACTTTTATTAGCATTCATTTCTTGATTCATAGCTCTGTTATTTAGATTCGTTCTAGATTAACCACTTAAAACCAACCCGATACACCACAAAAGTATGACATTTATCATGTTTTAAGAAAAAACAGCGCTAAAAAACTCGAAACGATACTAAAAGTTCTTTGAGCGTTACTTTTTTTTAAGCCATCCCTATATTTTTGCTTCACATTTTCAGGTATAAACATGCAGAAGTACAATATTTCAAGAAGCAATTACTTTTATGCCATTGGTTTGAGTTATAAAAAAGCCGATGCAGATATAAGAGGGCACTTTAGTTTGGACGAAGAATCTAAATTAGCATTGTTAACTCAAGCTAAAGAAAATGATATTGAAAGTTTGGTGGTTACCTCTACTTGCAACAGAACCGAAATTTACGGTTTTGCGCAACACCCCTTTCAATTAATCCAATTGCTTTGTGATAATACGCGTGGAACGGTTGAAGAATTTCAAGAAGTTGCCTACATCTACAAAAACAAAGATGCTATTGCACACATGTTTCGTGTGGGTTCTGGTTTAGATAGCCAAATTCTTGGAGATTTTGAAATTATTAGTCAGTTAAAAATTAGCGCTAAACTATCTAGAAAACATGGCTTATTAAATCATTTTACTGAGCGTTTGGTAAATGCAGTTATTCAAGCTAGTAAACGTATTAAAACAGAAACCGATATTTCTTCAGGTGCAACATCTGTTTCTTTTGCTTCAGTACAATATATTTTCAAAAATATTGAAAACGTTTCTAATAAAAATATTTTATTATTCGGAACAGGGAAAATTGGCAGAAACACTTGTGAAAATTTAGTAAAACATACCAAAAATGAGCATATAACCTTAATCAACAGAACAAAAACCAAAGCAGAGCAAATTGCTGGAAAATTTAATTTATTGGTTAAAGATTATGCAAATTTACAAGAAGAAATTAGTGAATCTGATATTCTAATTGTAGCTACGGGAGCGCAACGACCTACTATTGATAAGCACATTATCCAAGCAGAAAAGCCGCTCTTAATTTTAGATTTATCCATTCCCAAGAATGTTGACGAAAATGTTCAAGAATTAGAACATGTATCGCTTGTCCATCTAGACCATTTATCTCAAATTACTGATGAAACTCTAGAAGCGCGAAAAGCTCATATTCCTTCAGCCGAAGTGATTATTGAAGAAGTAAAAGCCGAGTTTAATAGTTGGTTAGAAACCAGAAAGTTTGCTCCTACTATTAAAGCTTTAAAACATAAATTATCTGATTTTGCTACTGCAGAATTAGATACACAACGCAAAAAAAATGCTGATTTTAATGAAGCTCAAGCGGAGTTGATTAGCAATAACATCATTCAAAAAATTACTAACCATTTTGCGCATCATTTAAAAGATGATGACGTATCTACTGACGATAGTCTGGAACTTATTAAAAAAGTATTTCAGTTAGAACCTTCTACAAAAAATGTCTAAAACCATAAGAATTGGCACGCGCGATAGTGAATTAGCACTATGGCAAGCCAAAATAGTACAAAGTTTACTTGAAGATGCAGGTCATAAAACAGAACTCGTTCCCGTAAAATCTACGGGCGATTTAGTTTTAGACAAACCGCTTTACGAATTAGGAATTACAGGTATTTTTACCAGAACTTTAGATATTGCCATGTTAAATCATGACATCGATATTGCGGTTCATTCTTTAAAAGATGTGCCTACAGTTTTACCAAAAGGCATTATTCAAGCAGCCGTTTTAAAACGCGGTAACGTAAATGATACGCTTGTTTTTAAAGACAATGAAGAATTTTTAGGTGCTAAAAAAGCTATTATTGCAACTGGCAGTTTACGTAGAAGAGCACAATGGCTAAATCGCTTTCCAACACATACTATTACAGATTTACGTGGTAATGTAAATTCACGTTTACAAAAATTGGAAGATAATGACTGGAATGGTGCCATTTTCGCAGCGGCAGGTATAGGTCGTATTGGTATCAGACCAGAAGAAGCTATCAATTTAGATTGGATGATTCCTGCGCCAGCACAAGGTGCCATCATGATTACTGCTTTAGAGGAAGATGAATTTGTAAAAGAAGCATGTGCTGCACTAAACCACGAAGAAACCGAAATTTGTACCACGATCGAACGTGAGTTTTTAAATAAATTAGAAGGTGGTTGCACAGCGCCCATCGGTGCTTTGGCCTATATTAAAGATGAAGAAATCAACTTTAAAGGCGTTTTATTAAGTCCTGATGGCACAAAAAGAATTGATGTTACCCGAGTTAAAAAACTAGGTGAACATCATGATATGGCCCAGTATTGTGCCGATTTTGTAATTGAACGCGGTGGTAAACGTTTAATGGATAAGATTAAACAATCTAGCAAAAAAACGAATGTGTTTTCTACAAAGAGTTTTACTGAAGACCAACGTTTATTATTTCATGAAAAGGTAGTTGCAGAAAGTACCGATTTTATAAAAATAAGCTTGAATCGTATTCACCCTCGTTTATTAAAAAATGAAATTCAGAATGTTGTGATTACCAGTAAAAATGCTGTTGAATCATTAACTACAAACTATTCTGCAATAGAATTACAATTTAAAAATATCTACTGTGTTGGGCGCAGAACCAAACGTTTGGTAGAAAACAAAATAGGTAAAGTAAAACACACTGAAAAGAATGCTAAAAAGTTAGCTGAATATTTAGTCGAGTATGTAGAAGGCACAGAAGTCACTTACTTTTGTAGCGATATAAGATTGGATGCCTTACCAACTATTCTAACAGAAAACAACATTGAAGTTCATGAAATTGAAGCTTACCAAACTAAATACGATGGCTTTAAAGTAGATGATTCTGTGGAAAGTGTGATGTTTTACAGCCCCTCAACCGTTGAAAGTTTTGTACGAAGGAACAAAGGTGACGTCATTGCTTTTTGCATTGGTGAAACTACAGCTAAAGAAGCAAAAAAACATTTTACTGATGTAAGAATTGCAAAAGTACCAACTGTAGAGAGTGTGATTGAGTTGGTGAACGAATATTATGTATAACGTTTGTCATGTTGAACTTGTTTCAGCATCTCATAATAATTAAGTTTCAATTAATAAGATTTCTGCATTCGCAGGAATGACAAGATATGATAAAGAACGATTTATTTTTAAGAGCATTAAAAGGAGAAACAGTAAACCGTCCACCCGTTTGGATGATGCGTCAAGCAGGACGTTACCTTCCAGAGTTCATGGAAATCAAAGCTAAATACGATTTCTTTACACGTTGCCAAACTCCAGAATTAGCAAGTGAAATTACCGTGCAACCCATCCGAAGATACGGAATGGACGCTGCTATTTTATTCAGCGACATTTTGGTTATTCCTCAAGCTATGAATATCGAGGTGCAAATGAAACCAAATTTTGGTCCGTATTTACCAAATCCTGTGCGCTCTCAAAAAGACGTTGATAACGTTATTGTACCAGACGTTAAAGAAGCTTTAAATTACGTTTATGAAGCCATAAAAGCAACCAAAGAAAAGCTTAATGACGAAATTCCGTTAATAGGTTTCGCTGGCTCACCATGGACCATTTTGTGCTATTGTGTACAAGGTCAAGGCAGTAAAAACTTTGATAAAGCCAAAGAATTTTGCTTTACAAACCCAATTGCTGCACACCAACTATTACAGAAAATCACAGATACTACTATTGCTTATTTAAAAGAGAAAGTAAAAGCAGGCTGCAACGCCGTTCAGGTATTCGATTCTTGGGGAGGTATGCTCTCGCCAGTTGATTACCAAGAATTTTCGTGGCAGTACATCCAGCAAATTATAGACGCGTTAAAAGACGATGCACCCGTTATCGCTTTCGGTAAAGGCTGCTGGTTCGCACTTGGCGAAATGGCAAAATCTGGAGCTTCGGCTTTAGGTGTAGATTGGACGTGTTCTCCAAGAAATGCACGTTATTTAACTGGTGGCAACATTACGCTACAAGGAAATTTTGACCCAACACGTCTGTTTTCTCCACCTGCAGAAATCAAGAAAATGGTACACCAAATGATTAACGAATTTGGTAAAGACAAATACATCGTAAACCTCGGCCATGGTATTCTACCCAACATTCCGCTAGATAATGCCAAGGCGTTTATAGATGCTGTAAAAGAGTACAAAAGCCCCTCTTAATCTCCCCGATGGGGAGAAACTCGTACTCAATTGAATACATTGTAAAATGACTTTTAAATTAGGAACGAAACTTAAACAATAAAACGACCCAAACTCCCTCTGCTTTAGAGAGGACTGGGGAGAGGCCTTATGATTAAAAACATCATTTCAGGAATTAAAGCATACTTCGGTGCTTTCGGTTTAATTTCAAAATTAAAACTTTGGAAGTATTTTGCTATTCCCATGATAATTAGTCTGGTAACAGCAATTGCAGTATTTGGTTCAGCCTACGGATTATCAGATAATATTGGTGTTTTCATTTCAAAAATCTGGATTTGGGATTGGGGTAAAGAAACCTTTTCTTCAATTAGCAATTTTATAGGCGGACTCATTGTTGTAGTTATAGGCCTCATTCTTTTCAAACATATCATAATGGCATTATCTGCACCATTTATGAGTCCGGTTTCAGAAAAAATTGAAGCCCATTTTACAGGCAATCCACCGCATTCACATAGAGACACCACCTTTGTTCAACAACTTTTCCGTGGCATCAAAATAAACGGCAGAAACCTAATCATGGAATTGCTTTTGACTATTCCAATTTTGCTTCTAAAGTTTATCCCAATAGTCAACATATTTTCAACTATTTTGTTATTTATGGTGCAGGCCTATTATGCAGGTTTTGGAAATATGGATTATACTTTAGAGCGTCATTTTCAATATAAAGAAAGCTTACAATTTGTTCGTAAACATCGTGGTTTAGCAATCGGTAACGGCATTGTATTTATACTGTTTTTATTAATTCCAATAATTGGCGTAATTTTAGTGCTGCCGCTATCAGTTACAGCAGCTTCAACAAGAACTGTAGAAGCACTTCAACTTAAAAACAAACCAATACATGCCGCTTAATTTTGGTTCATATCATATCATCCCAATCCATCCAAAAGATGGTTGGAATATCTGCAATTTTGCAGTAGCTAATGAAGACCGATTAAAACACTATTTCCCAAAAACATTAGAGCAAAATTTAACTCCAGATTTATCAAACATTTTTGTCGCGAAAAAGGTCAAACAGTTCGAAGCTAAAGAAGAATTTTTATTCACTTTAAGAGAAAACAAATCCAATAAATTAATCGGTTTAGTATACATCAAAAAAGTCGATTGGAACAAAAAACAAGGCGAATTTGCATATTGTATAGATTATACGGCTGAGGGGAAAGGGGTAATGACTGAAGCGATAGAACAATTATCTGATTATGCTTTTGATATAATGGGTTTCGAAACCCTTCAAATTATTGTTTACAAGAATAATATAGGAAGCGTTAAAGTTGCAGAAAACAATAACTTTACTTGGATTAAAACGCTCAAAAATGAGTTTACACCTCCAGGAAAGAGCCCACTAAACATGGAATTATACGAATTGTATAACGAGATTGAATAACAAGAAAGACCTACAAGGTTTTAAAAACCTTGTAGGTCAAGTAAAAAAAAACAGGTAATTTACAAGGTATCGAAGACCTAGTAGGTTTGAATGAAACAGAATCAATGAAAGACAAATTCTACCAATACATACAAGATTTACAAGACCGCATTACATCAAAGCTTGAAACCATTGATAGGAAAGCCAAATTTCAAGAAGATATCTGGAAACGTCCAGAAGGAGGTGGTGGACGAACACGAGTTATTGAAAATGGCAATGTTTTTGAAAAAGGTGGCGTTAATATTTCTGGTGTGCATGGAAAGCTACCAAAATCAATGCAAGCTTATTTTAAAGTTGGCGATGTCGATTTTTTTGCTTGTGGATTAAGCTTAGTATTACATCCTAAAAACCCAATGGTTCCAACGGTTCATGCCAACTGGCGCTATTTTGAAATGTATGATAAAGATGGAAACATCATTGATAGTTGGTTTGGTGGCGGACAAGATTTAACACCTTATTATTTATTTGAGGAAGATGCAAAACACTTTCATCAAACCTGCAAAACAGCTTGTGATAAACACAACTCAGAATTCTATCTAACTTATAAAAAGCGTTGTGATGAATACTTTTATAATGTACACAGAAATGAAGGTAGAGGCTTAGGAGGTTTGTTTTTTGACTATTGCAAAGCTTCAGAAACCATGACTATGGAAAATTGGTATAACTTTGTAACTGAAGTTGGCGATAGTTTCCTAGATGCTTATATTCCAATAGTTGAAAAACGAAAAGATTTACCATACACTCAAGAACAAAGAAACTGGCAAGAAATCCGTCGTGGACGTTATGTAGAATTTAATTTAGTACATGATAAAGGCACATTGTTCGGGCTTAAAACTAACGGACGTATTGAAAGTATTTTAATGAGTTTACCACCACATGTGCAGTGGGTTTACGACCATCATCCTGAAGCGGGAAGTGATGAAGAAAAATTAATTGAAGTATTGAAGAATCCAATAGATTGGATATAAATTTAATAAAGTGATGAGACTTTATATTATAATATTTACGCTTCTTTCTGGATACAATGCCTTTTCCCAATATGGTGTGTTTCCGTTTAGCGAAAATGGAAAATGGGGTATTATTGATTCTGATAAAAAAGTTTTAATGAAGCCCTCTTACGGATTTGAAATTCCATTTTTCAAAAATCATGATGGGAAATATCCATTAGCCATATACAAGAAAGATTCATTATTTGGTGTTTTAAACAAAAATGGAGAAGTATTAGCTAAACCTATTTACGAGAATATTAATGCAACTCATGCCCCAGTTATAATACTACAAACAACTCAAAACACAAACGTCTACAACCTTGATTTACGAAAAATAGTATTAACTATCAGCAATACAAGTAAATTGGTTTTATCAATTAATATGCCCCAAAATGAAATAACAATAAGCAATTCTAAAGAAGCTAAAGTATTTGGTTTTAATGGTAAGTATAAAAGGTCATGGAATATTCCAAAAAAGGTTGCTTCTAAATCAGAAAGCCCTAAAACCAATTCTGTCGCAAATAACTGGCATCCCAAAATCTCTATTTTAGGTTCCAAAGCTTCAACTTGTGACAAGGCCTTAAAGCGATTTAAGAAAAAACTTAACAGAATAGATTCAGAAATTGAACTAATTCAAGACGTTGAAAGAACCGATAAATGCTACCCTACCCTATCAATTGTTAGTAAAAACGGAAAACAAGGTCTTCTAAACAGTAATTTTAAAATGATTTTGGATTTTCTTTATGATGAAATAATCTATCTTTATAATCATAACGCTGCTCTTATTAAAGTAAATAACAAATACGGCTATTTTGATATCAATAGAAATAAAATTATTATTCCCATTGAATATGATAAAATTGAAACTACTGGCTTTTATATCGGTTCTTACAACCCATATTATTATACTTTAATGAATTACTTATTAATAGAAAAAGGAAACTTCTCAGGATATGTCGACAAAACTACTGGTGAAGTTTTTCTTCCAAAATAAAAAACTATGTTCCCACTTAGAAGAAACCGAAGATTAAGAACCAACGAAGCAATCCGCTCCTTAGTTCGTGAAACCATAATTACACCAAACGATTTTTTGGTTCCACTTTTTGTAGTTGAAGGCAAAGGTATTAAAGATGAAATTCCATCCATGCCAAATTACTTTCGTTACAGTTTAGATTTGTTAGAAGGTGAAGTAAAAGAGCTTTGGAAGCTAGGTTTAAAATCGGTATTACTTTTCGTAAAAGTCCCTGATAACTTAAAAGATAATAAAGGCACAGAAGCATTAAACCCAAATGGATTAATGCAACGCGCTATTAAAACCGTAAAAAATGCATGTCCAGATATGGTGGTAATGACAGATGTGGCATTAGACCCATATTCAGTTTACGGACACGATGGCATTATCGAAAACGGACAAATAATCAACGATGAAACTGCTGAATTTTTAGCAGAAATGAGTATTTCTCATGCGCAAGCTGGTGCTGATTTTGTAGCACCAAGTGATATGATGGATGGTCGTATTCTTACTATTCGTGAAGCTTTAGAAGATGAAGGTTTTATCAATACAGGCATTATGAGTTATTCAGCTAAATATGCCTCAGCATTTTACGGTCCATTTAGAGACGCCCTTGATTCTGCTCCTGTTGATTTGGTGGATATTCCAAAAGATAAAAAAACCTATCAAATGGATTACGCCAACCGTTTTGAAGCCATTCGAGAAACCGAAATGGATATTGACGAAGGTGCAGACATCGTTATGGTAAAACCAGGTATTTCATATTTAGATATTCTTAGAGACATTAAAAATGAAGTAGATGTGCCTGTAGCCGTTTATCAAGTTTCTGGAGAATACGCCATGATTAAAGCTGCTGCAGAAAAAGGCTGGTTAAACCACGACCAAGTGATGATGGAAACAACTACAGCTTTTAAACGTGCAGGTGCCGATATTATAGCGAGTTATTTTGCTAAAGATGTTGTTAAACTTTTGAATTTGTAAATTCTTATTGTTCAGACAAATAATTCGCATAAAAAAATAAGAATTCTTAACATTTCTTTTCTGTTAATGTAATTATCAACTTATACTAACGACTTAGTACCAAAATATAATGTTATGCGAAAAATACATTTGGCCTTTATTCTAATTACTACTGTTCTCTTATACAATTGCATTGGCGAGGACACAATTGATGATGCTATTCCTGAAGAAATTCGATTTTTAAATCCCATAGAAAGTATTTCTGCTTCTGAATCCTATCAACTTAATATTAGGTTTTTTAATAATATAGGAGAAGAAGAAACTGTAACTATTACTTGGTCTAGCGAAGACCCTTCCATTGCTGCTGTAGACACTAATGGTTTAGTTACCGGTATTTCAGAAGGGTCAACAAACATAAAAGCACAAGTAATTGTAGATAGCAAAACCATAGAAAACACTATCCCTATAATTATAACTGCGGATACTTCTGGTCCAAAATCAGAAGAAATAGTATTTTTAAACCCAACGGGAAGCATTGCCATTTCTAAAACCTACCAATATAATGTTGCCTACTATAATACTTTAGGGGAGGAGGAAGCCACTACTATTACTTGGTCAAGCAACAACCCTTCTGTAGCTACAGTTAATGGCAATGGTTTAGTTACCGGTATTTCTAAAGGTACAGCAACTATAAAAGCTCAAACAGTTGTAAATAATAAAACTATAGAAAATACTACTGCTATAACTATAACTGAGGTTGCCCAAAATCCAAATTCAAAATCTGGAACTATAACAACTACAAGTAGCTATACTTTAAAAGGAGATTTTACTTTATCCGAAATAGATAATTCTAACAGCTTAGAATTATCTATCGCTAGTAATTATGAGGCTTCAACTAGTTTACCAGGGCTTTATATTTATTTAAGCAACAACCCTAACTCTATTGGTAGTGCCCTTGAAATAGGTGCTGTAACCGTTTTCAGCGGTGCACATTCTTATACTATAGAGAACAAAGGTATTAACGATTATTCCTATGTGCTATATTGGTGTAAACCCTTTGGTGTTAAGGTAGGCGAAGGAAAAATAAACGATTAATAATTTACTTTTTTAAAATGATGAATTCAAAAAAAATTCTTTTTGTAATAATACTTGCTTTTTTATTTTCTAACTCTGTTTTTTCTCAATGGACTAAAGAAAAAGGGAAAGGGTACTATAAATTATCTGCTTGGTATTTAGAGGCAGACCAACATTACACAGATACTGGCGAAACTGACCCCAATATCACAAGAAGTCAATTTAATATTAGTTTTTATGGCGAATATGGAATCTCTAATAAATTTGACGTTATCACCTATATTCCATTTTTTTCAAGAGCTGTAGAAAATGATGAGGTATCAGGCACTACAGGTCAAATAATATCTAAAGGCGAAGCATTTAATAGTTTTGGAGACGTAGAAATAGGTCTAAGATACGGCATTCTTAAAACCAGTAACTATGCCTTATCAGCAACTTTAAAATTAGGAATCCCTACTGGTGATAATTCTGGAGGAAGCGATGGTAGCTTTCAAACAGGCGATGGTGAATTTAATCAATTACTACAAACCAATCTTGGAACATCATTTAATCTAGGCACAATACCATCATACGCTAAAACTTATTTAGGTTTCAATAACAGAACTAATGGTTTCTCTGATGAACTTAGAGCCGGCTTAGAAATTGGAAGTAATATTTTAAAAGACAAATTGTGGATAATAGGAAGAGTAGATATTTTAGAATCACTTAGAAACGGTGAATTAAGTGCTCAAAATTCACAAGGGAGCATTTTTGCCAACAACATTGAGTATGTAAGTTTAGGGGCAGAAATTGCTTATTATATTACAAAAAAAGTAGGCGTCTCTTTTAATTATACAGGTGCGGTGTCTGGAAAACTAGTTTATGCAGCACCTTCCATTTCTGGAGGTATATTTTTAGATATCAAATAATAACCCATAAACCCTATCTGGTCTTGATAATGAAATAATCGATTTACATTCTATTCCATCATACAAAGGATGGTATTAAATTACTTTCGTAAATTAGCCTTCAACTAAAACCTATTTAATGACCACATTAATTTTTTGGGCAACTATTTCTATTTTCTTTTCCTTTTTATGTTCTATTCTCGAAGCTGTATTGTTGAGTATTACACCAACTTTTATAAACGTTAAAAAGCAAGAAGGCAAAAACTATGCTTTAACTTTAGAAACTCTAAAAAAAGATGTAGACAAACCACTTATTGCCATACTCACACTTAATACCATTGCGCATACTTTAGGAGCAATGATGGTAGGTATCGAAGCCGAAAAACTACCTTTTAAAATTGAACTTTTTGGAATCAACACCGTGGGTGTGGTATCTGCAATTATGACGTTTTTAATTTTAGTAGCTTCAGAAATTATACCTAAAACCATTGGTGCTACCTATTGGAAACAATTAGCCAATTTTACGTCAAAAGCATTAATCGTTTTAATTTTTCCGTTAAAATGGACAGGGATTTTATGGTTACTTCAACTCACTACCAAACTAATTGGTGGCAAAGGTCACGGTAGTATTTTAAGCAGGGAAGGTTTTATGGTTATGACAGATATGGCACATGAAGAAGGTGTTTTTCATGAAAACGAAAGTAAAATCATTAAAAACTTACTCACTTTTAAAGAGGTATTTGCTAAAGATGCCATGACTCCGAGAACGGTCATGCTAACTGAAGACCAAAACACCACCGTTGAAGACTTTTTTAATAGAAATTTAAATCTACGTTTTTCAAGAATTCCTGTTTATTCAGATAATCCAGACAATATAATAGGACTTGTTTTAAAAGATGAAATTTTTAAAGAAATGGCACTTGGCCACGGCAATAAAAAGTTATCCGAGTTAAAACGAAATATCATAATAATTGATAGAAATTTACCGATTCCTGATTTGTTTGAACAGCTCATTGAAAGCAGAAACCACATGGCATTGGTCGTTGACGAATATGGTTCCGTTAGTGGTTTGGTAACCATGGAAGATGTTATTGAAACGCTTCTTGGTTTAGAAATTATGGACGAAAGCGATAACGTTTCAGACCTGCAACATTTAGCCAGAAAAAGTTGGGAAACACGTGCTAAAAAATTGGGTATTTTTGAAGAAAACAAACCTTCAGAATAATGGAAACCTGTATCATCAATTCGCCTTTAGGTTTCACTAAAATTGTTGGTGATGAGGATGGTATTTCGTCTGTAACGGTTCTTAATAATATAGAACTTTCCGAAGGAAAATCAGATGAATTGTCTTTCCTGCGAAAGCAGGAATCTAAAGAAAAAATCACAGATATTATTCCTATTGCATTGGAAGAATGCGTCATTCAACTCAAGGAATACTTTGAAGGAACCCGTAAAACATTCGACCTTAAATTAAATGCAAACGGTACTGATTTTCAAAAGAAAGTTTGGAGACAATTAGAGCAGATCCCTTATGGAAAAACAACTTCATATTTAGAATTATCAAAACAATTAGGTAATGTAAAAGCAATTCGAGCCGTCGCAAATGCCAATGGTAAAAACCCTTTGTGGATTATAGTACCATGCCATCGTATTATCGGTAGCGATGGTAGTTTAACAGGTTATGCTGGTGGGTTATACCGCAAAAAATGGCTATTGGAACATGAAAGTCCTTATAAACAACAATCTCTTTTTTAACCTTAATTTCAAAGAAATCTCTTATCTTTAATTTCTCCAAATAACGGATTATGAAATTCTTAAAAAAACTCTTAAAATGGATTGTTATCTTATTCGGGTTAATAATCATTGTACTTTATATTACTGACACAGACTATCTCATTAAGGCTGTTAGAACAATATATCTACAAGGTTATACTACGGCTTATTTAGAAGATTACAAGAAATTTGACAACCAAGTTATTGAAAATAGCACGCCTCAACCTTGGCCAAATCACAAGAATTATAATTCGATAAATGAAACGGAAACACTTAATCAAATAAATAAAGCAAATGGAACTATAGCTTATGTTATTATAAAAAACGATAGTATCTGGTTTGAAAATTATTATGATGGCTTTAATGAAAACTCTCAGTCCAACTCGTTTTCAATGGCGAAAAGTTATGTGTCTGGTCTTATGGGAAAAGCCATCCAAGAAGGTTATATTAAAAGTTTAAACCAGCCAGTAAGTAATTTTATTCCTGAATTTAGTGACGGTCTTGCAGCTAAAATGACAGTAGGAGATTTATCTAGTATGGCATCTGGCACAAATTGGGACGAAAAATATTATTCCCCTTTATCTATTACAACACGTGCATATTTTGATGATGATTTAGAAAAAGTAATGCTAGGACTAAAAGTTGTTAACGAACCCGGAAAAAGCTTTAAATACTCTAGTGGTGATACACAAATGCTAGCCATGGTTATTGAGAAAGCTACAGGTAAAAAACTATATAACTATTTAACTGAAAGTTTATGGAAGCCTTTAGGCTGTGAAAACCAAACGCTTTGGCAAGTAGATAGCGAGGCACATGATTTAGTTAAAGCTTACTGCTGTATTGCAAGTAATGCTAAAGATTTTGCCCGTTTTGGCAAACTCTATAAAGATCACGGAAAATGGAACGGGATACAAATTTTAGATTCTACTTTTGTGGCAAAATCTATAAAGCCCCGTTTTACTGATGGCACAATGTATGGCTATGGATGGTGGTTAAAAACTATTGGAACCAAAAACTTTTTTATGATGCGCGGACACTTAGGGCAATACGTGATTGTTGAGCCTAATGATAATGTTATTATTGTACGCCTTGGACACTCAAAAGGTTCTAATAAAGAAGTTGGTAAATTTACTTTAGATATCAATACATATATCGAAGAGGCTTATAAGATGCTAAATAATGATTAGTAAATTAGATCTTGAAAACATTTTATTTTTGGATATTGAAACTGTTCCAGAAACACAATATTTCTCTGATTTAGACGAAGCCAAACAAGTCCTTTGGGAAAGTAAATCACAATATCAAAGGAAAGATGATTTTACCGCTGAAGAGTTTTACGACCGTGCTGGTATTTGGGCAGAGTTTGGAAAAATAGTTTGTATTTCTGTTGGATATTTTACATTTCAGGGAGAAAACAGAATGTTTAGAGTTACCTCTTTTTTTGGTGATGAAATTAAAATATTAAAGGACTTTAAAAATCTACTCATCTCTCATTATAGTCAAACAAAACATCTACTTTGCGCTCATAACGGAAAGGAATTTGACTTTCCTTATATTGCTAGACGCATGATAATCCATAATATTGAACTTCCTTATAAACTTAATTTATTCGGTAAAAAACCATGGGAAGTACCACACTTGGATACTTTAGAATTATGGAAATTCGGCGATTATAAAACCTATACGTCATTAAAATTATTAACCAATGTTTTAGGAGTTCCTTCACCTAAGGATGATATAGACGGCAGCGAAGTGTATCGTGTTTATTATGAAGAAAACGAAATTGATAGAATTGTTATCTATTGCGAAAAGGATACCATTGCAGTAGCACAAATCTTTTTAAGATTACGTGGTGATGCCATTTTAACTGATGATGAAATCATACACATTTAATAAGCATAGATGGCAGAAACTCCAATATTAAAAGTTAAAAACCTCTCTATTTCATTTGGAAATAATGAAGTGATTCATAATATTTCATATCAACTAAATAAAAATGAAATTTTAGGAATTGTTGGCGAATCTGGCTCAGGAAAATCAGTCTCATCTTTAGCTATTCTGGGACTTCTCCCTAAAAATATTTCAAAAATAAATTCTGGAAAAATCACTTATAACCAAGATGATTTAACGATTCTATCTCCTAAATTATTTCAAAAAATTAGAGGCCATAAAATAGCGATGATTTTTCAAGAACCCATGAGTTCTTTAAACCCATCGATGACTTGCGGCAAACAAGTGCAAGAAATATTATTACAGCATACAAAATTATCAAAACAAGACGCCAAAGAAGAAACTATTTCACTTTTCGAAAAAGTAAAACTACCTGATGCAAATCGAGTCTATAATTCATACCCTCATGAGGTTTCTGGAGGCCAAAAGCAACGTGTTATGATTGCTATGGCTATTGCCTGTAAACCAGATATCCTAATTGCTGACGAACCCACTACAGCACTCGATGTTACCGTACAAAAAGATATTATAAGCCTACTAAAAGAATTACAGATTAAAACTAAAATGAGTATCATTTTTATTACCCATGATTTGGCTTTAATTTCTGAAATTGCCGATAGGGTATTAGTGATGTTCAAAGGTGCGATTGTTGAACAGGGTTTAGTGGCAGATATATTCAAAAACCCACAACACAATTATACAAAAGCGCTGATAAATTCTCGCCCTTCTTTAGATACTAGATTAAAAACATTACCAACTATTCAAGATTTTTTAAATGATACTATTTCGACTGAAATCGTTTCAACGGAACAACGTCAAAAAAATCACGAAAAGCTTTATCGCAATCCACCACTTTTAGAAGTTATTAATGTTGAAAAAGAATATATTTCTAAATCTGCATTATTCACAAAAGCCCAATCTTTTAAAGCCGTTAATGATGTCAGTTTTAAATTGTATGAAGGCGAAACTTTAGGGCTAGTAGGAGAATCTGGTTGTGGAAAATCTACGCTTGGAAATGCTATTCTTCAATTAGATAAAGCCACATCTGGACTGATTTTATATAACGGTGTTGACATTACAAAGCTTTCAAAAAACGACACTCGAAAACTTAGAAAAGACATTCAAATTATATTTCAAGACCCTTATTCCTCATTAAATCCAAGAATCCCAGTAGGCGAAGCTATTATGGAGCCTATGAAAGTTCATAACCTTTTTCATTCCGATACCGAACGAAAAGAAAAAGTGATTGATATTTTAAATCGAGTTGGATTGTCTAAGGATTATTTTAATCGTTATCCACATGAATTTTCTGGTGGTCAAAGACAACGTATTGGTATTGCAAGAACGATTGCTTTACAACCCAAGTTAATTGTTTGCGACGAGTCCGTTTCGGCATTAGATATATCCGTTCAAGCGCAAGTTTTAAATCTGCTCAACGAACTTAAAGCCGATTTTGGATTTACCTATATATTTATTTCACATGACTTAGCAGTGGTAAAATATATGTCTGACCAATTGCTGGTTATGAATCAAGGTGAAATTGAAGAATTAGATGATGCAGATATCATCTATAATAACCCAAAAAAGGATTATACAAAAAAATTAATTCATGCTATTCCTAAGGGAATTTAAACAAACTTGAGTTATAATAAATTTTAATTGTCAAAAGCACCCACCCCTAGCCCCTCCAAGGAGGGGAACACTCAAAAACTAAAAACGGATATAGATAATTTTCTATACCCGTTTTTAGTTATATCTGCAATTCTTTATATCCGTAATATTTCCCCTCCTTGGAGGGGCTAGGGGTGGGTTTTCAAAACCATAAATGTTTTTCAATTGCGAATAGTAAACCTTTACATTGAAATAACTAAACAAAAAAAATCCCAAAAAATATTTCGGGATAATCTAATTTTTTCGTGCTACAGAATTATTCCTATAACATAAATATTTTTTTTGTTAAATAAAGTAAGCTCTTTAAAAACTGTAAATTCTCTTTTATAGTTTCCTTGAATTTGCTTTCATTATTTGTAGGAAGTTCAGGTAGATTTGTTGCAAAATTCATAAGTTTTAAGTTTATGGTAGATTTGGGGAAATCTATAATTTATTTGGTTTCTTTGGGGACTGCTAATATCAGACTTATTTTCAATTTATCTGTTTAAAAACATAAAAATTCGATGAAATACACTTTTATTTAACATTTCATAGAGTTTTTATATAACTTGATATTTGTTTTTAACCCACTTTGTCTGGTTGAGTGCAGTGGAAACCTACTTAATTACAAAAGCAAAAAACTGTAGAATAAATTCAAGAAGACAATTTGTGAAATAGTTCGAACAATATATCGGGTGTAGGCTAAAAGATTTTAAAAAAAAGTCCCCTTTCCTTTTTGAAAATATAAATTCTATTTCAAAATGATTATCAGTTAGTTAATATCAAGTCTTGATTCTATTTTCTATCAGCGCAGCGGTCTTGATTCTTTTGTTGAATAACCATGTATCTAAATATCCATTTCTGGAATATCACCTTCAACAATTAACGTGCCTTCTGTAGCTTTTTTTATCTCCTCAACAGAAACCCCTGGGGCACGCTCTAATAATTTAAAGCCTTTTTTGGTGACTTCAATAACGGCTAGGTTAGTCACGATCTTTTTAACACAACCAACTCCTGTAAGTGGCAATGAGCATTGTTTCAATAATTTTGATTCACCTCTTTTGTTAGTGTGCATCATAGCAACAATAATATTTTCTGCACTTGCAACTAAATCCATCGCTCCTCCCATGCCTTTTACCATCCGTCCAGGTATTTTCCAGTTTGCGATATCACCATTCTCTGCAACTTCCATAGCCCCTAAAATGGTTAAATCGACATGTTGACCTCTAATCATCGAGAAACTCATGGCGGAATCAAAAAAACTGGCTCCAGGTAAAGTGGTTATAGTTTGCTTGCCAGCATTTATGACATCTGCATCTTCTTCGCCTTCAAACGGAAAAGGTCCCATACCTAAAACACCATTTTCACTTTGGAATTCAACTTCAATATCATTACGCACATAGTTTGCTACAAAGGTTGGAATTCCAATCCCTAGGTTTACATAATAGCCATCTTGTACTTCTTGCGCTATTCGTTTTGCTATACCTGTTTTATCTAACATTTTCTAAAGTTATAAAGTTTTAAGTATTTGAAGTTATAAGTTGCTCACTCAATCGGAAGTTTAACTTTAGTGCACTTTAGGCACTTGTAACTTTAAGTGCTTTTTGTTCTAACAGTTCGTTGCTCAATACGCTTTTCATAATGTTCCCCTTGAAAAATACGCTGTACAAATATTCCTGGAATATGAATTTGATTAGGGTCTAACGCACCAAGTGGCACTAATTCTTCAACCTCAGCTACCGTTATTTTAGCAGCACCACACATATTAGGATTGAAATTTCTAGCAGTTCCCTTAAAAATTAAGTTTCCAGCTTTATCACCTTTCCAAGCTTTTACAAAAGCAAAATGGGCTTTAAACGCATGTTCTAAAACATACATTTTCCCATCAAACTCGCGGGTCTCTTTACCTTCAGCTACTTCGGTTCCATATCCAGCAGGTGTATAAATAGCAGGAAAACCAGCTTGAGCTGCTCTACAACGTTCTGCTAAAGTACCTTGAGGAATGAGTTCTACATCTAATTCACCAGAAAGCATTTGACGCTCAAATTCATCATTCTCACCAACATAAGACGATACCATTTTTTTGATTTGTTTTTGCTGAAGTAATAACCCCAGTCCAAAATCATCAACTCCTGCATTATTTGAGATACATGTTAACCCGTTAACACCCAGTTTTACTAGTTCTGCTATAGCATTTTCAGGAATACCACTAAGCCCGAAACCACCTAGCATAAAAGTCATGTTGCTTGACACGCCTTCTAGAGCCTCTTGAACATTTGATACTTTTTTATTAATCATAATTATTCGGTTTTTGCATTTGAACTTATTTTCAGTTTTTCTATTTCTTAAAAAATGAAATTAGTTCATTAAATTTACGAATAATTGAATGATATGTCGAAAATATTATCAAATAAAAAAACCATTCTAAATTACAATGGTTTTTTTATCGTTTAATTTAGAATAAAGGATTATCCAAAATCTAAATCGTCGGGCGTTTGTTCATCAGTATTATCATCAGAAGTTTCACTGGTGTGTTTAGAACAATCTACATTTATAGAAAGGTCTATAGGTTCTTCAAATTCTTCTGTAGAAATATTAAGCTCTTCATCTGCATAACAGCTTTTCATATATAGACCCCAAATTGGCAATGCCATTGCTGCCCCTTGGCCGTAAGTAATCGTTTTGAAATGGGCTGCCCTATCTTCTGCGCCTACCCAAACACCTGTTACTAAATTAGGCACCATGCCCATAAACCAACCATCACTTTGGTTTTGGGTAGTTCCTGTTTTTCCAGCTATAGGATTTGTAAATTCATAAGGATAGCCTGTAACAATCTCTTTGTAATCAGGTTTATTTTTAGCCGAACTGTGCCTTAACCTTGTACCCGAACCTCCTTGAGTTACGCCTTCCATAAGTTTAACAGCAACATAGGCAGTTTCATCACTTAATACATCTCGAGTTTCTGGTTTAAATTGATAAAGCATGGTTCCATTTTTATCTTCAATACTGGTTACCATTACTGGCTTGGTGTAAACCCCCTGATTAGCAAATGTTGAATACGCACCAACCATTTCATATACACTAAGATCTGGAGTTCCTAATGCTATGGAAGGTACAGGAAGCATTTCTGACTCAACCCCTAATTTTTTAACCAAATCAACAACTGTTTGCGGGCCAACCTTATCAATTAACTGCGCAGTAACAGTATTCACAGAGTTTGCTAGCGCCCCTTTTAATGTTCTTGTACCACCATAATCATTACCAGAATTTTGTGGACACCATTCTTCTGGATTTCCATACTTATTAGCTTCAATGCAAAATGGAACATCCGGAAATTCGTCGCAGGGCGAATAGTGTAATTGATCTATTGCTGCCGTATATACGAAAGGTTTGAATGTAGAACCAACTTGACGCTTTCCTTGTTTTACCATATCGTATTGAAAATGCCTGTAATTAATACCACCTACCCAAGCTTTTACATGACCTGTTTGTGGATTCATAGACATCATTCCTGTTCTTAAAAACGATTTATAATAACGCATCGAATCTATAGGTTTCATAATGGTATCAACCTCTGAAGCTTTACCTTCTTTCCATGTAAAAACACTCATTTTTACAGGCTTATGGAACGAATCTTCGATTTCTTTATCCGATTTCTTTAAATCATATTTCATGTGCCTTCTCCGTTCGGATTGTCTCATGCCTCGTTTCATTAAAGCATCAATCTCTTCTTTTTCAAGTTCTAAAAACGGGGCTGTTGGATTTCGTTTTGGAGTATTTTGATTGAAAAATTCTGCTTGTAATCTTGGCATATGTTGTTGCACAGCATTTTCGGCATAAGTTTGCATTCGGGAATCTATAGTCGTATATATTTTCAATCCATCGTTATATAAATTCCATTTTGTACCATCTGGTTTTGGATTATTTTTAATCCAATCTTTCATAAAACCATCTAAATAGCCTCTAAAATAAGTGGCTATACCTTCGCGATGCGATTCGGGAGAATAGTCCAAATCTAATTCTGTTTTTTGAAGCGAGTCTTTTACTGTTTTATTTATAAACTCATATTTTTCCATTTGAGCCAAAACCACATTACGTCGGTTTTTTACTCCAATGGGATTACGCTCAGGTCTTGGGTTATAAAGTGATGAGTTTTTAAACATCCCAACTAGCATGGCAGACTCCTTAAGATTTAAATCTTTTGGCTCTTTATTAAAATAAATTCTTGAAGCACTGCGGATTCCATCGGCATTATTACCAAAATCATAAATATTAAAATATTGCGCTATAATTTCTTCTTTGGTATATTGACGCTCTAAACGAATAGCAATAATCCATTCCTTAACTTTTTGAGTAATCCTCCCAATTGTACTCCTTGAAGCCACTCCTGTAAACAACTGTTTTGCTAATTGTTGCGATACAGTACTCGCTCCTCCATCTCTTCCTAAAGCTACCAGAGCTCTTAATGTTCCGCGAGCGTCGATACCAGAATGCTCGTGAAAACGCGCATCTTCAGTTGCTATTAAAGCATCAATTAAATGTTTTGGTAGTTCATCATAACCTACGGGCGTTCTATTATCATTTAAATAAAACTTCCCCAAAGTTTCTCCATCTGAAGAAATAATTTCGGTGGCTAAATGCGTTTTAGGGTTTTCTAAAACAGTGTGATCTGGTAAATCACCAAAAATAGATGTTATTAAAAAAATTAGGAATACAGTCAAAATCCCTCCTAAAAACACAATCCAAAACCAACGGATGTATTTTGAAAAATCTTGAACTGCCTTTGTTTGTTTCTTTGCTTTTGCCATAGTTTAAGTGTCTTAAGTTTTAAGAGCCTTAAGTATTTTAAAGTTATGATTGTTTATTTAATTGTTGGGTTTTCTATTCTGAAACCTATATCCGTTACGCCTTCAAGCTCTATTACGCCATTAACCTTACCGTTTTCTCGCATAGCGTGCTGAATGTTTAAGGTGTATTCTCCAGACTCTTTAAAAACGACTTGTTCTTTATACCAGAGCTTATTTTCTTTAACCTCAGTATAGCCTTCGCCTAGAAGTTTTCCACTGGGTTCTGCCATTCTATACTCTAAAGTGTCTTTTATAATTTTACCATGTGGAAACATCATTTCAACAATCAAGAATAGATTATTGTACTTGTAAGCATTCGTATTTCTTAAATTAACAAATAAATTATAGGCCTTTGTAGAGTCTGGTGGATTTACTTTAAAACTAATAACAGAATCTTTATGCCATTTGTTTGGAACCGATTTGTATTCATCAAAAACACGATTAGAATCACAAGAAACAAATACAAAAGAAACTATTAAGAAAAATAATAAAACTCTATTTTGAAGCATTGTTAGTGTTTTGAGGTTTTCTCCTATTGTTTTTATTTCTATTAGTCTGGTTTGGGTTGTTTTTCGGTTTAGCATTTTTACTTGCTTGTTGATTTCCCTTTGGGTTTTGTCCTCCCTTTTGATTCCCTTTCCTCCTATTGTTTTTACGTTTATTATTGCGTTTTGGGCTATCAAAACGTGTTAAACTATCTTGCCCTACAACGTTTTCAAACTCTGTTTTAGTATCCTCTACAAGGTCTGAGGCATATTCTTCAAGGCTTGCAATTTTTTTATTTTCCTTATTTAAATCAATAATTTCATTGGCTTGCTGCGTGGTTATTTTGTGCCAATTCATCCATTCGCCTTCGTAAGCATACCACATGTGACCTTTAAAAATATCGGTTTTTTGACATACTGCAGTCCCTTTTTCCGTTTGAAGTTTTATATCCGTTTTTGGGAAACTTTTTAAGGCATCTAAATACGTGTCAAGTTCATAATTTAAACAACATTTTAGTTTACCACATTGCCCTGCTAACTTTTGCGGATTTAGTGACAATTGCTGGTAACGTGCCGCCGATGTGCTTACCGATCTAAAATCGGTTAACCAAGTAGAACAACATAATTCGCGTCCGCAAGAACCAATACCACCAAGTCTGGCTGCTTCTTGACGAAACCCAACTTGTTTCATTTCTATTCGGGTTCTAAACTCCCGGGCGAAGACTTTTATAAGCTCTCTAAAATCTACGCGTTCTTCGGCTGTATAATAAAATGTAGCTTTACTAGCATCACCTTGAAATTCGATATCTGAAATTTTCATTTGAAGCCTCAAATCGATGGCAAACTGTCGAGCCCTTACTTTCATAGGCTCCTCTTTATCGCGCGCTGCCGACCAAATATCAATATCTTTCTGGCTTGCTTTTCTGTAAATTTTTAAGGTTTCCTCTGGGGTTTCTGAAATATTTTTACGCTTCATCTGAACACGCACCAATTCCCCCGTAAGGGTAACCATACCGATATCATGCCCCGCTTTAGCTTGTGTAGCGACAATATCGCCAATACTGAGTGTTAAATTTTCGGTGTTGTGGTAGTATTCTTTTCTGCCGTTTTTATAACGAACCTCAACCCAATTAAAAGGCTTTTCGCCATTGGGGAGAGACATGTTTGCTAACCAGTCGAAAACGGTTAACTTATTGCAACTATCTGTACCACAAGTACCATTATTTTTGCAGCCTTTTGGTGAGCCGTCTTTAGTTGAGCAACTTGCGCAAGCCATATGTTTTTATATATTGATTCCGATTAAAACCAAGGTTCAATCGGAAGAAGATTCATAAATAATTTAGTTTCTCAGTTTTACTTCGACTTTAGTCAGTAACTGTATGAGAATGATAATTTAATAGAATTATTTGAAACAGAATTTCAAATACCACTTATCGACGTAAAGATAAGATTATTATAACTTATACCAATTACAATTTAAAATATGAGAGAAATTAATGGGTTTCAAATACTCTTAACGCTAATTATTTTTACAGGACAGGCTTTTGCAGCCTTATCACAGTCATCAAAAACGACTTCATCATAAGATTTTACAGTAAAAAACCCTTTCTTTTCCTTAGCATGCAAAAGCACCGTTTTACCATCCTTTTTTGACATTTGAAATTGAAGAGGTGCCAATTCTACGCAATAATTACAACCTATACATTTATTGCGTTGTAAAGTAATTACAACCATTAGGCTTCAACTTTATTTTCTACAACTTTATACAATTTGTCCGACTGTCTGATTCGAAACGGTAATGGGATAGTAACTAAATCGCCTTTAACACCTTCTGCTAATTTTTTATCATTAACCAAAAACTCGTTTATAACAAATTCTTGCGCTCCAGTGGTTGGCCCCGTAATTAAAACCGTATCGCCTATATTCAGATTATAAGCTTCAATTTTAAACTCGCCAACTTTTGCCTTAGGAAAGAAATGTATTCCTTTTCCAATATACACTTTCTTTTGTGTAGCATGCGAACCGGAACCTTTACTCCATTCGCCTAGTTTTTGCCCTAGATAATACCCGTTCCAAAACCCTCTATTATAAACAGTTTCTAAAGTTTTCATCCATGAAATGACTTCTTCTTTATTATAACTTCCGTTTTCAATACTATCAATTGCCTCACGATAGCATTTAATAACTTTTGCTACATATTCTGGAGCCCTTCCGCGTCCTTCAATTTTTAAAACTTTAATCCCAGCATCTACCACTTCATCTAAAAAATCGATGGTGCACAAATCTTTAGGAGACATAATATACTCATTATCCAGCTCCATTTCAAAACCAGTTTCTTGATCTATAACGGTATATTTTTTTCTGCAATTCTGTTTGCATGCTCCTCTATTGGCAGATGAATTTTGAGAATGCAAACTCATATAACATTTCCCAGAAACCGCCATACAAAGGGCACCATGCCCAAATATTTCAATTTCAACCAACTTTCCCGAGGGCCCTTTTATCTGCTCTTTTTCTATTTGTTCGGTTATTTTTTTTACTTGGCGCAAACTCAACTCGCGACTAAGCACCATAGTATCGGCAAATAGGGCATAAAATTTAACCGTTTCAATATTTGTAATATTGATTTGGGTTGAAATATGCACTTCCATTTTCGCCTCACGCGCCATTGATATAACAGCTTGATCCATGGCTATAACGGCTGTGATATCTGCTTCCTTAGCCTTTTTAACTAAGGTTTTAACAATGGACAAATCGTGATCGTAAATAATGGTATTAAGTGTAAGGTAGCTTCTTATGTTTTTAGATTTACAACGTTTTGATATTTCTGGCAAATCATCTAATGTAAAATTCACAGACGCCCTAGCCCTCATATTTAACTGTTCTACCCCAAAATAAATGGAATCTGCACCATTATCTAAAGCGGCCTGAAGCGATTCGAAATTTCCGGCAGGTGCCATTAACTCAATTTTTTGCATCTTCTTAAAACTTCTAGAAATTAATTTAATTCAATCTCGTAATTTAATCGATTTGTAAGTGATATCAATTCTTTTTTTGATTTGAAAATATTCATAAAAAGCTGATTTCCCCATCCTATTTTTTTTGCAAAATCATTAAATGATTCTTCTTTCCAATTAAAACCATCTTTCCAAAAGCTTGTTGGAGAAACATAACAAAACGTATAATCGTAAATAAAACTTGAATCATTAACATGACTATCCTTCGGTATCTTTTCAGAAGCAAGCAATGTTATTTTATTTTCCAAGCATGATTGCCTTATCTTTTTTATTAAACCAGGATAATCCTCTCTAACACTATCCAAATTAAAATCATTGTACTCTGTATTGCCAATTTTCCTGATGGGTCTTATTTGAAGAATATCAAAACTTTTTCCGTCGAAAAAATCAAATAAATCATTCAATTCATAAAAATTATCTTTATTAAAAGTGTAATTAATCCTCACTTTAAAATCATAGCTATTCTTTAAATGCTGAAACGCCCTGAATACATCATGAAACTTTTCATAATTACCTTTTTTCATAAAATTTTCATAACTCTCTTTTGTAACTCCATGCAAAGAAATAGTAAACTCATTCAACCCAGCTTTTAAAAGCTCTTCTATACTTTCAGAATTTAATAAGTTAGCATTAGTAGTCAATGAAATATATGGTACATCATACTTTTTACCCAACCTAACAAGTTTTGGTAGGTTTTTAAAAAGAGTAGGCTCAGTTCCACACCCTATTTGAAGTTTTAAAGCTCTTTTGAATATAGTTTTTGCAACTCGATCCAACTCATCTTCCTTAAACTGACCTTTTAGTTTTTTTACATATTCTTTATCAGTGAAATAGCACATCTTACAACGAAGATTACAGGCTAAAACAGGATCAAGATTAACAGCTAAATAGCGTTTATTAAAAACATGAAGCAACCAAATAGCAAAAAACTTAAGGCGATAGTTTTTAATCTTCCTGTTAAGCTTTAGTAGCTTGTATACATTCATATTATTTCTTTAAAATCTCAAAAATATTCCTCAAATCTTTTTTATAGGGCAAGTGATCGGCACGTCCTTTTTTAAAAATATCATTGCTATTACCTTGCCCTTTGCGAAGTTCTTTTTGTTCTTCGTGTGGCAAAGCGTTTATTTCTTTACAATTTGTTGAGCAGCAATTGTTCATTTCTGCTTTACACTCATCACATTGAATAAACAATAAATGACAAGCTTCATTGGCACAATTGGTATGCACATCAAATGGGGTTCCGCATTGGTGGCAATTAGCAATAACATCATCACTAATGCGTTCTGCTCTGCGCTCATCAAACACAAAATTCTGACCTAAAAACTTGTTTTCAAGGTTTTCGTCGTTCACTTGTCTGGTATATTCAATAATACCGCCCTCTAACTGATATACGTTTTTAAAACCCTTATGCTTAAAATAGGCACTCGCTTTTTCGCATCGAATGCCGCCAGTACAATACATAACCAAGTTTTTATCTTCTTTATGGTCTTTTAAATCATCTTCAATAATATCTAAAGATTCTCTAAACGTGTCAACATCTGGAGTTACGGCGTTTTTAAAATGACCTATTTCGCTTTCATAATGGTTACGCATATCAACCAAAATAGTTTTTTCATCTTCGATAAGGGCATTGAATTTATCTGCACCAACATGAATACCTTTGTTGGTAACATCAAACGTATGGTCATTCAATCCATCGGCAACAATTTTATTACGGACTTTTACTTTTAACTTTAAAAACGATTTATTGTCTTGCTCAACAGCAATATTTAATCGGATGTCTTTTAAAAAATCAATAGAATCTAGGTGTGTCTTAAATTCGTTGAAACGGTCTGCCGGAAGTGAAAGTTGCCCATTAATACCCTCGTGTGCCACATAAATCCTACCTAAAACGTCTAATGCATCCCAAGTAATAAATAAATGGTCTCTAAAAAGTTGTGGATTGCCAATTTTGGCATACTGGTAAAAAGAAAGGGTTAATCGATTTTTTCCTGTTTTATCGATTAATTCTGCTCTTTCTTTTGAACTTAATTTATTGTACAGTTGCATGCTATACTAATTTTTAAGGTTAAAGACATATTTTGAAACGCAAAAATACAATTTTAAAGGGACAGGGTGAATGCATTGTATAAAAAAAGCACCTAAATAAATATTTAGGTGCTCCAAGTTGAGTTTGAGTTAGTCGTTTAGTTAACAACTCATTATTGTAAATTTCATAGCAAAAAAATTTCCTTTTTCATTATATAGATGCAAAATAAGTAAAAGGGTTGCGTGCTATTATTCTTTTTATTCTAGATTTTATTGAAAAGCACCTTTTTATTTCAAGGTTTATGTTGAAAACTATTATTGTACCATGACAAAAGATGTAGTATTTTAGCGTACCTAATTTCAGAAAAAAATATATAAATGAGCAGTGAAAAAGAAGCTAAATTAAAAGCACTTAAACTTACATTAGACAAACTAGATAAAGCCTACGGCAAAGGAACGGTAATGAAAATGAGCGATGCAGCTATACAAGATGTAGAGGCTATCCCTTCTGGTTCTTTAGGCTTAGATATTGCGTTAGGCGTTGGAGGTTATCCACGAGGGCGTGTTATAGAAATTTATGGACCAGAATCTTCTGGAAAAACCACATTAACACTACATGCTATTGCTGAAGCTCAAAAAGCTGGAGGTATTGCGGCTTTTATTGATGCAGAGCATGCTTTTGATAGATTTTATGCCGAAAAATTAGGTATAGATATTGATAATTTAATCATCTCACAACCCGATAACGGGGAGCAAGCTTTAGAAATTACCGATAATTTAATACGTTCTGGAGCTATTGATATTGTTGTAATCGATTCTGTTGCAGCCTTAACCCCTAAAAGTGAAATTGAGGGTGAAATGGGTGACTCTAAAATGGGATTGCATGCCCGTTTAATGTCTCAAGCTTTAAGGAAGCTTACAGGATCCATTAGTAAAACCAACTGTACCGTAATATTTATTAACCAATTACGTGAAAAAATTGGAGTGATGTTTGGCAATCCGGAAACCACAACCGGTGGTAATGCTTTAAAATTCTATGCTTCTGTAAGATTAGACATTAGACGCTCTACTCAAATAAAAAGTACAGATGGCGATGTTATGGGTAATAAAACAAGAGTTAAAGTGGTTAAAAACAAAGTGGCTCCGCCATTTAAATTAGCCGAGTTTGATATTATGTATGGCGAAGGCGTTTCAAAAGTTGGTGAAATTCTAGATTTGGCTGTTCAATATGAAATTGTTAAAAAGAGCGGTTCTTGGTTTAGCTATGATGAGACCAAACTGGGTCAAGGTCGTGATGCTGTAAAAGCACTAATTAAAGACAATCCTGAGCTTATGGACGAATTGGAAGCCAAGGTTAGAAAAATGGTGTCTGAGAAATAGAAAAAAAATATTTAAATGAAAAGTTAAAAAATCCCGTTAATTCGGGATTTTTTGGTTTCATACGCAACCTTTCCGAGTATTTTGCATCTACAAAGTGCAAACATGTATATTTAACCCTAAATTTACTTGCTATGAAAAGATTTATTGTACTTTGTTTAACACTAGTACTATTTTCATCTTGCAGTATTGATGATGATGGTACAACTTATAGTTTTGACGTTTTACCTGTTGAGAGTGTGGATATTCCTAATGAATTTACATTAGGAGAAACATATCCTATCACAGTGTCTTATTTAAGACCCTCAACATGCCATGCATTTAAAGAGTTTTATTATTTAAAAGAAAATAATGAACGTACTGTTGCTCCTATAACTTATGTTTTTGATAGGAACGATTGCGAAACTCTTGAAAATGAATTGGTAGAAGCTACTTTTAATTTTATTGTAACCAGCAATGGTTCCTATATTTTTAAATTTTGGCAAGGTGAAGATAACGAAGGGGAAACTCAATATTTGACTATTGAAGTTCCTGTTGTTGATTAAACTATGGTATGCATTTTTAAGTATTAATTAACACATGTTTGATTTTGAGTTTAAAACAACTCATAGAAAATTGTAAAATTGATGATACTAAAGCACAAGGTGAATTATATAAACTCTTTTCGAGTAAACTATTCTCCGTATGCTTAAAGTATTCAAGAAACTATGCTGAAGCAGAAGATAATCTGCAAGATGCATTTTTAACGATTTTTAAAAAAATTGAACAATATAAAGGCAAAGGCTCTTTTGAAGGTTGGTTAAAACGCATTACTGTAAATACCGTATTGCAACGCTACCGAAACGAAAAGGTTTTTGATATTATAAACGAAAACACTATTGAAGACGTTGAGTTAGAAGTTGATGAAGCCCAAGTTTCCATTGATTATCTTTTACAAATTATTCAGGAATTACCAGATAGATACCGATTGGTTTTTAACCTATATGTGCTTGATGGATATTCACACAAGGACATAGCAGAAATGCTAAATATAAATTTAGGAACTTCAAAATCTAATTTATCGCGAGCTAGGCAGATTTTGAAACAAACCATTGAGGATTATAAAACAACACAACGTTTACAATCATTATAATGAGTGATAAAAAACATATAGACAGATTATTTCAAGAAAGTTTCAAGGATTTTGAAGCCACTCCCAGTGATGCTGTTTGGCAAAATATTGAAACAAAACTTAACCAGAAAAAGAAAAAACGTCATATTATTCCAATCTGGTGGCGTTATGCTGGTGTTGCAGCTTTATTAATACTTCTTTTAACTATTGATGTTAATTATTTAAACAATACTGACGATACGCAACAAAATCAAGTTGTAGAAACAGAAAATAATACTGATGAAAAAACAAACATTAATGGTAATAAACCTTTAGATAATGCCGATAAAATTGAAAGCATCATCACTGATAATAACAAATCTGGAGAAACTTTAAACAAATCATCTGAAACAAAACTTGAAGCACGAACAAATAAAATAACACCTTCAAAGGAGTCATCAATTGCTGAAAATTCTTCTTCAAAAAATAAGAATGAAAGCAAAACCAACCTATCTTCAGATAAAATATTGAATACTAACAACAACCAGTTAAATCAAAAAAACAGTAGTAATAACGCTTTTGCAAATCAATCCGAAGAAAAAAATAGTGTTATAAAACTTCCAAATAATCCGAAAAGCAATCATGTTATTGGGGCTTCTAATGAAGAAAAAAACAACAGTTCCATTAAAAACGAAACTCCTTTAATTAATAAGGAAAAAGGAAAAGAACTCATAAATAATACGTCCAAAAACACTATTATAGCTGAATTAGAAAAAGAAACGCCCGAAAACGTTGTGGACAATAAAATACAGGAAAATGCACTTACTATAGAGGAAGCCCTAGATAAAAACAAAGATATTATTGAAGAAACAAATCAAAACAGATGGAGTATAGCTCCTAATGCTGCGCCTGTTTATTTTAATACCTTAGGAGAAGGCTCATCTTTAGACCCTCAGTTTAATAGCAATTCTAAAAGTGGCGAACTTAATATGAGTTATGGTATTTCTGCCAGTTATGCTATAAATAATAAACTTAAAGTTCGTTCTGGTATTAATAAAGTTAATTTGGGCTATAACACAAACGATGTTATTGTTTTTCAGTCTCCTGGTTTAAGCACTAATACCAGTGCCTTACAAAACGTTAATGGAGGTAGAGGTTCTGTTTCCCTTATTAGCGCTGAAAGTTTAAATAGCGATTCGCCTGAATCACTCGCATCTTCGAACTCCTCAATTAACCAAGCTTTAGGCTATATAGAAATACCTTTAGAAATTCAATATACCCTTTCTGATAAAAAATTAGGTATTAACGTTATTGGTGGTTTTAGTTCATTCTTTTTAAACAACAATGAAATATTTTCTGAAGCTGAAAATGGCAATAGAACCTTTTTAGGCGAAGCCAATAACATAAACACAATAAGCTATAGTGCTAATTTTGGTTTAGGTTTAAACTACCAAGTCTCTAAAAAAATAGACTTAAATTTAGAACCTATATTTAAATATCAAATTAATACGTTTAAAAATACTTCAGGAGATTTTACACCTTTTTTCATAGGTGTTTATACTGGATTCGCCATTAAGTTCTAGGTTTTTGGTTAGATCTAGATATACATTTTCAATTAAGCTCGAAAATGTATATCAAAAAAAAACTGCTCGTCCCCTCGAGCAGTTTTTTATTAATTATTTATTTGTAACGTCTTTTTGAATTCCAAACTATTGAGCTTGCGTTTCTAAAGGTTTTTGTTACTGTTCCAACTTTACTTTCTACTGCAATTTTTCGACTACTTGTTTTCATGATTTTATTTATATTTTAATGGTGCAAAAATAAACGCCTTAGAGTCAATGAAAAACAACAATTTTCGTAAGATTATATGCTATATTATCTTTACAACCCGTTTATGCCCTTTTTACAAGCCTAAACCAATAGATAGCTGCTCTAATTTTTATTTTTCATAAAAAAGAACCTATTATTTTGTCTTACTAGTGTTTAAAAATACAGATTTCCATAATTATAAAAGATGAAAAATATTAATTATACGTGCAAGATTTTTGTTGTTAAGAGACTGTGATTAAAAACTCTTTTTAATAAACTTTCAACTTCTAAACTTTTACATTACTTTTGGTTCTTTAAAATCAATCTAAATAAGCTTGCAGTACACATTAGCACATCTAAAACGTGGCGAAAAGGGTATCATTACTGATGTTTCATCTATTCACATTCCGTTAAAACTCTTAGAAATGGGATGTTTACCAGGTAACTCTGTTGAGCTTGTTCAGCTTGCTCCTTTTCATGACCCCATGTATTTAAACATAAATGGTACGCATTTAGCCATTAGAAAGGAAACCGCTTCTCATATTCTAATTGAAAAAGCAGGGCATGAGTAAACAAATAAATGTTGCCTTAATTGGAAACCCAAATACTGGGAAAACCTCCGTTTTTAATGCCTTAACAGGTCTAAACCAAAAAGTAGGCAACTACCCAGGGATTACGGTTGAAAAAAAAGAAGGTATCTGTAAACTTCCTCGTGGTGTTAAGGCACATATTATTGATTTACCGGGAACTTACAGTTTAAATGCGTCATCACTTGATGAAAACGTGGTTATTGAACTGCTTCTAAATAAAAATGACAAAGATTTTCCAGACATTGCTGTTGTTGTAAGTGACGTTGAAAACCTAAAACGAAATTTATTATTATTCACCCAAATTAAAGATTTAGAAATCCCTACACTGCTTGTCATTAACATGGCAGACCGCATGAATTACAAGGGTATTTCATTAGATATTGATTATTTAGAAGAACATCTTAAAACTAAAATAGCACTAATTAGTACACGCAAAAATGAGGGTATTGATCATTTAAAAACCCTAATTACCAATTATAAAGATATTTCTATAACCCCATGTTTAAATGCTTCGGAAATTGACAAAGACTACTTTGATAATTTACGAAAAACGTTTCCTAATCAACTCTTGTACAAGCTTTGGTTGGTGATTACTCAAGATGTTAACTTCGGAAAAACAGACCGACAAGAAATAGATGCTGTTGCAGATTTTAAAATCAAAAGTAAAGCCGATTTAAAACGTTTACAGCAAAAAGAAACCATAAAACGCTATCAGTTTATAAACAATGTGCTTAAAAAAGGGCAAACTATTGATGTTTCGCAAGCCAAGGACTTACGTACAAAATTAGATAGAATTCTAACCCACAAAGTTTGGGGATATCTTATTTTCTTTGTCATTTTATTGACTATTTTTCAAGCCATTTATGATTGGTCAAGCGTGCCAATGGACTTTATAGATAGCACTTTTGCTTCGTTAAGCGAATGGACAAAAACGCAATTACCCCAGGGTGCTTTTACCAATTTAATAGCCGAAGGTATTATTCCGGGGCTAGGTGGTATCGTGATATTTATTCCACAAATAGCCTTTTTATTTTTATTTATTGCTGTACTTGAAGAAAGCGGTTATATGAGTCGAGTGGTCTTTTTAATGGACCGCGTCATGCGACGATTTGGGTTAAGCGGAAAAAGTGTAGTCCCTTTAATTTCTGGTACTGCTTGTGCTATTCCAGCAATTATGGCAACCAGGAATATTGAAAGTTGGAAAGAGCGTTTAATAACCATTTTGGTAACACCTTTTACCACATGCTCCGCTAGACTACCAGTATATTTAATTATTATTGCTCTAGTTATTCCTGAAGGGCGATTTCTAGGTTTGGGCTATCAAGCCTTAACCCTAATGCTTTTATATTTAATTGGCTTTGGAGCCGCCGTTATTTCAGCATATATCCTCAACAAAATATTGAAAATTAAGAGCAAAACGTTTTTTGTAGTAGAAATGCCCAATTACAAATTACCCCTTTTTAAAAATGTGGCTTTAACAGTTATTGAAAGAACAAAAGCATTTGTTTTTGGTGCTGGTAAAATCATTTTAGCTATATCTATTGTACTTTGGTTTTTAGCATCTTATGGACCAGGGGACCAATTCAATAACGCCGAAGACATTATCAAAACAGAATATGCTTCTAATCATTTAGCTGAAGCAGATTTACAACAAAAAATAGCATCATACAAACTAGAACATTCCTTTATTGGTATAACAGGACGTGCCATAGAACCTGCCATTAGACCATTGGGGTACGATTGGAAAATAGGAATAGCTATAGTAAGTTCTTTTGCCGCTCGTGAAGTATTTGTTGGAACTTTAGCAACTATTTATAGTGTTGGGAACGATGATGAAGCGACTATAAAAAATAGAATGGCAGCAGAAGTGAATCCTATTTTAGGAGGGCCTTTATTTACCTTTGCTTCGGGTATTTCACTACTATTATTTTACGCATTCGCCATGCAATGCATGAGCACATTAGCTATTGTGAAACGAGAAACAAATAGCTGGAAATGGCCAATATTACAGCTAGTTATTATGACAGCATTTGCGTATATTGTAGCTTTAATTGCGTTTCAGTTTTTGAAATAACTATATTTCCTGTAAAGACAGGAATCTTATGAAATGAAACGATTATTGTCTCGACAAAATAAAAATGAACACCTTTATTCAAAATATATTAGTCTTTACGGCAATGGCTTTTGCCATTACTTTTTTGGTTAAAAAATTCTTCTGGAAAAAGTCAAAACCCAAAAAAGCTTGTGGTGGCGATGATGGCTGTGGGTGTCATTAAACCGCATTTTTTTTTATATTTGGTCACACCAAACCAACCCACGCAAAATGAAAAATAAATTAGGCTTTGTTATTCTATTAATTACTGTAATTAGTACCAACTGCTTTTCTCAAAAGAAGAAAAAACCAATTGAATTATTAGATAAAGAACTTAGCCATTTTGATATTTGGTTAAGTATTCCTCATCCATCTGTTACTAATCTTCCAGAAAAAACTTATCAATCTGACAAAATGAATTCTGGAGCCCCAATAGGTTTAAATAACAACCTAAAAAACGTATTTTCTATAATTGAAGAAAATGGTGAGCCTATTTTAAAAATTACAGGCGAAATTTTTGGTTGTATCTCTAGCAAAGAAGAATATGAAAATTACCATTTAAGCGTGATGTTTAAATGGGGAGACAAAAAATGGGAGCCTAGACTAGATCAAAAAAGGGATAGCGGTATATTATACCATTGCTATGGAGAGCATGGGAGTTTTTGGAATACTTGGAAAACATGCTTAGAATACCAAGTACAAGAAAGTGATTTGGGTGATTTTATTCCCTTAGGAGGTAATAGCTTAATCCCAAAAGTAGGTTCTCCCATTGTAGATATTCGAGGTGATTTTAAAGACGAAAAGAAATTCGACCCAACCTCTGAAGCTTACTCAATTGGTAAAGGATACATTCAAGCAGCCTCTGAACACGATGCGCCTCATGGTGATTGGAACCTTTTAGAAATTTATGTTTTAGGTAATAATGCTGTCCATATTGTAAATGGTCATATTGTTATGGTTGTTGAAAATGCTAAAAAACATGATGGCACTATATTAAATAAAGGAGAAATTCAAATTCAATCTGAAGCTGCAGAATGTTATTACAAGCAATTGGTACTAACCCCTATAAAGAAGTTTCCAAAATTTATAAAAAAACAAGTACGGTTTAAGTCAAAAAAATAATCCAATCCGCATTTACTTTTCTTGAAAATTAAAAACAAGAAATCCTCTTTAATACCAAAAAGTTGGATTTCTTGTTTTTTTAGTTACATTTGCAAAATATTTAAGCTTACTTAAAAATATTTTAAAGCAAACACAAATGTCAGTAGCTATTGAAAATTTTGTAAAGGCTATTTACAAAAACGGAAAACGTGATAATAACGATACCAAACCTGGTAATATCGCGAAGGAATTAGGTATTTCTAACGCCGCTGCTACAGATATGGCTAAAAAACTGGCTGTAAAAGATTTACTGCATTACCAAAAATACCAAAAACTTAAGCTTACTGAAAAAGGCACTAAAATGGCACTTACCGTGGTGCGTAAACATCGGCTTTGGGAATCCTTATTGTTTAAATTGTTCGATATGTCTTTGCACGATATTCATCGCGAAGCAGAATTACTAGAACATCAAACCTCCGATTTACTTGCTAATAAAATAAGTGAGTATCTAGGAAACCCAAAATTTGACCCACACGGTGACCCTATTCCAAATGCTGACGGAGAAATAACCACAACGGATACCTCTATAACACTGTCTCAAACTTCAGAAGGTAAAACCTATATCATTTCTCGATTAATGAGCGATGATAAAGAATTCTTTGATTTCTGTGCACAACACGGATTGAAATATGGAAATACCGTTTTGGTTTCAAAACAATTCACTAAAAATAAAATGACTCAAATTTCAATAAACAATAACACCATCCTTCTAAATGAAGATTTCACCTCAATTATATATGTCAATGAAACAAATTAAATTAATAACATTAGCAATAGTTCTAAACAGCTCTTTTTCTTCCTTTTCACAAGAAGAAAACACCCCTTTAGGGGCACTAATAACAGATAGACCCGATGCTACCGAATCTCCATCAACCATTCCGGTAGGCTATATACAAGTAGAAACAGGGGCTTTTTACGAAAGCTTCGAAGAAAATAATATTAAGAACGATACCTACACATTCAACACTACGCTTGTTAGATTAGGATTATTAGATAATTTAGAATTGCGCTTAGGCTGGGATTTTGTAGAACATAAAATTAATGGATTTGATAATATTTCCAGTGGTTTTAATCCCCTTTTATTAGGTGCAAAAATTGCGATTTCAGAAGAAAAAGGATGTTTTCCAGAAATAGGTTTTTTAGGGCATTTATATTTACCATTTACAGCAGGAAAAGATTACAAGCCAGAAACAACAGGTGTCGATTTTCGATTTTCGTTTGCACATACATTAAGCGAAAATTCCAGTTTATCGTACAATTTAGGAGCGCAATGGGGCGATGATTCTCCTGAAGCAGCATACGTTTATACTATAGCCTACGGCTTAGGCTTAACCGCTAAACTTAGTGCTTACGCAGAGTTATATGGCGATTTACCAGAAAACAACAAAGCCAACCACCTTTGGGATGCGGGACTTACTTATTTAATTTCAGATAATGTACAGTTAGATGCTACAGTAGGATCCAGTATAACCAAAGGACAAGATATTTTATTAAGCGGAGGCGTTAGCTTCAGATTACCTACTAAAAAGCATTAAAATGAAAAAAGGCACAATTATATTATTACTATCTGTCATTTTTGTCAGCTGTAAAACCGAAAAAAAAGCTAACGATACACTAAACGTTGTTACCACAACCTCCATGATAACCGATTTGGTTAAAAACATTGGAGGCGAGCATATCAATTTACAAGGGTTGATGGGCAGTGGTGTAGACCCACATTTATACAAAGCTAGTGAAGGCGATGTGTCCAAACTTTCAAATGCCGACATTATTTTTTACAACGGTTTACATTTAGAAGGCAAATTAGTGGAAGTTTTTGAAAAAATGAAAAACATCAAAACCATTGCCATTGCTAATGCCTTAGACGAAAGCACATTGATAGGTTCAGAATATTTCGCATCAAATTACGACCCACACATTTGGTTTAACGTAGATTATTGGATGCAAGCCACACGGTTTGTTGTCAAAAAACTTTCTGAGGCTATACCAGAACAAAAAGTGGCTTTTGAAGCCAATGGCGCAAATTATATTAAGCAATTAGAAAGCTTAAAAACAACCTTAACCTCAACTATTCAGGTACTTCCAAAAGAAAAACGTGTATTGGTAACCGCTCACGATGCGTTTAACTATTTTGGGAAAGCGTTCGATTTTGAAGTCGTTGGGCTACAAGGTCTATCAACAGCAACCGAAGCCGGCGTTCAAGATGTTCAAAAATTGTCTGCATTTATCATTGAAAAGCATGTGAAAGCTATTTTTATAGAAAGCTCAGTACCAAAACGCACCATAGAGGCGTTGCGGGCCGCCGTAAATTCCAAAGGCCACAATGTTACCATTGGTGGTTCGTTGTATTCTGATGCGCTAGGAAATGCAGAAACTATCGAAGGTACCTATATAGGCATGTTTGAGTATAATGTGAACACTATTGTAAATGCACTTAAATAAGTTTGTAGTATTAAGTTGACAGTACTTACTCGAATGGTAAAAAAATGTAAGTATAAAAAGAATTATTAGAAGCTATTTCCTGCTATCCACTGTATCTTTTCTTGTGCTGAACGCGTTTCAGTATCACATCAAGTTAAGTACAACTAGTAAAATTCAGTTTTCACTAATAACATCAGAGTAGCACAAAAAAAGGATGCCGCTTCTATCAGGGCTAGATTATCAGTAAAGTTCAGTAATAAACGCTAATTTTATTTTATTTTTATAAATTAATAGACCAAAAGAACATCAAGTGAAGGAGCATATAAATAAAAAAGAAGTTCCTGCCAAAGTTCCTCTTGAGCAGGGTCGAAAGGCAGGACGAATAGCAGTACAAATAGACGATTTAACTGTAGCTTACAACTACAAACCTGTACTTTGGGATATCGATTTAGAAATCCCTGAAGGTGTTCTAATGGCCATTGTAGGGCCAAACGGCGCAGGAAAATCTACGCTTATTAAATCCATTTTAGGTATTTTAAAACCCATTGCGGGCAGTGTATCTATTTATGGTAAATCTTATGACAAACAACGTTCCTTAGTGGCTTATGTACCACAAAAAGGAAGTGTGGACTGGGATTTTCCAACCACCGCTTTAGATGTTGTAATGATGGGAACTTACGGAAGTTTAGGCTGGATAAAACGTCCTGGACAAAAAGAAAAAAAGGCAGCTCTTGAAGCTCTCGAAAAAGTAGGCATGCTTCCTTTTAAAAACAGGCAAATAAGTCAGCTTTCAGGCGGGCAGCAACAACGTATTTTCTTAGCGCGTGCCTTAGTACAAAATGCTTCTATTTATTTTATGGACGAACCCTTTCAAGGGGTTGATGCTACCACCGAAATTGCAATTATTAACATTTTAAAAGAATTACGAAAAGCAGGAAAAACAGTAATTGTTGTGCATCACGATTTACAAACGGTTCCAGAATATTTTGACTGGGTAACCTTTTTAAACGTTAAAAAAATAGCCACGGGTCCAGTTAAAGATATCTTCAATGATGATAATTTAACAAAAACTTACGGTATTAATTATAAAGTAAGTATTCAGGAGTAAAAAAGTTTGCAGTATTCGGTCGGAGTAAACAGCGCTTAGGCTTATGAAAAAAAACGCTTTCCGAGGACGAAGGAAGTGGGAATCTTTCAAAAATAAAATGCAACATATTGCTTAATAAACAGACAAATGAAAAGCAAAATTTACATAAAACATTGGTTGGCAGTAAAGCCCCAAAACTATAGTGGAAAAACAGATTTATATTATCTTAAAGTCGCTAATAAGATCAACACTAATTTTATCCCATCTTCCGAATTTATGCTTTCCCAATTTATTGAAAAGGAGGACATCTTTTTGTTATGCTGTTTCATAACCTCTTATTTCGAAGACATCATATCTCAAACCAATATATGGAGAAGCTTTAAACTAATGCACAATAAGCTCTATAGCAAAAAACTTCCATTTTATAGTATTGATGAAGACTATGAAGATGATGAGATTAATTTTGAAGATGTTGCATTCTTAACATGGTATTTTCTAAATACCATTCAGCAAGAAAAATTCATTAACCCTTACAATGATTTTATATTTGACATTGCAACAACTTCCATGCAAGTCCTTGAAGAAGAATATGAATATGCTCCAGAAAACAATACATTAAAAAACTTATATAATTTTGAAAACATTGCGGGTGATTTTTATAATTCCAGAGCATTTATACAGTTTGTTTTCTTCGAATCTTATTTGTTCTTTCCAGATGTAAAACAAGGATTTAACAATGATATTTTAGATGCTTTGGAAGACACCAAAGCAGACGAAGACAATCCCAATTTGCTAATGAGTTATGTGCGTGAAATAACAGAACATTTCACTTTTAACAAAAACAGCTCGCTTTTGGCACTAAAAGCCAAAGATTGGACAAAAGAACTCTTAGGGGAATCCCATAATAGTTACGATGATATTTCAAGTATATCAGAAAAAATTTCAGGATTATTTTTATACAAAAAACAAAATACCACTTCGGTTTCCTTAGAGCATATTGCCTCTGGTATGTCTTTTGAAATGACAAAAAAATCATTTGAACATTATGATGATTTAGAAGAAGATGAAATTCTCTATATTGGATTGGTTAAATATAAAAACGAATGGTGGTTTTCTGGTAATTTTTCAGCACAAGATTTTGATGCTGATCTTATATTGGATCAAAAAAATTCTGCAGATGCAAGGTCTCAAGTTAATTTTTTACATGACCAATCAGAAATCCAAAACATACTTGTCAAACAAGAAAAAGCATTTTTGGAATTTAATAACCAATCGCCTATAGCATACATGAACTCAAAGCATGTTGAAGGTTTTTCTAATAGTTTCATGGATTATTACAACGATTCGCTTAGTTTATCAGCCAAGGAACAAAAAGAAGCCAAACAGCGGGCAAAGAATGATGGTTATTTTGGTGCTGATAATCCTTTTGAAGATTTCAATTTAGAAGACGACCAAGCCATTGTTTTTTTCAATCCAAAAAAAGGAATAGAAATTTATTTTGATGTCATCAACGCCTTCCCAGATGAAAACAATCCGTTTTTCGAACATGAAAGTGATGATGATATTATGCACTTGTTAATATCTCCTCTTTATTCAACAGAGTTCGTTTATTATTTTATAAACACCTTTAAAGACACCTTATTATTTTTTAAAAAAGAACCTTATAAGACATATTTAGAGGATATAGATTTTTTGCTTAGATTTTGGAAAAAAGACCTCTATTTCCCTCAATCAACATTAGTACTAACAGGAAAAAAGGACTAGCCATCGATTTAACAGAATACATACAACTTGTCTTTACAGACTACACGCTAAGAACCATAACTCTAGGAACTGCAATTCTTGGAGCAGTAACTGGTATGTTAGGAAGTTTTGCTGTATTAAGAAAGCAAAGTTTGTTGGGCGATGCCATTTCACATGCTGCATTACCGGGCATTGCCATTGCCTTTTTAATTACAGGCGCAAAAGACAGTAATGTATTGTTATTGGGCGCACTAGTCAGCGGACTTATTGGCACCTTCTGGATTAGAGGTATTATTAGTAAAACTCATTTAAAATCAGATACGGCATTAGGTTTAATATTGTCTTTGTTCTTTGGATTTGGGATGCTATTACTCACATTCATTCAAAAGCAACCTAACGCCAACCAAGCAGGATTAGATAAATATTTATTCGGACAAGCCGCTACTTTAGTGGAAAGTGATGTTTGGATGATGGCCATCGTCACAGGCATTTGCCTTTTTGTACTTTTGCTTTTCTGGAAAGAATTTAAGATACTTCTTTTTGATGCCGATTACACAAAAACCCTAGGTTTCAATACCAAATTCATTGATGTTTTAATCACAACATTTATCGTTTTAGCTATAGTTTTAGGACTTCAAACGGTCGGTGTAGTTCTAATGAGTGCTATGTTATTAGCACCAGCTGCCGCTGCAAGACAATGGACAAACGGTTTAGGAATCATGGTCTTTCTAGCAGCTATTTTTGGTGCTTTTTCTGGAGTTTTTGGAACGGCAATAAGTGCCAGTCAAAACAATTTATCAACAGGTCCGGTTATTGTCATTGTTGCAGGTGTTTTTGTGTTGTTTTCATTTATTTTTTCGCCAAGCCGTGGTTTATTATTTAAACAAATTCGTTTTATAAAAAACCGTCGTGATTTAAAACTTCACAAAACATTGGCATTTATGCATCAAATCGCTAAGACACATGATAACATTTCACATCCGCACACTATTAAAATTTTAAACAACTTTCAAGGTTATACAAAAAGCACTTTACAAAAATTGGTAAATAAAAATTATGTGGCTTTAGATGGCAATATGTGGAGCTTAACAGAAGAAGGCTATAAAACAGCTTCAAATTTGTACAACCAACAAACTGAAAACAATGAGTAACGCTCAAATTGAAATACAGCTTATTGCAAGTATCGTAGCTATTGCTTGCGCCATTCCAGGCACCTTTTTAGTGCTCAGAAAAATGGCCATGATTAGCGATGCTATTAGCCATTCCATTTTACCAGGGATTGTTGTTGGGTTCTTTATTACCCAAGATTTGAATTCGCCATTACTTATTTTACTAGCAGCGTTAACAGGCATTATTACTGTTGTTTTAGTTGAGTACATTCAGAAAACAGGTCTAGTAAAAGAAGATACTGCCATTGGTTTAGTGTTCCCTATTTTGTTTAGTATTGGTGTTATTATGATAGCTAAGAACGCGAACGACGTACATTTAGATGTTGATGCCGTTTTACTAGGCGAATTAGCTTTTGCTCCTTTTGATAGACTCATGATTTCAGGTATTGATGTGGGGCCAAAATCATTGTGGGTAATTGGTAGTGTTTTAATGATAACAGTCGGGTTATTATTTTCTTTTTTCAAAGAATTAAAAGTCAGCACTTTTGATGCCGGTTTATCAGCTTCATTAGGGTTTTCACCAGCAATCCTTCATTATGGTTTAATGACGGTTTCATCTGTGACCACCGTTGGCGCTTTTGATGCTGTAGGGGCTATTTTAGTTGTCGCTTTAATGATTGCACCAGCAGCTGCGGCTTACTTGATTACCAATAATTTAAAACACATGCTTCTTTATGCTATTTGTTTTGGTGTTTTTAGTGCCATTTCTGGGTACTGGTTAGCCCATTGGTTAGATGCTTCAATTGCAGGGTCAATTACAACTATGTTAGGACTACTGTTTTTAGCAGTTTACTTATTCGCACCAAGTAAAGGTGTTATAGCTGTGCTCTACAGAGAAAAACAACAACGTACCGAAGTATCTTTATTAACTTTTCTTCTTCATTTAAAAAATCATACTGAAGAACGAGAACGCCATGTTAACCATCTCAACGAGCATATTAATTGGCAAAAAATACGTTCAAAAACAGTGTTGGATTTAGCGCTTAAAAACAATATGATAAAGTTTGATAAAAATATTGTGTCTTTAACTAAAAAAGGAAATAATTTCACTTCTCAAGCTATTAATTATATTATTACCAATGAAGACGCACAAATTGAAGATATGAAAGATGATTTCTTTTTATTTAGGGGGTAACACTAATAGACAATGGCAAAACACAACGAACTCGGTAAAAAAGGCGAACAACTTGCAGTCGATTTTCTTTTAAAAAACGGTTACGATATTGTTGAACGCAATTACCGATTCGACAAAGCTGAAGTTGATATTATTGCCCAAAAAAAGGACATTCTTGCTATTATTGAAGTAAAAACACGATCAACTATTGATTTTGGAAATCCTGAAGACTTTGTAAAGCCAAAACAAATCCAACGTTTAGTAAAAGCGGTTGATGAATATGTAAATGTAAACGAATTAGATGTTGAAGTACGCTTTGATATAATTGCCATTGTTAAAGAAGGCAAAGGCTTTAAAATTGAACATTTAGAGAATGCATTTTATCATTTCTAAAAGCATTTATCATGCTAATTTTGAAATAACTTCAGAAGACTAAAGAAACTTATATATTTTCAAGACCTTTCGACTGCGCTCAAGCTCAAGGAGACAAATACCAATATTATTAACTTTTTACTTAAAATAGAATTGCTTTTACATCGAAGTCTTTCGAAACTGAAACCACACTTTTTATAGACCGCTTTATTATTTACCATTAAAGGCATTCATAGTATTATTGATTCCCGCTAAACCGAAAGATTTAATAAGTTCTACAGATTTATCTAGGCGTTCTTTCAAGTTTTTATTTTCTTCATCTGTCCATTCTCCTAAAACATAATCCACTTGTCGCCCTTTGCTAAAAACATCACTTATTCCGAACCTGAATCGGTTGTATTTTGTGGTGTTCAATTTATCTTGAATATCTTTCAAACCATTGTGCCCACCATCGCTACCTTTTGTTTTTAAACGAATACTTCCAAAAGGTAAATTTAAATCGTCTGTGATAACCAATAGATTTTCTAAAGGAATTTTTTCTTTAGTAAGCCAATACAAAACCGCTTTTCCGCTTAAATTCATATAAGTGTTTGGCTTTAATAAGATAAACGTTCTCCCTTTTAACTTATAGGTCGTTATATCGCCTAGTTTTTGGGTTTCAAAAGTTAGACTTTCTTGGTTTGCAAAATAGTCTAACACTTTAAAACCAATATTATGACGTGTGTTTTCATATTTTTCACCAATATTACCTAAGCCAACTATTAAATATTTTTTCATAGGATCTTGTGCTTTTATATGCGTTTTCTTCCTAAATAATTTCAGTAAAAATCGGTACATAAAAAGATTGATTTTTTTGTAAAAATAAAGATTTTTTTAAAGCTAGTTAGTCATACCAAATAAACTTCAGACATTAAGAAGGTCATTTTTTGCTTTATGATTCCAAATCAGAATTCTATTATTTTTAGATTCCCGATTTCACGGGAATGACAATTTCAACTTTAACCTCGAGGATAAATCCACGAGGAATTTTTTTTTTCAAATAAAAAAGCATCCCGAATAACAGGATGCTTTTAATATTTAGTTGAGAATATGTTCTATTCTTGAGTTGCCTCAGCAGCTGGTGCTTCTGCTCCTTCTGCCCCTTCTTCTAATTCATCTTCATCTTCTTCATCTGCAATCGCTACTCTAGATGTACTAACTCGACAAACTACAGTAGTATCTGTCTGTAAAAAAGTATAATCTCCTGCAGGTAAATCACCTATCGCTACTTTATCTCCAATTTTTAGAGGTGTAATATCTATCTCTATAAAATCCGGTAAGTTAGCTGGAAGTGCTTTTATACGTAGCTTTCTGTTATTTCTTCTTAAAACACCACCGTTTTTAACACCTTTAGAGTTACCAACAAGGTTAACAGGAATATTTAACGCTATTTCTTTGTCTTCAAATAACTGATAAAAATCTACGTGTAAAATTCTATCGGTAACTGGATGAAATTGAATGTCTTGAAGTACTGCATTTAATACTTCACCACTTTCTAAATTAATCACAACTGTATGCGCATTAGGCGTGTATACTAGTTTTGAGAAAGCTAATTCTGGTGCTGAGAAATGCACTGGCTTGTCTCCTCCGTATAATACGCAAGGAACCTGACCAGCATTACGTAAGGCTTTTGTTGCTTTTTTGCCTACGCTTTCTCTTTGAGATCCGTTGATTGTAATTGATTTCATAATTTCTATTTAATGATTTTTAATTGTATTGTGTAAATAATTTAATTAATATTCTGTTTTGAGTGATTTACATGACAAATTTTGAACTAATAGATTGATTATTGTGTACTTTATCCATAACCTGTGCAAATAAATCAGCGCAGCTTAAAACTTTAATTTTATCACTTAAAGGTTTAACGGGTATGGAGTCAGTAACTATTAATTCTTCTAATTTTGAATTGTTTATATTCTCATAAGCTTTACCTGACAATATTGGATGTGTACATATAGCTCTTACACTTAATGCACCACGCTCCATCATTAAATCAGCTGCTTTTGTTAAGGTCCCTGCCGTGTCTACCATATCATCAACAAGTACTACATTTTTCCCTTCTACATTACCAATAAGCTCCATATGAGAAATTATATTGGCCTTTGCCCGTTGTTTATAACAAATTACAACGTCACTTTTTAATGCCTTAGAATATGCATAAGCTCTTTTGGAACCTCCCATGTCTGGCGAAGCAATAGTTAAATTATCAAGGTTTAAACTTTTTAAATAAGGCAAGAATATCGTTGATGCAAATAAATGGTCTACGGGTTTTTCAAAAAATCCTTGAATTTGATCGGCATGTAAATCCATAGTGATAATTCGTGTTGCACCAGCAGCTTCGAGCATTTTTGCAACTAATTTTGCTGCAATTGGCACTCTTGGCTTATCTTTCCTGTCTTGTCTTGCCCATCCAAAATAAGGTAGCACAGCCGTAATATGCCTTGCTGAAGCACGTTTTGCCGCATCAATCATTAACAACATTTCCATTAAGTTTTCTGGACCAGGATTGGTAGAACCAATAATAAAAATCCGTGTTCCTCTTATAGACTCTTCATAGGATGGTTGAAATTCACCATCACTATAAGTTGAAGTAATAACATTTCCTAATTTAGCACCAAAAGCCTTGGCGATTTTCTCACCTAGAACTTTACTCTGTGTACATGCAAAAATTTTGGCTTCTGTTATAACAATCGGCATAGTTAACTTGTTGTTTTAGAGTGCGCAAACACCACGTGATTTTTAACGAGGTGCAAATTTATGCATTTATTTTAACCTAAAAAGTATATTGAGTAGTATTTTTGTGTTTCATATCGAAAAAATATATATTTTTGTGTTCTGAAATTGCTCAAGTGGCGGAATTGGTAGACGCGCTGGATTCAAAATCCAGTGACTTCGGTCGTGTGGGTTCGATTCCCACCTTGAGTACTTTTAATTTCTTAAAACACCCTATTTACGATATCTAAGTAAGTAGGGTTTTTTATTTGTGCCGACATAGTGTACAACAATAGACTAAAACCTTATTTTATTTAGCTATTATAAACTTATTAAGTAATTCAATTGGAACAAATAACTCAATCCCTTCATTTTTTGTTATCCCAGTACAGGCATTAGTCTTAGTATTTAATAATTTTGAGTTATTGGAAATATAAACATCATCACTTAACTTTAATTCAACGGGGGCCAGTATATTATTAACATCTGTAAAATGTATATAATGGTAATTATCTATATCTAGTATAGGAATATCAAATTGTTTCCAGTAGTTCACTGTTTCAAAAATCATCATTAATATTGTTTTATATTATTAATATTCAATTACTTATACCCCCCCTATGCGTTTTTTTTCATTGTGTAAAATCCTGACTAAACAGCGATGTAGGATATATAAAAACGCTAGTGATTTAACCCCACACCCCCTTAATACTATTTAAAATATCAATAATACGAGCGTCAACATGTTTATCTCTCTTCTTTTAATATTTCTTTTTTATTATATATATTATTGGTGTAAAATAATTCATAGTAGGTATGCATTATTATTCATAGAGGGTATGTATTATTATTCATAGTTAATTAAATAGAATCAACTATTTAGACCTACCATACAACTCAAACTTTACAGCGTTTAAAAGATGCTCATAAATATTCTTTGTATTATAGTTATACTCGTTTATATCTCTTGTATCATTAAACCTATCAATGAATTTTTTAAAACTTTCTTTATCATTAAAAAGAGGTTGCCATTCATTTACGAATCCTTTCCAAAGGGTAGGTTTATTTTTTTCTAAAAAACTAATCGAACGTATAGAATAATCAACATCATAACATAATTCAATAAGTTTTTTATGCACATTAATATATCTATCCTTTCGGTTCTTAATATGAATTTTAATTAAACCATTATCTTTTAAAGGCACTAAATATTTTTTCAACATCCTACTACTTACCTTCAGATAAATAAGGTTGTCCAAAATATAATTGGTATTCATTAATACGTACTTTTCACCTTCAAACATAATCATCGGCATTTTATCATTTTTACGAAAACTTTCTATAATAAATGCCAACAACACACAATGAGAAACTTTTAAATATTCATCTTTTAAATTATTATTTAGGTGAAAATCTTTAATAGCCTTATAATTTATATAAGAACCATAATAATAGTTTACTTGAGTTTTACTACTCATGATTTTGTATATTTACGTTGTACTAACGATGCCTTGTTAGTACAACATTTGAACAATTTAAGGGAGCAATGCTCCCTTTTATTTTTTGTATAGTTTATGCTCCTGAATTATAGCCTTTTGAAGCTCTTTACTAACCGGATAAAAATCCCTGAAGATATCAACAACTAAAATTTTATTATCGTTGAGTAATTGAGCTATAACCCAATGTTGAGGTGTTTCAAAGTCTTTGCCTTTAGCTGTTTTTGTGTTTAGCTCTACTATTTGCGAAATGTTACCTTCAAAAACTTTAGAGAATTGAGTAAACGACAAACCAGTTTTAGAACATCGCAACCAGTTAGTATCATTTCTAAAATATAGGTAGTTTTCAAAAAACCTGCTAGTATCGTGAAAACCATTATCTTTTTCAATCCTTACAATATCAGTACACAACTCAAAACCATTTGATTTGCTACTTATTTCCTTTTTGTAGTAGCTCATTGTTTTAGCGTCATTTGTTGAGGTCCTACCATAAATAGCACGCTCATATTTTAAGTTCCCGGTACTATACATAAGACCTACTTATTAGAATTATACAATGTTTCGGTTACTTTTTTACGGCTGAAATAGGTTTTATTACCCATTTTATAAGGGTGCAAAATTCCTTTGTTTACCCAATCATGTAGGCATACTAAAGATATTTTTAAAAGGGCTGCGGTTTCCTTTCTCGACATAAAGTCGTCTGGTTCCTTTGGTGTGAAGTTCTTTTTTAAATCGTCTAATTGAGATTTAATTTTTTCATCGATTAGGTTTGCAAGTGCATTTGGACTTGTAGAAATAAATTGTATCGTTTCCATAACTTATAATGTTTAATGTTATGGCAAATATGAATTACAGATACCTCAAAAAACCCTCAATCTTACTCAATACCGTTGAGGTGTTTAAAATCTTTTAACAAATCAGTTAAAAACGATTCTTGTTTTAAATACTTTTCATCATTTATTTGGATATCATCTAAACGAGAAAACTTAATTTTACCCAAATCACAATTAAATCTTACAAATTCTAAATATCGAGTATTAGTGCCTTTAATATAGTTCTTGTATCGTAAGAAGTGAAGCATTATAGTATATTTAACGGTTATTGCACCCTCAAAACTTTCATTAATGTAATTAAATAGTTCAAGTCCATTTTCATTAAAAAGGTCTGTATATCTATTCTTTTGAGTTTTAACCTCAATACTTTGTTTTATAAAGCCTTTTAATTTTAACAGCTCATAATAATTGAAAACACACGAAACCCTTTCGCCCCAGTACTCAAATTGTTTATTTGGCAAATACTCTACTGGATAAGAATAATCTTTATCTAACAATAATCTTTCATTAATTGTTTTTAACAAAGAATCAATTCTAATATCAATATGCTCTAACAATTCATTTTTCAACACAATATCACATCTATTTAATCGAGCTGGAATTTCAGCAATTTCAATTAAATAGGTTTGTAAAGTGTGATAATCTGTTTTTAGTATTCCTTTAGCCATTTGAACATAGATTTATTTAACTATACATTTTACCTCTAAACTCTTTATAATCTTTATAAAGTTTTTTACCTATAATCCAGCCGACCTCGTTATTGAGATAATTAAACGCCTCTATATTTGTTCTATAAAAAGGCAACAGTTCAAAGAAAGTGTCGTAAAATCCTGAATTAGTGGTAAAATCTCGATTTGTTTTCATGCGGTTTCAGTTTTAATAATATTTAATTTTGTTTTTTGTTCTTTCTTTAACTCCTGGACTTTCCAAAATTCATTTAATACATTGGCGCTGTCCTTTGCTGTTTTTCCTATGTAGTTTAAAAACATTTTTTCCGTAGTGTGCCCAGTTACAGCCATAAGTACTGGAGTAGGTAATTTTCCGTAGTGATTTGTAGCAAATGACCGTCTGCAGATATGCGAACTAACTAACTCATGTTTATTATATTCGCCTTTAACCTTTCGCCAAACTCCTTTTTTAATTTTGGTTTGTTTCGACCCGTTAACCAATTCTTTAATTCCAGCATCTTTGCACACGGTTTTAATATAATCGTTAAATCTTTGGTCCGAAATTTCACGAGGGAATTCCCCGTTGAGATTGTTTAATATTTCCTTTACTTGAGGGTGTAAAGGCAGTATTATTTTTTGATTAGTTTTTTTAGCTGTATATTCAATAAAACCGTTTTGAATATTGTCTTTTGTAAATTTCAATAAATCACTAACACGGGCCCCAGTCCATAAACCTATGATCAACCAATTACGTGCATTTTCTAAATAAGATGTTTCCTTAAAATCGTGTGCAAAAATGGTTTGTATTTCGATTTCTGAAAGTGTTATAAAACTTACTTTCTCTCTTGTTGCTCTAAATTCCCCATTTAAAACCACTGGATTTATTTTGATGCCGTATTTTTTAGCATCAATACAAATGGTTTTAATGTAGTTTATATAACGTCCAGTAGTATTAAGGTTTAATTTTTCAATTTTCAATAAGTAGTTTTTAAAATCATTGTAAAACTTCAAATCAATCATTTCAAACGTATAACGTTTCTTTTTATAAGTTTCAAAAGCTGTAACCTTGTTAATTATAGTTTCATAACGTTTTAGTGTGTTACTGGTTACTCCGGTTACTCCAGTTGTTAGTACTTTCGATGTTAAATTTTCTTTGTAGTATTTTGAGTAATCTAAAATGTAGTTTAAATCGGTTTTGCCGTCTTGCTGAAAATACTCTTTAATGGTTTTATTTAGCCATTCTGAATTAATGATACCACCATTTGAATAATGGTCGTTAAAACTGTTTAAAATAGTTGTTTTAAGTCCGTTAAGGTCGTTTTGTAAATTCTTTTTATCGGCATACTCTGAAATCTGTTTTACAGTACCTTTTTGATTATTCCAATACTTTGGATTTATGAGTAAAGAAGTAGAACGTTTTAAATCTATTTTACGCCCTTGAGTGAAGCGTAAATAAACAGTAGTAGGGTTTTGATTTCCTTTTGTGAAATACTTTAAAGAAGCCATATTGTAAAGTCTAACATTTGAACAAATCAAATATAGCAAATAATTTCAATGGTGCCGACATGGTGTACAACATTTATCTAATTTATACGAATTACCTCTAACTTATACTAATTTTAAACATTAAATAAAAACACTATTAATAGTAATAAAACAAGGGGTTTAAGGTTATTTTAAAAGGATTTAAAACCATATCAAAATAAAGAGGGTTTCATTCCCACCTTGAGTACAAGTAAAATCCGTAATTCATTAATAATAAAATGATTACGGATTTTTGTTTTTAAATATTGTACGATTTATGTACGATTGATTTGTTTTTCTTTTACGTTTCAGTATCAGAGTCATATTAACAAAGAGCAAGAATAAAGTGGGTTCGCATTCCTCTTTCTCCGCATAATACAAATCTTAACAATTGTTTATCAATATGTTACGGATTTTATATTCAATATTAGCCACATATAGCCCATAATTATTTATTTCGATGCAATATCTAAAGTCTTTACATTTTAAATGAACTTTACATGGATGTAGCCACAAATGGGCCCAATGGTGCAATTTATGTTTAGCTACAGGTAGCTGTTCTTCATTCATGTTTTCAAAAACTTGTGGTGCGTTTTCAATATCCATAATTTTGTACTAATTTCTTTATTAGCTCAGCGTATTCTTATTAAACGTCAAAATGACGTTTATAATTAAAAACGTCCATCAGAATATTTAAACTCTCATAGCTCATGATTTTCAATCACTCCAATTTTTCCACATACACATAAAACGCATTTGAGCTACCTCCATTTTCTAAATCGAAATAAGCGGCCAAATCTGTTTCACCTTGTTCAACTTCTATTTCCAAAATTGCGGTATTCTTAGTGTTGTCTACAGTTGACACTATTTGTTTGTCTCCAATTTTTAAGTAGGCTTTTGTAAATTTCATTGCCTCTCCTTTGATGTTAGCATCTTGGTACGGCAGAGCTTCATAGTCGTCTAGACTTTCTGCTCCAAGTCCCAAGCCACTTTCCTGGGGCCACCTGGACTGGACTTACTATATTAGACTGGACATTATGTTGCGAGATTTAGACTTACATAAATTAACTTTGAATCATGAAAAAACAGTACAGAAATTACAGTCCGTCATTTAAGCAAAAGGCTGTAGAATTAAGCTATGCTAGAGGCAACACAAAACAAGTATGTGATGAATTAGATATTCAGTATTGCACCGTTGGCGAAAAGAATCACAAGATTATGGTAAGAACAGTTTTCCAGGAAGAGGAAA
>NZ_BAABJJ010000013.1:0-117024 GCF_039543245.1 Algibacter agarivorans
AAAAGCAATGAAATAAATCAGTAAAATGGTTAGATTTAGTGTGTCCAAAATTTATTTAGGACAGGATTGATTATAAACAATAAAAATTCATGTAATTTATATCAAAAAAATAAAATGAAAATTCTCGTTACAGGAGCAACCGGATATATTGGCAAACGGCTTATTCCGTTTTTAATAAATGAAGGACACCACGTTGTTTGCGCCGTTCGAGATAAACTACGTGCGGATAAAACCTATTTAGAAGAAGAACTTATTGATATTATTGAAGCTGATTTCTTAAAACCTGAAACACTAAAAAACATTCCTTTAGATATTGATGTGGCATATTACCTAATTCACTCGATGTCTAATTCTTCTAAAGATTTTGAGTCGCTAGAAGAACGCTGTGCAGTCAATTTCAAAAGCCATATTGAAACAACACAAACTAAACAGGTTATTTATTTAAGCGGTATCACAAACGATAAAGAACTCTCGAAACATCTGAACTCAAGAAAAAATGTAGAAGACAGGTTGGTTTCTAACAATTATGCGCTAACTATTTTCAAAGCAGGTATTATTGTAGGCTCAGGTAGTTCGTCTTTTGAAATCATTAGAGATTTAGTTGAAAAACTGCCGGTTATGATTGCACCAAAATGGTTAAACACAAAAACACAACCACTTGCTGTACGAGATGTTTTATCCTTTTTATCTGGTGCCATAGGCAATCACTCCCTTTACAATAAATCCTATGATGTTTTTGGTCCAGAAATATTAACCTATAAACAATTATTACTTCAATTCGCAGAAGTTCGACACTTAAAACGGTACATTTTAACAGTACCCGTAATGACACCTAAACTCTCGTCTTATTGGTTATATTTTGTTACTTCAACATCTTACAAATTAGCATCTACATTGGTTGATAGTATGGGTGTGGAAATTATAGGCAAACCAAGTGATATTAATAAAACACTAAATGTCAAACCCTTAACATATAAACAGGCGGTAGAACTTGCCTTCGAGAAAATAGAACAAAATAGTATTGTTTCCAGTTGGAAAGATTCTATGATTAGCAGTGGCAGATTGCGTAATAATTTGCATAAGTACATAAATGTTCCAAAATATGGTTGCTTTAAGGACTATAAAGAAAGACCTGTAAAAGACTCAGAAAAAACCATAAATAAAATTTGGAGCATTGGAGGAAAAACGGGTTGGTATTACGGAACTTTTCTTTGGAAAACACGCGGATATATCGATAAGCTTTTTGGTGGCATTGGTTTACGTAGAGGACGCACAAGTCCAACAGATTTAGCCGCAGGTGATGCATTAGATTTTTGGCGGGTTATTTTTGCAGACAAAACACAACAAAAACTTCTACTTTATGCCGAAATGCGACTCCCCGGTGAAGCTTGGTTAGAATTCAAAATTGAAGATGGCCTACTCAAACAAACCGCAACTTTTAGACCAAGAGGACTTTGGGGACGTTTGTATTGGTATAGCGTACTTCCTTTTCATGGGTTGATTTTCACGGGCATGATAAACAAACTTACCGAGGTATAATAAATCCTTCTTATAGTTCCATAATTTATTTTGTTTAACATATTTGTAAATATGTTAAACATTTTATATATTTGAATAAATAGTTAACTATGATATTGGGCACGACCTATACTAACAAAAAAAAACAGACGCTAATTATCGATCTGGTCGGCAAACCCTTTTCACTTATAAGATCATTAAAAATGAACGGTATTGGTTCTAAAAGAATGATTATAGATAATGTTAGCATCAATTTAAAACAGTACATGAATTCGGTTCCAGATGCCAACTATGCCAATATAGAATTAAGAACAGGCGGTATTCTTATCCATATTAATAAAGGTTTACAAAACTTTACTTGGGCTATTCCTTACTATCAATTAGTAATTTATAAATCAAATGGAGCAAGTATTCATGCAGCTGGTCGATTTGTTCATTTTAAAAACAACAAAACGTTTCAGGAAAATAAGAATTTTTTCAGAAAGATGTTAGATGAAAAAATTAAGTATGATAAGCAATATGATTTTGAGCATTTATGGATTTAGTAATTCAAGATATTGATAGAATCATTGAAATGGCTTGGGAAGACCGAACAACTTTTGAAGCTATAAATTTTCAGTTTGGTTTAAAAGAACAAAAAGTGATTGAACTCATGCGAACCGAAATGAAACCAAGAAGTTTCAAAATGTGGCGTAAAAGAGTTCAAGGCAGAAAAACAAAACATGAAAAGTTACGGACTTTTGAAAAGGGACGTTTTAAATGTTCCCGACAAAAACAAATAAATCAGAATAATATATCAAAACGTTAAATTGCTATGATTAATATGGTGAAACCAAATTAATTTAAGTTGACTAATAGAAAAAACAATACCAATATAGTAAAAAATAAAACTATGGATTTAATAAACAGAGCCCTAGAATTTGAAAAAACAAAAATGAGATCATTATCGACTAGCGATCGTGTTAAACTTTCTAGAGAAGCAAAAACCTTGATTTTGGATTTAAATGAAATTTATAAAGTTAAAAAAGATGAAAAAATCATGGATATCATGAAACGCCTAACGGCTATAAAAAGAAAAGTAGAAAAACGATTAAAAGGCAAACCATTAACAGCCTAAATATTTCGTAATGTTCCAAAAAACAATGATTTTAATCATTAAATATTAAATTTTACATAATTATTCTCCATAAAAATAGAAAATGTCATAGATTTTATTATATTGTCAAATTGTGAAACATAACGTTTTTTCACACATATATTAAAATAGATTAAAGATTAAAAAATTATGGAGATTATTGATAAAGCTTTAGAATTCGAGCAACGTAGACACACGTTTAAAACAACTAGTGAGCGTATTGAATCGTCTAGAGAAGTAAAAAACCTAATACTAAGTTTAAATAACATTTATAAAGAAGACAAAGATCCAGAAATCATGGATTTAATGAAACGCTTAACTGTTATTAAACAAAAAATTGAAAAAAGGCTAAAGGGCAGGCCATAAAAAAGAACAAAGCCCTGAAACCATATGAAAACAATAATTGTTATAGGTGGTAGTAAGGGCATTGGAAATGCCATATTAAACAAACTACTCAGTCATTCCAAAGTTTTAAATATTAGCAGAACGGTTCCTGAATTCGAACACGCTAATTTATCTCACTTTTCTTGCGACGTTACTAAAGACGATTTACCAAAAATCGAACATGCAGATGGGTTAATTTATTGCCCTGGCAGTATTAATCTTAAACCCATTTCTAGATTAAGTATTGATGATTTTAAAAATGATTTTGAAATCAATGTACTTGGTGCCGTAAAAGCCATACAAACCTATTTGCCCCTTCTTAAAAATGGCACAAATCCGTCTATATTGCTTTTTAGTACAGTTGCCGCTAAATTAGGCATGCCGTTTCATGCCAGTATTTCCACTGCTAAATCTGGAGTAGAAGGTTTAGTAAAATCGCTTGGGGCAGAATTAGCTCCTACAATTCGCATAAACGCTATTGCTCCTACAGTAACAAATACGCAATTAGCATCAAAACTTTTACGAAATGACAAAATGGTCGAAAATATTACCCAGCGTCATCCGCTTAAAAAATTTTTAAACCCTGAAGAAGTCGCTGGAATGGCTGACTTTTTAATGTCCAACAAAGCAGCGTCCATGTCTGGTCAAATATTTGAAATGGATTGCGGTATTGTAAGTTTTAAAATATGAATCCATTAAAAATATTTATAGCGACCTTTTTTTCAAAAGGCAACGAATCTCTAAAAATGAATAAAACATCTATATACAACATCCCGATTAATAGGCTAAACGGAAAACCAATTGAACTTTCAAATTTTAAAGGAAAGCACATCCTTTTTGTTAATGTAGCATCTAAATGTGGTTTTACTCCCCAATACAAAAACTTACAAGCTTTGCATGAACAATACAATGACAAACTCCAAATCATTGGCGTGCCTTGTAATCAATTTGGTAGTCAAGAACCAGGGGATGAAACTGCTATAGCATCATTTTGCGAGGTTAATTACGGAGTTACTTTTTTAATCACCGAAAAAGTCGATGTTAAAGGAACAAACCAACATCCATTATATGCTTGGCTTACTCAAAAAACACATAATAATAAAAGAAACTCTAAAGTAAAATGGAATTTTCAAAAATATCTAGTGGACGATAATGGTCATTTAGTAGACTACTTTTTTTCTATAACCAATCCATTAAGTCCTAAAATAACAAAACACTTAAAATAACGCTATGTTCGGATTATTCAAAAAGAAAACACAAGTTGAAAAACTTCAAGACAAATTTAATAAACTCATGAAAGAATGGCATGAGCTATCAAGTATAAACAGAAGTGAAAGTGATAAAAAATATGCTGAAGCAGAAGCTATTGCAAGACAAATTGAATTACTAAAATCATCATAAAAATGAAGTTGTTTAAAACTATTTTTGTTTTTTCAATAATCAACTTTGGCGCTTTATACATTGGTAATATATTAATGAATGATGGGCCGCGTACTGCTTGGTATCAAAATCTAAATCAAGCACCTTGGACACCTCCTGGCTGGTTTTTTGGAGTAGCTTGGAGCACCATTATGATATGTTTTTCAGTTTATATGGCCTATTTATATAAAACTATGCCCAATTCTAAAGTAAAAATATTATTTGCCATTCAATTTATTCTTAATGTCATTTGGAATTACATTTTCTTTAATCAACATTTGGTTGGAGTAGCTTTAATTTGCATTATTTTATTAAGCCTTGTTGTTGGCAAATTTTTATTCGCTTATAAAGACCAATTAAAAACAAAAAGCCTGCTTATTTTACCTTATTTTATTTGGTTAATTGTTGCAACTTCATTGAATGCTTATGTTTTTATTTACAACTAACAAATCAATAAAAAAATAATGAAAATATACCGTCTTCACAAAAAGCAAAACTTACCTATTACAGTAACACAGGCTTGGGATTTTCTATCAAGCCCTGAAAACCTTAAAACCATCACTCCAGATTATATGGGTTTTAATATACTTTCAGGAGCAGACAGACCCATGTTTGCTGGGCAAATAATTCAATATATTGTAACGCCCGTTTTTGGCATTAAAACCAAATGGGTAACCGAAATCACACATGTTGTCGACAAACATTATTTTGTAGACGAACAGCGTTTTGGACCCTATACCCTATGGCATCATAAACATTTTATAAAAGAAATAGAAGGCGGTGTAGAAATGGAAGATATAATTGATTATAAAATCCCATTTGGAATTCTGGGTCAACTGGTTCATCCTTTTTTAGTAAAACCTAAATTGGAAGAAATTTTTAACTACCGGACACAAAAACTCGAAGCATTATTCGGAGTGTATAACAAAATGGAGCTCATTTAAAAGATTTCCGTTGTTATTTATCTTGATCGATAGTTGAAATACGGAAATGAAAAAATATTTTTCCTATGAAAAAAAAAGTTAACATATTCTGGTTTCGTCGCGACTTAAGATTAGAAGACAATCATGGACTATATGAAGCCCTAAAAGGAAAACAACATGTCCTTCCCATTTTTATTTTTGATTCTGAAATTATAGAACAGCTTCCAAAAACCGATGCACGCGTTACGTTTATTCATGAAACACTTCAAAATATAAATTCAAAAATTCAGAATGAATTTGATAGTGGAATAGCCATGTATCATGGAAAACCTATTTCTATTTACAAGAAATTAATAGAAACCTATAACATTGATTCTGTATACATCAATCATGATTATGAGCCTTACGCTCGAGATCGTGATGCTGAACTGAAATTATTTTTAAATAAACATAATATTGAGTTTAAAACTTTTAAAGACCATGTTATTTTTGAAAAAAATGATATTATAAAAAGTGATGGCACTCCATATTTAGTCTATACACCATACATGAAACGTTGGAAAGAAACTTTTAGAAAAGAGAATCTTAATCATTATCCATCAGAAGATGTATTGGCTAATTTAGTTTCAAACAAAGCGCTTTCAAATTTAAATTTGGCTGATATTGGTTTTTCTAAATCTGAACAAAGAATAAAGCCATACTCAGTAACACCAAAACTTATACAAAATTACGAAGCCACTAGAAATTTTCCTGCTCAGGATAGCACCTCAAGATTAGGACCTCATTTACGTTTTGGTACAGTTAGCGTTCGAAACATGATAAAAAAGGCCATAGGAGAAACCAATGAGATATTCTGGCAAGAATTGATTTGGCGTGAGTTTTTCACGCAAATCCTTTGGCATTTTCCACATACTCAAACTAAAAGTTTTAAACCAAAATACGATCGTATTGTATGGCGAAATAACGAAACTGAATTTAAAGCTTGGTGCGAAGGAAAAACAGGTTACCCTCTAGTAGATGCCGGTATGCGACAATTAAACGAAACAGGATTTATGCACAATCGTGTACGAATGTTAGTTGGTAGTTTTCTTTGCAAACATTTATTGATAGATTGGCGCTGGGGCGAAGCTTATTTTGCCGAAAAACTCCATGACTATGATATGGCGAGTAATATTGGAAACTGGCAATGGGTTGCAGGTTCTGGTGTTGATGCAGCGCCCTACTTCAGAATTTTTAACCCCACGACACAAATTGAAAAATTTGACAAACAATTAGAATACATTAACACCTGGGTTACAGATTTACATCAACTTACATACCCAACCCCTATTGTTGACCATAAATCTGCAAGAGAACGCTGTTTACAGGTCTATAAGGCCGCTTTAAACGGTTAACGTTAATAATGAGACACTTATTTATTAATTACGCTTTCTTTTCGACTTCCTCTAAGACAGCACTAAAAACTGTACATCCCTATGTTTTAAGGGCAGAAAGTTCATTTTACAAACTTCAAATTTAACAGATAGAGCTTAATTTTGTTAATTTACGCTCAAATGCGCATTGCTAATCTAGTAAGAAAACTCTAATTTCGCCTATCAAAGATTTTGTTTTCATCTAAATGCAATCTCGCAAATATTTTGACATTAGCAAAAGCAACTAAAAAACGTTATGAAAATAAACAAAACCATACCTTTTTTACTTAAAGTATATTTACTTGTATTGTCAATTTTTTCAGTTTTTAGGGTAATACTGTTTCTAACGGAATTAAACCGAATAGATTTTAATGAAGTAGATATTCTGACTATCGTTCAATCTTTCATAATGGGCATAAGATTTGACATTGTAATTTCTGGATATATCCTTATTTTCCCTGCCCTAATATTACTTATTTCAGAGCTATTCCTTATTAAAAGCAAAATTATTGAACAATTCTTTTTCTTTTGGATTTTCATTTTATTCACGATAGCTTTTACCATATCAGCGGCAGATATCCCTTATTTCAATCAGTTTTATGATCGTTTTTCAATCGGTGCCTTTGAATGGATTGAAAACCTTGATTTTGTTGTATCCATGGTTGTTCAAGAACCAAAGTATTTTATAATTAGCATCCCTTTTTTAGTACTTGATATTTTATTTTTTATCTTATTAAAAAAGTTATTCTCACAAAAAAGCGAACCTGTTAGATTACATATCTTCTTTAATACACTTACCTCTTTAATGTTCTTAGCTATAATGTTTGTTGGGATTAGAGGTCGTCTTCAGAAGAAATCCACAATAAAAGTAGGCACTGCATATTTTTCTGATAATTCATTTTTGAATAAACTGGGGTTAAATCCTGTTTTTACGCTCATGCGTAGCTATATTGAGAGTACCCGTAAAGAAAATGACAAAATACATTTAATGGATAAAACCATTGCAATCAATAAAGTGCAATCTTATTTGAACATTGATAAAAAGCATTATAAATCTCCTGTTGCAAGAAAAATTCAATCAGACACTATTTTAACATCAAAACCTAATGTTGTTATCATTTTGATGGAAAGCATGAGTGCCGCTAAAATGAAACGCCATGGTAACAAACAAGAATTGACTCCTTTTCTTGACAGTCTATCTTATAATTCAATATATTTTGAAAATGTCTATTCAGCAGGAAAGCATACATTTAATGGTGTTTTTAGTACACTTTTTTCTTTCCCTGCTTTGTATCGTCAGCATACCATGAGAAATATACGCAAGTATGACGGTATAAGTAGTACGCTTTTAAAAAACGGGTATTCAACGACTTACATAACAACACATGATAGTCAATTTGATAATATTGAAGGTTTTTTAAGAGCCAATGATTTCCAAAATATTGTAAGCCAAGCAGATTATCCTTTGTCTGAAATAAAAACAGCAATGGGTGTCCCTGACGATTATATGTTCAGACATTCGATACCTATTATCAATGATCTTTACAAAAAAGAAAATTCTTTTTTTGTCACCTTTTTAACAGGAAGCGATCATGGACCGTTTTACGTACCAGAATATTTCCACCCAAAAACAAAAGATATAAAAACTCAAATTATAGAGTATGCAGATTGGTCTTTACGGAAATTCATAGATTTAGCTTCAAAAGAAACATGGTTTGACAACACTATTTTTGTGTTTTTAGCCGACCATGGCGTTCCTCTTCATGCCAACTACGATATTGCATTAAACTATTTTCATGTCCCATTGGTCTTTTATGCTCCTTCTATTTTTAAATCCAGTAAGACCTATAAAAAAACAGGAAGTCAAATTGATGTTTACCCAACAATTATGGGACTCTTAAAACAAGAATATGTGAATAACACATTAGGAATTGACTTGATAAAACAAGAAAGAGCATATGCCATAATTAATGATGACGATAAAATAGGCATTATTGATTCTACATATTTTTGCATTATGAAAGAACAAGGAAACACCCCACAATTGTATAAGTACAGAGATATAGACAAAACAAATTATTTTGAACAGAATAAAAGAAAAGCTTTTGAAATGGTTGATTATGCAAAATCAAATATGCAAATACATCAAAATATGATATTAAGCAAAGAAATAACACTGCACAAAGATTTACATGTAAAATAGGCTGATATTAGTAGTAAAACTTTCAATTTTAACTTATTTGCAATTTGATTAAAAGTAAAATAACGGTAAAGTTATAGATTTAGCTAAGCGCTAAACCGAAAAACAGGTGCATTTTAATCTTTTACTTAAGTTACACAAACACACTAAGCCCTACTCCAAAACAACAACCAAAAATACGTACAAGTGCGTATTTTTTTTAACTATCCATAACCGTATCTTTGGTAGACACCATTCAAAACTAACATTATATGATACGCTTAAATTTAAACCCTTCGCTTCTTAAAAGTCTAAATTTCAACAAAAAAGATAATACTTTAGAAATAGAATTTAAACACCATATTAAAACTACTGAATGTATGGACATTCCTATTTCAATAGTAAAAGACTATGTAAGTTCAATGAAAGAAAAAGGTGTTTCAGTCATTAATGAAGACTGCCATGTAAACTTAAAAATAGTGCATTCTAATTTTATAGCGTCCTAAAACTATATACGCTCAATGTGAGCTCCAATAGCGCGCAAACGTTCATCAATATTTTCATAACCTCTATCTATCTGTTCTATATTTTGAATGGTAGATGTTCCTTTTGCAGAAAGTGCTGCAATTAATAACGACACACCTGCACGAATATCTGGCGAGGTCATGGTTGTTGCTTTTAAAGTCGATTTAAAGTCATGCCCAATAACAGTGGCTCTATGAGGATCACACAAAATAATTTTTGCACCCATATCAATCAATTTATCTACAAAGAACAAACGACTTTCAAACATTTTTTGATGTATCAAAACACTACCTCTTGCTTGTGTTGCCACTACTAGAATAATACTCAATAAATCGGGAGTGAACCCTGGCCAAGGTGCATCAGAAATGGTTAGAATTGAACCATCAATAAAACTTTGTATCTCGTAACCATCGGTATGTGCAGGGATATGGATATTATCACCTTGCTTCTCAACAGTAATGCCCAATTTTCTAAACACATTTGGGATTACTCCCAAATCGCTCCAAGATACATTCGTGATGGTAAGTTCACTTTTAGTCATGGCCGCAAGACCAATCCAACTGCCAATTTCAATCATGTCTGGCAGCATCGTATGCTCTGTTCCTCCTAAATTTTCAACACCATCTATAACTAACATATTAGAACCAATACCGCTAATTTTGGCTCCCATTCTATTCAGCATTTTACATAATTGCTGTAAGTACGGCTCGCAAGCAGCGTTATAAATAGTGGTTTGCCCTTCGGCTAAGACGGCTGCCATCAATATATTTGCGGTTCCAGTTACCGAAGCTTCCTCAAGAAGCATGTAAGTACCTTTTAATTTTTCAGCTTCAACACCATAAAACTGTTCTTCTTTACTATATCCAAATTTAGCTCCAAGTTTTATCAGCCCTTCAAAGTGTGTATCCAAACGGCGGCGCCCTATTTTATCACCTCCTGGCTTTGGGATGTATCCTTTACCAAAACGAGCTAATAATGGGCCAACAATCATGATAGAACCGCGTAAACCACGTCCATCAATCTTAAATTGGTCGGATTCTAAATATTCTAAATTAACATCGTCTGCTTGAAAGGTGTAAGAACCTTTTCCAATTTTCTCAACTTTAACACCCAGCTTTTTTAACAAGCCTATAAGCTTGTTAACATCAACAATATCTGGAATGTTGTTAATTGTATTTAACTCTGGAGTTAATAAAACCGCACATAAAATTTGTAACGCTTCGTTTTTTGCACCTTGTGGTTGTATACTTCCTTTTAGCTTATGACCACCTTCAATTTTAAATGTTCCCATACTGCTCTAATAGCGTTTTCTTTGTCGATTACTAGAACTTTTTTTGTGATGTCCTTTCTTACTGCTGCTCGTATTAGAATATTTAGTTTTAGATCGCATTAAGCTTGTAGCGTCTGTTAAGCTTTCCTCAGAATTTCTTAAATCAATTTTCCCTCCAGAAAGTTCAAATAAATGATTAAAAATCACAGCATCTTCTACCGTGTCTTTATTCCAATTCAAAAAACACTTTTTCATGTGATTCGCTATAGTATAAATCAAAGCTTCTTTAAGTTCGCCATCTTCCCAAGTATTAGCCACATCGATCATGGTTTTTATATTGTTTCCATAAAAACGGTATTTTGGGAAATTTTGTGGGTAGTCTAAGGGCTCTGGACGCTCTTCATAAATCTCTTTAGTAGGAATTTCGTAAGGTGAATCCGCGTCTAATTCAAAATTAGACATGATAAATAATTGATCCCAAAGTTTATGCTGAAAATCTGGAACATCGCGCAAATGTGGTTGCATATTACCCATTACGGCTATAATCCCTTTTGCCACTTTATTGCGTTCTTCTTTTGTTTCAAGTGATTTAGCGTAATTAATCATTTTCTGCATGTGGCGCCCGTATTCCGGAATGATTAAATGTTCACGCTCTGTGTTGTATTCTAAATTGTCTATTATCAAAATAAATGTGTAGAGTTAAATATTGATGCATGTAGTTGCTATGCATGCGCAAAATACGAAAAAAAACTAAAGACTTATGACACCTTCTACTTTTTCTGCAACTTCCTTGTATTTTTCAATTACAGCAACGGGGTTTTTCATTAAAACGTTAATAGATACACTAGTATATTTTCCGTTTTTAGATTCCTTAGTTTTTATTACTGCTCCTAAATTATTAAAAAACGACTCTATTTGCAGTATCTTTTCTTTATCTGAAAGCACTATAAATTTATATAAATATTCCGATGGCCAAAGTGCAGTATCATATAATTGTGCTTTTAATTTTTTATAAAATTCTTCTGTATTTTCAGGTGTGCTCATAATCCTTTTTTAAGCTACAAATATAAGGTTTCATTTGTATTTTTTTTATAGCAGTTAAATTCCGATTTTTACAGCAAATATGCAAAATTGAGCACAAAAAAAATTGTTATTACTGGTGGTCCAGGAACTGGAAAATCGACTTTAATCAATGAATTGATTAGAAGAGGTTATTCATGCCTTGAAGAAATTTCGCGCCAGGTAACATTGGATGCTAAAAAAGAAGGTATAGATCAGTTGTTTTTAAGCAAGCCGTTATTATTTAGTGAATTGCTTATAAAAGGCAGGCAAAAACAATATGTAGCCGCGAATATTTTTACTAACGAAACGGTTTTTTTTGATAGAGGTGTTCCCGATGTTTTAGCATATATGGATTTTATTGGTGATACTTATCCAGAAAACTTTGTAGAAATCAGTAAAAACTCAATTTATGACATGGTGTTCATATTAAAACCATGGAAAGCTATTTATACTAGTGATAACGAGCGTTATGAAAGTTTTAAACAAGCTTTAGAAATTCACGACTACCTACTTAGAACCTACCAGTCTTTCAATTATAAGTTAATTGATGTGCCTTTTGATACCGTTGAAAAGCGCACTGATTTTATTTTAAAAACGTTAAATATGTAACATGGAACACCCAATAAACATATTAGAACGCTATTGGAAATTCACGGAATTCAGACCAGAACAAGAAGCTATTATCAACGCTGTTATTGAGGGTGAAGACACTTTTGTACTTTTACCTACTGGGGGCGGAAAATCCCTATGTTTTCAAATTCCAGCTTTAGCTAAAAAAGGCATATGCATTGTAGTCTCTCCTTTAATTGCGCTTATGAAAGACCAAGTGCAACAATTAAACAACAAAGGCATTAAAGCCATGGCGCTTACAAGTGGTATAAGTTATAATGAATTAGATACGCTTTTAGATAATTGCATCTATGGGAATTATAAATTCTTATACCTGTCGCCCGAGCGTTTGCAACAAGAAATAGTTCAAGACCGCATTAGGTTAATGCATGTCAATTTAATTGCTGTTGATGAAGCTCATTGTATTTCACAATGGGGCAGCGATTTCAGACCGGCTTATAAAAACATAGCTATACTTCGCCAATTGCAACCCTCCGTAAATGTGGTGGCATTAACCGCTTCAGCAAAACCAGAAGTCGTAAAAGATATTGTTAAGGAACTCGATTTTATTCAGCCTAAAATATTTAAACAATCGTTTTTACGCCCTAATCTGGCATACATGGTGTATCATGAGAATGACAAACATTATCGACTTGAAACTATACTAAAAAAATATACTGGGTCTTCAATTATTTATGTTAGAAGCAGAAAGCTAACTTTAGAAATTAGCACGTTTTTAGAATCCAAAAACATTACAGCATCGTATTATCATGGCGGTCTTTCAAATATTGAAAAAGACAAAAATATGACTGCATGGTTACACAACCAAAAACAAGTTATGGTTGCCACCAATGCATTTGGTATGGGTATTGATAAACCAGATGTAAAAACGGTTATTCATATAAATTTACCAGAAAGTATAGAAAGTTATTTTCAGGAAGCTGGTCGTGTTGGTAGAAATGGCGACAAGGCTTTTGCCGTTATCTTAAAAAACAATAGCGATGAATCTAAGGTTAAAAATCAGTTTCTAAGCGTATTACCAAACGTTGATTTTGTAAAGCAAGTGTATAGAAAACTATGCAACTATTTTCAAATATCTTATGGTGAAGGCGAATACATTACTTTCGATTTTGATTTTAACACCTTTTGTAAAACCTATAACTTTAGCTCTATTTTATGCTACAATGCCTTGCTGTTGTTAGATAGAAATAGCATTATTACATTATCAAAACAATTTAAAAATAAAGTAACCGTACAATTCATTATATCGAATACCGCACTTTTTAATTATTTAGAAACACATCAAGATTATAATATTATCATAAAATCTATTCTGCGACTATATGGGGGTGTTTTTGATCACATTACAAAAATTGATTTAGCCAAGATTGCTGAAAAAGCTTCAGTTTCAGAACAGCTATTAATTAACACACTACAACAATTAGAAAGCGATGATATCATCGCTTTAAATTTAGCAAAAACCGATGCACAAGTCACATTTATTCAACCTAGAGAAGATGATAAAACCATCAATAGAATTGCATCAATAATAGAACAGCAAAACAAATTAAAACAGCAGCAAGTAAAAGCAATGCTTGATTATATTAAAAATGATTCGGTTTGTAAAAGCATGCAACTCCTCGCCTATTTTGGTGAAAAGGACATGAAACCTTGTGGTATTTGTTCGGTTTGCATGAATTCTAAAAAAAGAAACGCTCCACAAGATATTAATACCATAAAAAAACGTATTATAGAATTATTGGAAAACGGTGATCAGTCATCAAGGACTATGCTTGTCAACTTAAAATGTTCTGAAAAAGATTTAAAAACTGTTTTAAAACTATTATTAGAACATCAAATTATAACGATTACACCAACAAATACATATAAATTAAGTCATTTATAAAATGAGCTTCTTGAAATTTCAACTTAATTTGAAATTTCTGAATCGAATTGCGTCTGACATATAAAAAAACTCCAACAAATGAAAAATTTAAGAATTGTATTTATGGGTACGCCCGATTTTGCAGTTACCGTATTAAAAACATTAGTAGAAAATAAACATAATATCGTAGGTGTAATTACTGCACCTGACAAACCTGCGGGACGTGGCAGAAAATTAAATGAGAGTGCCGTAAAACAATATGCAAAAACTCAAGGTTTAAATATTTTACAACCTACTAACTTAAAGAACCAAGATTTTTTAGACAAATTAAAAGCCCTAAATGCCAATCTTCAAATTGTCGTTGCCTTTAGAATGTTACCAAAAGTAGTTTGGAAAATGCCTAAATTCGGTACGTTTAATTTGCATGCTTCTTTATTGCCAAACTATCGTGGTGCAGCACCAATTAATTGGGCCATTATTAATGGTGAAACAAAAACCGGGGTTTCAACATTTTTTATTGATGAGAAAATTGATACAGGTGATATGATTCTTCAAGAAGAATTAGCTATAGAACCAGATGAGAACGCAGGTAGCCTTCATGACAAATTAATGAACTTAGGTAGTGCTTTAGTTTTAAAAACCGTTGATTTAATACAAAATGGCGAAGTACAAACCATTCCACAAAAAGAAACTAAACATATAAAAACAGCATACAAATTAAATAAAGACAATTGTAAAATAGATTGGAATGCCAGTATAGACCATATATATAACATGATTCGAGGATTAAGCCCGTACCCAGCAGCATGGTGCACCTTAATTAATGATAGTGATACATTAGACATCAAAATATATGAGGCCGAAAAAGAGTTTATAAATCATTCTGAAGAAGTTGGTAGCATTATTTCAACTAAAAAGGAATTAAAGGTAGCAGTTACAAAAGGTTACATTATTATAAAAGAAATGAAGCTTCCTGGCAAGCGAGCTATGGATGTAAAATCACTTTTAAATGGCTATACTTTTAATGCAAATGCCAAAATGCTCTAAAGCCTTATTCTCATTGATATTATAAAATAATCGGTAAAATGCGCTTCCTTTATTAACAAACACCCTAAGTTATTAACAAAACCATGTATTTCCCTTACTGTTACTTGCATGGTAGTATAATCCGTATAAATTTGTAGAGGAATAACAAAAATGTTTAACCGATTTATTAATTATTAAATTTTATATTATGAACAAAACAGATTTAATTGACGCAATGGCAGAACACGCAGGAATTACTAAAGCAGCTGCAAAAAAAGCTTTAGAGTGTGCAATCATTGAAATTGAAGGAGCTTTACAAAAAGGTAACAGAGTTTCTTTAGTAGGATTTGGATCTTGGTCAGTTTCTAAAAGAGCTGCAAGAGACGGAAGAAATCCTCAAACAGGAGAAACAATAAAAATCAAAGCTAAAAACGTTGTTAAGTTTAAAGCTGGATCTGATTTATCAAGTGCAGTAAACTAATTACAGTTACTTATCTTATATTAAAAATGCCTTCATTTCATGGAGGCATTTTTTTATATATCACCAAAAGAGTTGCATTTTTAATAAATAAATATTAGATTTAATTATTAAAACCTCAAAACATGGTAACAACAAAACCAAAAAAAGGAAATTTGTTAATCGCTGAGCCAGCAATTATTGGTGACGTTTCTTTTAATCGCTCCATTGTTTTACTAGCAGATCATTCACAAGAAGGCTCTATAGGTTTTATTCTAAATAAACCACTTGAATATACTATTAACGATTTAATCCCTGAAGTAGAAGCCACATTTAAAGTTTATAATGGAGGCCCCGTAGAACAGGATAATTTATATTTTATTCATAAAATACCACAATTAATTCCCGATAGCATTGAAATTTCTTTAGGGATTTACTGGGGTGGAGATTTTACTAAAGTTGCCGAACTTATTAAAGATAACACCATAAAAGAAAATGATATTCGCTTTTTTCTTGGATATTCTGGTTGGGATTCTAGCCAATTAGAAAGTGAATTGAAAGCTAATTCTTGGGTGGTTACTGAAAATATCTATAAAAAGAATATTATAGAGAAAGACTACGAAACCTTTTGGAAAGAAAAAATGATAGAGTTTGGTGGAGAATACAGCATTTGGTCTAATGCGCCAGAAAATCCAAGTTATAATTAATTCAATCGTATTTTTACATTTAATTTTTGAAGCAATATTTTAGAAACTTCATTCGTAAACACTTTTTTTCTATACTTATTTACTGGTTGTATTCCTACAATAACATTTGTTATGAATATTTCATCTGCTTTTTGAAGCTCAAAAGGTGATATCGAATCTTCAACTAATTCATACTCTGGTAATGCTTTAATAATATTAATAAGTTGTGTACGCATAACCCCTTTTAAACAGCCATCAGATATTGGCGGGGTTTTAATAACATGACCTTTGACTAAAAAAACATTTCCATTTAGCGCTTCAATAACTTTTTTATCTGTATTTAAAAGCAAGCAATTATTTAAATTATTTTCTTTTGCATAAATGCTTCCAACGACATTGAGTGCTTTATTATTCGTTTTTAAAGTTGACAGTAAACTTGGAGACACATAGTAATCTTTGAACAAATCAACTTCATAATAATCATTGTTCAATATGTAAAAATCATCTTGAATTGGCTTTGCAGATATTATAAAACTCACATTATTGGTTTCAGGTGTATATAAACCGCCTTCATTTCTATGAACCATCAATTTTATCCGGGCTGATGATTTCAACAATTGATTGACCTCTAATGTGCTTAGAATTTGTTCTTGTAAAAACTCCATGGTAAAATTCATAGGAATTTCCATTCGCATAATACGCATGGATGCCATTAACCTAAAATAATGATCCTCCCAAAATAAAACCTTTCCGTAACTGGTCTTAATAGTTTCAAAAAGCGCATCGCCGTAAGCATATCCTCTATTTTGAGGTGATAAAACAGTGTTATCTTCTAAAAGTGTTCCGTTAAAATTTGTCATAAAAAATCCCGCTAACATTGTTTTGAAAGCGGGACAAATATAATTTAAAATATGCTATTGGTAATTAAGCCGAACCTAATACTTGCTTTAAACTGGAAATTTGATTTGTCCAAAGCATTTTTGACTCGTCAACCTCATCTTCTTCAGCAAAATCAGTAACCATTAAAGACACATCTTTAGTAATTTCATCTACTTGAATTCTAATTTCAAAATAACAAGACAAACCATCTTCTTCATCTTCAAGCCATCTAAACTTAACACGCTCACCGCTTTTTTTATTTAATAGTTTTGCTTGTTCTTCACTATCATCCCATATAAAGGTAAATAATTCTCCTCGAGAATTTACATTATCTGAAAACCATTCAGATAAACCAGATGGAGTGGATATATATTGATATAACAATTGAGGAGAGGCATGTATTGGGAATTCAATATCAAATTTAATTTTATCGTCCATATCTACTTTTGAAATTTATAAGCCCAATATATACATTAATTGATAAGTATAGCAACTATTTTTAATAATATTTTTCCTTAGTTCTGTTTGCTTACAACAATATTGTTTTTATATTTGCAGCCTTAAATTATGGCGAGGTAGCTCAGCTGGTTAGAGCGTCGGATTCATAACTCGGAGGTCGGGGGATCGTGCCCCCCTCTCGCTACAAGGTAAATAAAGGAAAAGCTGAAGATTCGTCTTCGGCTTTTTTATTTTAGGTACAACATAGGTACAACAAATGGGTGTTTTTTAAGTCCATAATTCCATTTCGTTTTAAAATTATTTAATAATTAAGTATGTATTAGGTTGAATTATTAATTCTCCGAGTAAAATATTCTCGTTCTTTTCTAAGGTTATTTTCTTAGGATTTCCACCAAAATTAAAGTAGCATTTAATTGTGTCTCCATTAAATGTTCTGGTAAATGCTATGACATCATCTGAAAAAGTCAAATCTGAATATTTTCCATATTGAAGTGCTGGCTCTGAATTTCGCAAAGCAATGAGTTTCTTATAATTGTTTAACAACGAATTATTATCTTTCTCTAAAGATGCTACATTTAAATAGGTGTGATTTTCATGAACCTTTATCCAAGGGGCCTTGTTTGAAAAACCAGCAAATTCAGTATTATTCCATTGCATGGGGCTTCTAGATTTATCCCTATTATGGTCATTCCCGATTATAAGGGCTTCTTCTTCAGACTTTCCATTATCTAAGGCAAAATTATAGTGTGTACGCCCTTGAATATCCATCATGTCATCTATTGAATTTGCCTCAATGTTCTTCATACCAATTTCTTCTCCATAATATATAAAGGGAACGCCCTTTGCTGTTAACATTAAAGCAGCTAAAGTTTCAGCCCTTTCTGGGTTATTTTTTGCCAAACGATTTATAAGACGTGGCATGTCATGACTTCCAAAAAATAATGTTGGATAGTTGCTCATATTTTTTTCCATGCTTTGCAACTCATCAAATATGCGTTGTGTAGAAAATTCGGAAATACTTCCAAAATTAAAATTGAATATAACATCCAATAATTCAGTGCCCTGATATTGTTTTAAGACCTCGATTTTATCGCTTCCTATTTCACCAACTATAAAACGGTTATTATATTCATTAACGGTCGCCCGAATCGTTTTCATAGCGTCTTTAACACCTTTCTGATTAATATCATTGAGATGTTCCTGTTCTCCTTTTTCATTTATTGGGTTATCCGAAGTGATGCCTTCAGTGGTCAAAAAATTGATAACATCCAACCGAAAACCATCAACCCCCATATCTAACCAAAACCTTAGAACATGTTGAATTTCCTCAACAACCTTTGGATTCCCCCAATTAAGGTCTGCCATTTTCACATCAAACTGATGGTAATAATATTGGTTTGTAATACTATCCAACTCCCAAGCAGAACCACCAAAAAAGGATTCCCAATTATTGGGATTGTCTTTCCATATGTAATAGTTTCGATATGGATTGTCTTTAGATTTTCGAGATTCTTGAAACCATTTTGATTCTGTGGACGTATGGTTCACTACCAAATCCATGATTATTTTGATATCTTTTTTATGCGCTTCTTCCAAGAAAAGTTTAAAATCTTTCAAGTTTCCATAAGTTGAATCAATTTTATAATAATCAGAAACATCGTAGCCGTTATCTACTTTTGGCGATTGCAGAAAAGGTGTTAGCCAAATGCCTTTAATTCCTAAATTTTGAATATAATCTAACTTGGATGTTAAGCCCTTAAAATCACTATAACCATCGCCGTTGTTATCTTTGTAACTGGGCATATAAATTTCATAGAAAACCGTTTCTTTCCACCATGTTTTTTCTAACGCTAATGTTCTTTCTTCATTACAAGACAACATAATGCATAAAAACAAAATTGATACGCTAGTTTTAAAATACTCATATAATAAATAATTTAGTTTAGTCAAACTTTAGCTGATTAATAGTCATACCTTCAATTTCAATATTGAATTTTTCGGATTTAACAGAAAAAGCTTCAATGGGCTTTTGTGGAAAAAATATTTCTGTCATTACCGTTTTTCCATTGTTATAAAATATTTCAATTGAAGTTTTATCCAAAAGCACTTCAATATCAATATTTATGAATTCTTCTTTTATAGGAGCAATAGAAACTATTGGCGCAAATTTAACTGAAAAGGAAAGATTTCCAGATTTTGTTCTATCTAGAAAGAAGAACTTTTCTTTATTGTTAATTCCAAATTTTAAGGAATCTCCAAAAGAATTGAAAAACGAAAAAGTGTATATGTCTTTCTTTATGTTTTTTATTTTGAACTGAATATCTAGACTTGAAAAATCAAGTTCAGGTTTTCTAACAAGTACTGTTTCACCTTCAACATTAAAATCACCTTTATTAATTGATTTTGAAATGTAATTATTTATTTCTTTAATTGGCTGTGACACAATACTGTAGTGATTATCATTTTTAATTAATCTAAGTGCTCTCACAATTGTCATGCTACTACGCCATTTGTTAGTGGGCACTTTTTCAGCATATTCCCAATTTGACATCCAACCTAAAAATAACGTTCTACCATCGTTTGCTGGGATATTTGACCAAGTAACCCCTGCATAATTGTCCCTTCCATAATCAATCCACATAACTTTTTTATCTTGTAATTCCTTTTTAAAAGCAGTATCTAGCGTAAATGTTTTTCCATCAAAATCACCTATAAAATATTGCGTTCCTGTACCCCCATTAGGTCCTCCAGAAACCAAACTTTGAATTAAAATCCATTTTATTTCATTGGTTCCTTCAACCGACATAGAAAAAAAATCAGGGCATTCCCAAATACCTCCATGAGCACCAATATCTTTACCAAAATAAGACAAGAATTCCCAATCTATTAAGTTATTTGATTTATAAAACATTGATTCATCTCCTGCTGCTAATACTAAAACCCATTGGTTATGAATAGGGTCCCAAGACACTTTTGGATCCCTAAAATCTTTAATTCTAGGATTTTTTATAACCGGATTCCCTGAGTATTTAGTCCATGTCTTACCTTCATCTAAAGAAAATGCAATCCCTTGACTTTGATAATCAATTTTGCCTTCTTTTTCTAGTTTAGGATCATGGTAAGTAAACATCGCTATCACTGGTGGATTTGTTCCACTTGCAAAGCCAGATGTATTATTAACATCTACTACTGCACTTCCTGAAAAAACGTAACCCTTTTCATCTGGATATAATGCTATTGGTTGTTCTTTCCATGCTACTAAATCGGTACTAATTGCATGTCCCCAATGCATTGGTCCCCAAACGGTAGAATCAGGATAATGTTGAAAGAATAAATGATACTTTCCATTGAGATAAAACATCCCATTTGGATCATTCATCCAGTTTTGTCTTGGTGTAAAATGAAATTTTGGTCTATACAATTCTTCTTCGGTATAAAACTTTTTGCTTTTTTGTGAAACCCGTTTATCGTTATTAACAAAAAACGCACACTTTATTAAAGTAAATAAAACTAGCCCTACTATTGTTACCTTAACAAACCAAACTATAATTTTATTCACTTTATTAGTGTTTTTAATTAAATTTAAAAAATACTATTTATCATATTGCTTTTACTAACTATTTTGAAAAATCGTTAATAAAGGTTCTCTATTTGTTAAAGTCCGGATCCATATCTGCTGTACGCAAACCTGCTACTTCATTTGCCATAAGTATAAATACGTTCCAGCATAAGCCACGGGTTGACAACCACCAAGAATCGGTTGTGGTCCATTTTGTTGGAATAAATTCTTTGCTATATGGCCATTTTGGATTGAGGTTAATTTCAGCCCATGCTCTGTTCTCCATAAGAGCCTTTGCCTTTTCCCATCCATGTCTTTGGCCAACAACATACCCACAATATTCTGGTCGCATCCAGCTACCTCCATTATAATAAAAGCCATCTCTCGCACCATCTTTATAGTTAGATTCTCCAAATTCTCTGAAAGGCTGATAATCTGGAGTTAAATAGGAATATCCTTTTTCGCTATTATCCAATCGAACACAAACAGGAGCCGTAGTGCCATACTCCGGATGAGGCGAATTTGGTGTTTTATTCAGTATAGGAATCTGCTCCAAATGATTGACAACCATTTCGTCAGACAACATAGGCTTATCAAACAACCATAAGGAAAAAAAATCCGGTTCCAAATCAGTCATAGTAATTACATCGGGGAAGTCTCTATCGAACAACAAATGTTTCCTTTTTACATCATAAAAATCCAGATAGGCTTTTTCTGCTTTTTTGATGTATGCGTCTGATATATCATAACCCAATTCTTTAATGGTTTTTAACGCAATTGCAAACATGCCTTGGTTTACTGCCAATTTATCTGTCTTAGGTTCATATACATTAATATCAACTTGACTTAGTGTAAAGTGAGACTCACATATACTATTTCTATCTTCATCAAATTCATTTAAAACATAATCAACTGCTTTATCTATTTTCTCTTTAGGCAGGGTAACACCAAAACGTCTTTTATCAATCATGGCCCAAATTAAAAACTGAATAGTAGCCTCATTATCTTTAGCTTCAATAGTCCCCATATAAGGGGTTATAATAGTTGCTACGGCTCCTTTGGAGTTTTGGGTTTTCGCCCATTGTTCCCAAATTTTCAAATTCAACCCTTCATTATAACTTGACACTATTGAAAAAAAGGAGTCCCGATTATACATGTCAGGAGCATAATTCATATTAGGAACATTTAAAGGAGTAAAATCATGTATTGAAGTTATCCATGTTAACATATTAAAATTTGCATACAACATTTTTTCAATTAAAGACCCTTTAAACCCCTTTCCCTCTGCAAGTCGTGATTGAGATGAAATAACAAAATCATGATGATTAGTCCAAGGCTCAATAAAAATGTATGTTGTTTTTGTTACCTTTTTACCCATATCCATTCTATTATAAGGCTGTTTTTGAGGGTGGTGTTCTACAATCTTCAAATCTTTAATTTGTATTTTAGATGCTTTACCAGATTGTGATCCTAAAAACATGGATACACTATCATTTTCTATGTAAGGAACCAATACACTTCCTTTAAATAGAGTCCATTCATTTTCTTTTACAGGAAATTGATCAATATATTTGATTCCGTGCTCCAATTCATTAGTTTTTTGACCATTTTTGATTCTGAAAAGCTTTAACGCCATTGGTGAATTACCCTTGGATAGAAATGAGATAGTATATATCTTTTGGTCTTTTAACGGTGCTAAAAATTCTATTCCTGACCGATTTGAAGGTTTACAATTAAGTGTAATTATTCCAGATTGTTTTTCAATTCCAACCACTCCTACTTTTTGAAAGTTGTCATTAATTTTTAATACCAATTCCTTTCCAGCATCAAGGTTGTACATTTCCCCAAATTTTTGTTGGATGTAATGTTGTCCCTTTGCTCTTTCTTCCAATGTAGCAACGGAAACCAGCTCAGTATCTGGTAATTTCCTCATTCCTACAAAACCGCCACCGTGCCCGTTAAACCTTCTACGTGTAGTTCTGGTATAATGGTTCTTATATCCTGCATCCATTAAAACTCCTACCAACTGATTATCAGAAGTTACAAATCCTGCAGATGGAAACATTTCGTGAACAAAACCTCCAGAAAAATTATTATGCTCAAAAGTGACATACTTAGTAGGTATTTCTGCGGGCTTCAAATGTTCTTCAAGGATATAATATAAAGAAGGCATACCAGACTGAAATAAATCAATACTCTTTTTTATAACATTTGAATTTATAACTTCATATGTTACTGTAACGAATAAATTCAAATCAAAATCCGACAAATATGTTTCTTTTGAGAGTTTTATTGAAGTTTCATTTCTACTCCATTCTGAAGCTTTCCAATCAGATATTTCAGAGGTTTCACTTAAATCCAAATTGGCTACTTTAAGTTTAAATTCTTCTGTGTTATGAACTAATAGTTTACTACCGCTATAAATATCTACAGTAAAACCTTGTTCTGCATTTCCAACTACTTTTAGATTGATATTTTGACTCCATCCAATAGTACTTATAAAACAAAAGAATTGAACAAGAAGTACAATCCTAATTTTTTTATATAATCCTGTCATTTTTAAACGTGCTAGTTTGATGCAGAGTATCTGAAATCTATGATAACATCATTAGCATATAACTTGCCATTCTTTTCAATTACAACAGCTTCTTGAGGAACAAAAACCAATAAGGCCGAATGCTCTTTAGCTACATTAAAAGTAAAACTACCTGTTACATTTTTAGCAATAAATGCTCTTTGAAGGGCATCATAAATCTTTAATTCTTGCTCTCCTGTTAAAATGGTAACGGCTTTAGCTTCTGGATTTGGATTGTAAAATAAGTAAGAAGGATATGCTTCGGATTTATAAAAATCTGTAGCTAATAAATCTAATTGTAATATATTTTCAATATTCGTTCTTGATATAATGGATCCTGCTATTCCAACATGTCCACTTCCATAAACACTGAATTGAGACACTTTCGGATTGTCTTTGTTCCATTTCATTCCATCACCAATTGCCACAGGAGCTTTTAAATCTAAATACAATCCTTCCTCTTCATAATGAGAACTTTTTATTAGGCCTTCATAAGCAATTACACCTTTAGTATGTGCTTTTTCCTCAGGAATTGTTTGATGATCGTCTGGAATTTGATATGGATAAAATAAACGGGATGCATTGGCAGCATTTAACATCCATTTCCCTATGGCATTCGCATAACGTTGGTCGTATCTAACCATGGGTACTAATGGCCACATGGTATCATAGGTATTCATTAAAAACCCAAATCCTCCATTATGTGTGGTACTTCCAACTAATCCAGAAACATCATATCCGTTCCATTCGTCTACTAATACACCCCAACCTTCTCTGCATATGGGATCTCCATTAAAAGTCCAATCTAATATTTTTGAATAATCATAATTGGTTCCTTGTTCAGCATTTAATCGGGCTGCTACATAAGCACCAAAAGGCATCAGTATTTCATAAAACTTATTTTCTTTCTGATTTAAAAGTGCTTCTAATGATGATTTTGCACCTTCTAAATATTTTGGGTCATTAAATTTTTGATAAGCTGAATACAATACATAAGCATGTCCTGCAGCCACATCTTCTTGTGCACAAATCCAATTTTTAGTGGGTTCCATGGTGGCATAATTAAAAAAAGAATACTCGTAATTTCCGTTTAAAACAGCATCAGCTTCATAAAATTTATCGGCTACTGAACGTAAAATAGGTTCAAAACCTGTTTCGTTTGGATAAAAATCCGCTACGGCATAAAACATCACGTTGGGATACACATCATACCACCAATCGCGCGCATAACCGCCACCTAACTGAGCTACTTCTGGGCAAGTATTGTTCATCATAATATCCCATTTCGTTTCAGAATTGAAATAATTTTTCAGCATGCCCGTATAATTTTCACCGTTCTGGTTCGACTTGTCCACACCTACCAAACTGCCTCCCAAAACAGAGCCAATACTTGCCAGGGATTCATGAAAAATACCATCGTAATGTTCTATGCCCTGCCTTACATCGCCCATTGCTGTATAAATGCCGTAAGTTTCTTGATCTACGTTTTTACGGGAATTATCCTTCCAGATCATGGGCCAATATTTTCCAGTTTGGTTTGGGTCATATACCAATCTATCATAATCTTTAGCTATCTGGTTGAAGTCGATAATTTTAAAAGGTTCTGGCAAATTAGGCATGGAATCAATACGACTTAATTGAAGCTGATTGACCGGGTTTTCTATGCTAAATTTTGATGGTTCGGTTTTGCATGAATAAAAACCTAAGCCAATCATTAAAACTAGGATGTATTTTATTTTAAGTATTTTCATCTGATAATATTTTTCTTTTTTTATTGGACGGTTATAGTATCTATAGAATCTGTACTTTGAGCGATTTCATTTTTGGTTGCTAGGGTTTCATTTTCTAATGTTTCTTGCTGTTTTAAAAGCTGTTTCGCAATAATTATGGAAAGCAATTGAAGCACCCCAATAATCAACAAGGCGTATCGTAATGCTATGTCCGTATTTACATAAAACGCAATGACCAAGAACGTGCCTGCACCTAAAAAACGACCAACAAACAACCCGAATTCATGATTCAGAATATAAGAAAACTCGTTTCTGTTTTCAATGGAAGACAATAAATCAATGACTTTCAATTGAATGGGAAAATAAGCAATATCAAGAACAGGTCTAGATATTAATAATAAAAACATAAATATGATAACACCTGTTGTATTAAAAAGCAAACCATTAAAAAAGGATGCTAAGAAAAAGGATACGAGCCCAACTGAAAAAATCATTAATCGATGTTTTGGTTTAGATATTTTACCTAAAACAAGCATAATTACTGCTGCTATAACCGCTCCAATGGATATTGCCGAACCCAATGCGCCCTCTGAGTGAAAGAATTTCATCATCAACATGGCAGGTGCTGTAACAATAAAACCTTGTGCTAATCCTTTTAATACCGCTAATTGAAGCATTTTTTTCCAAAGTTTGTGAAATGTAAAGTATAAAAACTTTTCACTCTTTGGTTTTTCATAGGTTCCAAAATGAAATACAATAGATGCTAAAATGGTAATTCCAAAAACAATCATGGTTATAACTCTATATCCTGAATTAACAGCATCATTTGAAATCTCACCTTCACCTTCATTTCCGCTCATTAAGAACCATCCAATCATTACAGGAACTATAGACGCAATAATGGTATAAAGAAATGTTTCTAAGCCATAATAAAAATTTCGTGTTTTATCTTTGGTGGTAGCAAGAACCAAATAATCCCTATTTGCCCAATATAAACCAAAAGACATGCCCATAATTAAACCAGCTACAGCTATTCCTGTATAATTAATTTCATCCAAAGACATCATAAACACCATGGAAACGCCACTTAATAACATGCCTAAAGAAAATAATCTTTTAATATTAATGGTGTTCAATAAATATCCATTTATAAAAAAAGTAATGGGGATTCCCACATAAATTGCCAATTGATATAAAATAACTTTAGACGGATCATCCGAGTTTCTCATGATATATGAGGCTACAAAAATGTCGATTACTGGCAATACAAAAGCATAAATTGTATTAGTAAGTATCAGTATTTTTGCACTTCTAGTAAAATCCTTTAGTCCTACTCCTGCTAATTTTCCCATTATTTTTCTAGTGTTTTCAATATTTGGTTAATCGAGCATTTTGCAAGACAAACGTGTTCGTCTGACGCTCCGTAATACATTTTGATGGTATCTCCATCAACGATGTGTCCATTGGTGAAAACTACATTTCCAAAAAACCCTGTTTTTTCGTATGTTGCAATAGGTTCCATAATGGGTTCTTCAGAGCGAGCAATTACAGTTGAAGGGGCTTCCAAATCTAATAGTATAGCACCCAAACAATAACGGTTCCCCTCTGTTGCTCCATGATAAATCATTAACCAACCTTTATCTGTTTTAATTGGTGCCGCTCCTGCTCCCAATCGTTTGCTGTCAAATTGCCCTTTACGGGTTTTAGCGATACATTTATGATTGCCCCAATGTACACCGTCTGGTGATTCTGAAATCCAAATGTAGTTTCCCCCAAGCTCTGGACTGCTCGGTCTATGCAAAGCATAGTATTTTCCATTTATTTTTTCTTCAAAAATGGCGCAATCTTTATTGTGTGGACTAAACATCATGCCTTTCTTTTCGAAATTTTTCCAATCTTTAGTGGTCCTTAATCCAACGCCTACGCCATTGGGGGACACCATGGTATAGGTTAAATAATAGGTGTCTTCAATTTGTGAAACCCTACAATCTTCAATGCCATAACTTTCATATTCGCCTTCTCCAAAAAGTGAAGGATACTTATCTGATTCTTGAAAATTGATTCCGTCGTCGCTAAAAAGCAGTCTAAGATGGGATATGGTTGTTAAATAATCTGTGCCATCATAATTGATAACTCTAGCATCGGACGCATCTAGCTTCGGGTCATCCAAGTCGAAATCTAAAATTTCCACTTTACCAAAATCATTGTAAATGGGAACGGATACGACACCTTCTTTTTGAACGGTGCGTTCGGCTACCCTTACAAGAAGTCCTGTTTTCCCATTAAATTCAAACACGCCTGGATTTAGCAAACATTCAATAATCATGTTTTTATTGCTGGGCTCTAAATCCTTGGGAGACAATAATGGATTTTGTTTATATCTAATTGCAATATCTGCCATATCTAATTTTATTTAATAATGAATCATAAAAGAACATAGTTTTTTATTTAGTAATCATAAAAAAGAGAAGTAGTAATTATAAAAACAACTACTTCCCTTCAAACTAAACTAAAAAACAATGATTTATTAAAACAATGTTAATATTAGTAATCTGGATTTTGGATGATGGTTCCACCAGACTTATCAATATCAATTTGAGGTATTGGGAACAGGTTGTGATGACTTTGAAAACCTTTACTAGAAAGTTCTGTTGAAGCCGTTCCCCATCTTTTTAAATCATTAAATCGGTGAGATTCAAATCCAAGCTCAACACGTCTTTCATGCATTAACCAGCCTTTTATTTCGGAAGCATTTGTAGAACTTGCTCTATCGAGTAACGTTCCTGGAGGTATTACTGAACCATCAGCCGTAGAGCTTGTTCTAGCTCTGTTTCTTATTTGGTTAATTATAGTAATGGCTCCAGATAAGTCTGCTGTTTCAAGAAGTGCTTCTGCTTTCCATAATAATACATCCGCATATCGAATATAAATTTTGTTGCCATAATCTGGATTGCCCGCAACCGAACCTCTAATTTTATAAGATGCTTTATTGTCTGGATCACCAGTAGTTGTATATAATAACCTCGGATCATTTGGTTCAAAGGCTTGGATAAAATCATCTGTAGGCGCGAAAAACCCCCAGCCAACAACATCTCGAAGTCCGTTTGTGTTATTTGGAGTTTCATTTGAGCGATGATCATAAGCAAAAATCACTTCATTATCGGTAAATTCAAGATCAGCATCAAAACTATCAAAATATTCAGTGTTAAGGCTGTAATTTCCTAAACCATCCAATTCTGTAATTAAACTTAGTACTGAAGGCCAATCTTCAGAAAATAATGCAACTTTAGCTTGCAAAGCAATAATAGCCCCTTTTGAAACTCTCCAAGGTTCTGCACCGTCCGGATATTTAGCGTTAGATGCTAACGATTTGGCAGTAGTTAAATCTGAAGCTATTTGAGTTAATACGTCGGCTTTAGGAGATCTTACTGAAGCCTCTGCGGCTTCTTGAAAAGATTCAGGGGATTTAGTTAATAAAGGTACATCTCCAAAATTGTTTACCAAATCAAAATAGTAATATGCTTTTAGAAAATAAGCTTCTGATAATAGCTGGTTTTTACGAGCCTCACTCATTCCAGAATTTGGAACTGTTTCACCATCAGTTAGAAAACCAATACCTAAGTTTAATCTATTAATCCCAATAAAATCGTAGACCCAAATTCCATTAAAAGCCTGATTTTCCGTAGTAAAGGAAAAATCACTTACCTTATCCATCCAAGGCTGATCGCCGTCTGGATTCCATTTCTTATTCATATCATTAGCTGCAATATCTTGCAATACGATATCATTTCTAAATACGGTACCTAAATCCCATCTCCAACCTGGCACAACACCATTTAAAGTATTGCCAAGTGGGTGATATGACGAGCTTATTAACGCTTCTAAAGTAACTGCGGCCAACTCCGTATCAACTAAATCCTCAGTTAATCTTCCTATGGGTTCATTATCCAATTCACTTGTACAACCAACTAAAGCGGCAGTAAAGCAAAATGTTATTAGTATGCTTATAAATATATTTTTCATTGTTACAGTTTTTTAAAATTAAAATTTAACGTTTACTCCAAACAAAACAGATGTTGAGGATGGGTACGTTCCTTTATCTACCAATCCTGAAACTTCTGGATCTAAACCAGTATAATCAGTTGATGTGAATAAGTTTTTACCAGAGATATATAAACGCATATCTTGAAATCCTTTAATGCCATTTATAGTATATCCAATCTCAATATTTTTAAGACGGAAATATGAAGCATCTTCTACGAAAAGACTAGAAACGTTACTGCTTCCGTTATCATTAAATGCAACTCTTGGCATACTATTCGTACTACCTTCACCATCCCAAGACCCTAAAATAGCTGTCGTATAGTTGAATGGTCGTGTGTCAAAATCTACGATTTTCTTCCCATCGTTATATTTTTCAATACCGCTCACACCTTGTACAAACAAGGAGAAATCAAATTTTTTGTACTCGGCATTAAATGCAAAACCATAGGTTAAATCTGGTATTGGAGATCCAATAAATTCTCTATCAAAATCAGGACTTATTTTACCATCTCCATTAACATCTTTAAATTTAATATCGCCTGGTTGAGCATTACCAGCTGTTAAATGACTATCTACTTCAGCTTGATTTTGGTAAATCCCAATCATTTTATAACCATAATATGAATTTAAAGATTGCCCAACAACCGTTCTATATTTATCAGTAACTATACTAGGTACATTTGGATGCAGTTTTTCGACATTATTTACCAATGTTGAAAAGTTTGCATTTATGCTATACTTAAATTCATGGTCTGAATTTCTATAATTAGCAGAAAATTCGAATCCTTTATTACTAACTTCTCCAGCATTTACAATGGTAGGTTGTAAATCTCCAAATATACCAGGCAGCCCTATAGGTAATAAGATATCTGTCGTATTTTTTATATAATACTCGGCATTAAACACCAATTTATTGCTTAAGAAACCAACATCGACACCTATGTTTTTTTGAGTGGAAGTCTCCCATTTTAAATCTGGATTACCAAAACGGTCTCTTCCAGGAATATCTCCTGCTCTAAGTAATTCTAAGTAAGAATAATCATCAATATTTTGATTTCCTACTTGCCCCCAACTTGCTCTTAATTTTAAATTTGATAACCAATCAACATCACTTAAAAAGTCCTCATCTGATATTTTCCAACCTGCAGAAATAGAAGGGAAATACCCCCAGCGATTATTCTCAGAAAATCTTGAAGAAGCATCAGCTCTAAGATTCGCAGTTACCATATATTTATTATCCAATACGTAAGATGTTGATCCAAATACTGAAAACAACCCGTATTCTGATGCAGTACCAGAATTGTTAACATCAAGACCTGAGCCTCCTTGATCTAGATACCTAAATTCATCAACCGTATAAGGAAATCGTGATCTACTTGCCCCAATAAATGATTCATAATTTGAAACTAATTCAGTACCAAGCATAGCACTAAAATCATGTCTTTCATTAAACGTTTTTAAATAATTTAATGTATTACTAAAGGTAAACGTAAAAGCTTCTCCTCTTAATTCACCTAAATTGTTTGGTCTATTACGTCTGCCTAATCCTTGGTCAATTGCGCTTCCACCTCCATCATCATCACCGTAATTCACATTAAAAGTTTTATCGTGATAAAAAGATAAATCTATACCCACATTACTTCTAAAAGTAAGGTCTTTCATTAATTTATACTCACCATAAATATTACCAAATGTTTGGAACCTTGTAGTTCTATCATCAGAAAAATATGCTTGAGCAATAGGGTTACCTACCATTTCATACATGGTTCTGTTCAATCCTTGGTCGTAACCAGTAGACGTAAAAAAGGGCATATCGGTAAAAGGATCTTCAGCTGAATAAGTAGGATCACTTACATCTTTGAAAACTGGAATAACAGGTGCTCTTAATAAAGCAAATCTAATTAAACTTTCACCTGTAGAAGGCACCTTATCTTGGATTGAATATGATAACTGGAGATTTGTACCAACCTTAAATTTATCCGTTAATTGAGCATTGATATTGGTTCTAAAATTCAATCTTTGGTATTTATCATTGTTATAAACTACAATACCATTTTCACCATAATATCCTAAAGACATTAAATATTGTACTTTATCACTACCGCCACTGGCTGATAATTGTAAATTTTGTGATGAACCCGATTCAAATAACTCATCAATATAATCGGTATCTCCAAAATCTGCTCTTCCTTTATCTGCCGTATAAGGGTTTGTTCCTGTAAAAGTATTATTCCATGCTTTTTCAGTAACATCCATGTACTGAGCGGCATTTAACATAGTAGGAAGATTAGTAGCGCTTTGAATACCGTAAAAGTAATTAGCCTCAAGAGTCATTTTTCCTTTTTTACCGCTCTTGGTTGTGATTAAAACAACACCCGCTGATGCTCTTGCTCCATAAATTGAAGCAGCTGCGGCATCTTTTAAAACAGTCATTGTTTGAATGTCTGATTGATTTAAAAAAGAAATATCACGAGACGGTACTCCATCAATAATATATAATGGCGTATTGTTGCCTATAGTTCCAACCCCACGAATAGTGACTTCAATATTTCCTCCAGGAGCACCACTACTTGAAGCCACCTGAACACCTGCAACTTGACCTTGTAAAGATTGTGCTACATTTGAAGTTCTAACCTTGGCTAAACCCTCTACATCAACAACGGCCAAAGCCCCAGTTAATGTTGATTTCTTTCTTGATGAATATCCTACAAGGACAACCTCATCTAGTGCCTGCGAATCTTCTATCAATATAACATTAATAACAGTTCTTCCATCAACAGAAACCTCTTGGGTCGTATATCCAATAAAACTAAAAACCAAAATGGCATTTTGGTCTACATTATCGATGGCGTAGTTACCATCAAAATCGGTCACAGCTCCTTTGGATGTGTTTTTCACAATGATATTTACTCCCGGAATGGGACCATTACTATCTGAAACAGTACCTGTAACGGTCTGAGCAAATAACGTAGTGCCTACTAATAGGGCGCCTATAAAAAATATGTTATAAATAATGTTTTTTTTCATAATAAGAGTGTTTTTAATTGATTCATAATTTGAGTAGTTTTTTTCATAATTCTAAATAATTAAATGGATTAGTTAATGTTTAGTTCATTGTGTGATTATGATTTAAAAATCACTTTATAAAGGTAGATGTAGGGTGCGTTAAATACTGTACACTATTTCGCCAATAGTGTACACTAGATGTAATTGCATTATTTTAAGCTAATTAAGCTATCGTATTCTGGAATTATTTTGGAGTTGATAGTTTTTAGGAGTGCTGTTATACATTTTTTTAAACTCCCTGTAAAAATAAGATCGGTTATTAAAACCAGATTGATAACACACCTCTGAGACGGTGCAATTACTTTTTCGTAATAATTCGGCAGCATACTTTAACCTAATTGTCCGTATTAAATCTCCAGGAGAAAAACCAAAGTTTTGTTTAATCTTTCTATATAATTGAGAATTACTAATACCTAACTTTTCTTCAATATATAGACTTTGCATGTTTTCATTGTCTATATTATCTCGTATTAATTTAATAACGTTTCGTAGCAATTCTTTATCATCATTATGCACTGGAAGATCTTTAATGTCCTCTATAAAGGTGTCTTGAGATAGATGTTTTAAAATAAGTTCCTTTTCTTCAATTAGTTTTTGTATCCTAATAAGAATATGATCTGGATGGAATGGCTTTGGAATGTATGAGTTTGCACCACTTTCTAATCCTTCAATACGGTGTAGAATTGAACTTTTTGCAGTGAGCATTATTACAGGTATATGGCAAGTTTTATCATCACTTTTAACTTTTTTACATAACTCTATACCATCCATAACAGGCATCATAACATCAGTAATGATAATATCTGGAAGCTCATTTTTCATTTTCTCTATGGCTTCAAATCCATTATTAGCGATTATAATTTTATATTTTTCCTTTAGTAATTCATTCAAAAACAATTGAATTTCTCGCTCGTCCTCAACAATTAATACCACTTTACGTTTTTCTAAAAACGCTTCTAATGTTGACATTTTATTAAAGGTATCTTCAGAGTTATCTGGAGTTTCTTCAAGAATATTTTTAAGATAGTCTGAAATTAAAATTTGACTGCCTTCTGTATCAAGTTCTTTTTCCTTAAATGAATGTTTACTACAAGGGAGATTGATTGTGAAAATTGCACCTTTATTTGATCCACTAGACACATTAATATCACCTCCTAATACTGTTATTAATTTTTTAATATATGCTAACCCAATACCTGTTCTAAACAAATCCGTATCTGATTTGTCAACATTATCAGTCAAGAAAAATCTATCAAATAAAGATTCTAGTTTTTCCTTAGAAATACCTTTTCCTGTGTTGGATACTTTGATATGAAGTGTTCTTGCTTTGTCACTTTGAATACTGAACTCTAATTTTATACTGCCATTTTGGGGTGTATATTTAAATGCATTTGACAACAAATTGAAAATAATTTTTTCAATTTTATCTTTATCATACCACCCGATGAGTTCAGTTGGTAATTCTAAATCGTATTCTATATTTTTATCTAGTGCCCATTCATCAAAAAGCTCAGCAATTTGTTCAATCAAATTCACTAAATCAAATTGTTTTACTGTCACTTCTAAATGATCGTACTCAGCTTTTCTGAATTCAAGTAGCTGCTGTGTTAAAAAAAATAGTCTTGAAGAATTTCGCTGTATCATATTTATAAATTTCTTGCTTTTTTCTCCAAGGTTTTCAGATTCAGCAAGTTTTTGAACAGGACCAACTATCAAGGTTAAAGGTGTTTGAAATTCATGTGCAATATTTGTAAAAAATGTCAACCTGTTTTGGTGTATTTCTTCTTCTCGTTTTTGAAAAATAATATTTTGTCTTAATTTATACTGCTTATTAAAATAGCTCCACACAAATAGAAGAAAGAGAAAAATAAAAATAGAATAAATAACGATAGCCAAGTTTGATTGCCAAAAAACTGGTTTAATTTTTATATCAATGACTTGAACTGGACTGCTCCAAACACCATCGCTGTTAGACCATTTAATCCATAAAGAATAAAAGCCCTTAGGTACATTTGTAAAGGAAATAATTCTTCTATTATTTACTACATTCCAATTTTGATCAAAATTATTCAGTTTATAGGCATAATGACATTTTTCACTATTTATATAAGTCAAAGCTGCTAATTCTACATCAAAAAAGTTTTGATCATGTTCTAAAACTATGGATGGAAATGTTTTTGAATTTGGTGATATAACTAGTCCTTGATAATAGGGGAGATCCTGATTTTGACCACTAATTTTATCGATAAGGATATCTGGTAAAACTTGAGATTCTTCTATTTTGGAAGGTAAAAAATAGTTAAACCCCTTTATCCCGCCCATAAAAACGAAATCTGTAATGTTATTTTGATAAAAAGCACCATCTGCAAATTCATTATTCTGTAAACCTTCATTTTTAGTATAGTTACTAAATTTTGACTCATTGAATATAAAATTAGATAAGCCAAAATTGGTGCTTATCCAAAGATTTGATTCTTTATCGGAAGTAATTCCATGAATTGTATTATTCGGAAGTCCCTCTTTAACTGTGAATTTTTTAAACTTTGGCTCGTCTTCATAATGAAATTCTTCCAATAAATTCAAGCCCAAACTCGTGCCTATCCAAAGGTTTTTGTTTACATCCTTATGAAGACATAAAATATCGTTATTTGATAAGCTTTGCGAATCGCTCTTTCTGTTTTTATATGTTTTAAATCTACTCGTTTCCTTATTAAAAAGATTTAACCCCCCTAATCTTGTTCCTAACCAAAGTTCATTTTTGCTTTTTGAAACTATTGAAAAAATAATATTGCTACTTAAATATCCATCTGTTCCATCTGCAGCCAAATATTTTTTAAAATCGGTAACTCTTAAATTATCACCTGTACGTGAAATTTTAAAACGAATCATACCATATCCATTCGTTCCAAGCCAAATAAACCCATTTTCATCTTGATAAATTGTGTAAGTGGACTTAAAATAGTCACACAGTTCACTACCTATAATTTCTGACCAACTAATAAAATTTGATTTTTTTAAGTCAAAAACATTAATCCCGTCTCCATCGGTACCAATAAAAACAAGATCGTCCTGCCCTTTATAGAGTGAGAATACAGAATTATTAATAGGGCTATTGCTTTCATTGAAATTTTGATATTTTATTGGTTCATTTGGTTTTTGATAAAATTTGGAGGGAAATAGGAATAAGCCCTTTCCCTTTGTTCCTACCCAAAAAGAATTTTCTTCTACTTCTAAAAATACGCGCACAATGCCTCCATCAATTTCAGGAACCTGTTCTTTCGAGACTAGATTAAACATCTTTTTAAGAGGGTGCATTTTAAAAAGTCCATCTCCATCAGTCCCCGACCATATTATATTTTCTGTACCCTGTATTAAAGTTGTAATTTTTTTATTCTTTATACTCCTAACCCATGAATTAATTTTGATTTCTCCTAAACTATCAATAATAAAATATCCTGAATTATCACTTATTAAAAGGCCTTCTTCTGTCCTAGATATAATATTGTAATTATTCCCCTTATTGATTTGCTTTTTTACTTTATCTGTAAGATTATATAATTTAGTGTCTCCAGTGGTAGAAATAAAACAAATTTTGTTCTGTGACAATATTCCAAAATCTCTAACATCAGTTAAAATCAAATCTGTATGAGATATTATTTTAGTACCGTCCTCGCTTGATTTTATAACCAAAGAATAGAGTTCATCATTATTAAATAATAAAAGTAACTCTCCTTTAGGTGTAAATGCCATCTTTTTAACAGCATTGGTTTGAAGATTTTTAGTTTCTAATAATTGAAAATCTTCCCCATCAAAGTAGCCAAGCCCCCAATCTTTTACAATAGAATAGACATTTTTTGAACTGTCAACAGCCATATTAAATTCTGATTCTGAAAAAGGTGGTATATCTTTTCTGGAAAAATAAAATCTCTTAAATGTGTTTGATTTTTTATCATATTTATTTAAGCCATGCATGGTCAATACCCATATACATCCATTTTCATCTTCATCAATTTTAAGGATTACTTGATTGGAAAGGCTATTTTCATTATTCAATTCTGGTCTAAAAATCTTGATATTATTGCCATCATATCTATTTAGTCCATCCCAAGTGCCAATCCATAGTATGTTTTCAGAATCTTGAAAAATGGTATTTACGGAACTATTTGAAAGTCCATTTGTATTATCTAACTGCTCAGTAGAATATTTAACATTTAAAATATTTGATGTATCAAGAACCTCTTCAAAACTGTGACTGATTTCTTGTAAAGAATCTAACTTAAAATTTTGAGGTAAGCTATTTGATATAGATTGCTCAATTTTATTATCGCAACTAAGAATTGCCATAAGAATAATTCCTATGAAAAGAAGCTTACTCTTTTTGTCTAGATTATTAGCCATTATATTAACTTGCTTTTATATTTAAATGCTTGCTAAATTTAATGTGATAAAAAAATTTATGCAGTAGGGAAGATGAAAAACAATTTTACAGTCAAAAATTGTTATTGGCACCTACACAATATTACGCATTATTAATAAAATTATTCTTCTTAATTCATTAATAATTTAAGAAAAGCAAAGTTTAATTAGCTTAACAAACAAGAACAATCCTTTCTCATCTGCTTATAGAAAAAATGAAAAACTTATCTGATTAAATTAAAACATATCACATTATCTTTGTCATTACACACTTTATTTACTTGCGAAATTTTATTTATATTGCATTAAAGTATTTTACAAATAAGTGAACATAAAACGGAACACGTTTTAGAACACGATTTTCAAAAATAACAGCTTGTGAGCCCAGTAAATGTGTTTAAAAAAATGCCAGCACTGAGTTCATAACTCGGAGGTCATGGGATCGTGCCCCATTCTCGCTACAATTCAAAATTGCCCATAAACAAACGGTTTAGTTCACACTAAACCGTTTTTTTTATGCCTACAATTAATCAGTTTCTTACATTTTTTTTCTTCTGAAAGAAAAAAAATAGCAGTAAATTAAATCAATATTTACGTTCAACGCACATTATTCAAATTAAGTAAAAATCCTAAATAGTAATGTATAAAAATGACAAAGTAGCAAGACTTATAGCAAAACTTTCAAGTTAAAGGTTTTAGCCTACTTATTAAATGATTGATATAACAGAATATATACGAGGTTTCTAAAATTTTAAATAACTAAATTTAAAAAAAATGAGAATACAAAAACAACTATAAAGAATGTTATGGCTTTTCTATCCTTATTTAAGAATATACAAGTATTTAATTTTAACCTAGTTGACTATAGTGTTCGTAATTTCGTCAAAAATATTTTCAGGAAGTTTTCCCTCATCCCAAGCATTCAATAAGTCGACTAATTGTTCTTTCGTAGTAGGACCAACTACAACTCTGTCTGCCTCTTCAATTGAAAACACATAACGAAGTGCCAATCTAGACAATGGAATTTTATGTTTTTCTGATATTTTATTGATTTTTAAAGCATTATCAACATCTGTATTAGTAATCCACTCATTGTTTGGTCGTTCTTCATTATACTGGTTCAAACGTCTACCGAGTAATCCCATATGCAATGCAGATGCTGCATAGTAAGCAATATTTTCATTTTTAATTTGAGGAATATCTCTTTCAAAGCCTGATAAATTACAAGCATCTAATTTTAAAAAACCTGATAAAACATCAAAATTTTCTTTAATCATATGGGGATAAAACCGTTCTATTGGATTCCCTCCAATTCCTAACATACCAACAACACCTTCTTTTTTAAAAGCATTCAAGCAATCCATAATGTCATCCATTTTTTCGACAGGAACTAGGTGTGGCTCGTGGATAAAAAGCAAGTCTATTTTGTCTAAACCCAAAACATCAAGGCTTTCATATACACTTTTACGCATTGTTTCTGGTGAATAATCCACAATACATTCGTCTGCTCTATCTGCTCTTAATCTACCAACTTTTGTGCTAATAAATGGTTTTTTTCCTGTCCATTGTTTTATAGTTTTCCCTAAATATAACTGAGAATTATTGTATGATGGAGCCGTATCAAAAACACTTACTCCATTTTCTAATGCATATGTTAGAGTGTCAATGGCATCTTCCTCTTTTATTGGTCTCCAAACCCCACCTAATCCGGAACAACCACAGACCAGCCGACTTTCATTATTAAAAAAATTACTTTTTTTATAATCTCCTTTTATATATGTTGGTTTTAATGTTTTCATAATGATTTGTATAATCTATTTAATGTGGTTAATTTCAGAAATATTAATTAATGGAACCTTGAAACAAATGCCCTCTTTGTTTATAATAATTATTTGATATTTAATGTAAACCAAAATTAATCATATATACATTATAATTCAAATATTTCAATTGCTAAATTAAGTGTATCTACCAAATATATAAACTGCTGGACTAATACCAGAAATAGACTTGAATCCCCTAGAGAAATGGCAACGATCTGAAAAACCAAGATTATAAGACACAATATTTATAGTCACGTTCGAGTGTTCAAACAATTCACAAGCTTTTGCTATTTTTCTGTTTTGAATAAAACTGTAAAAGTAATATGCATTTCTTCTTTAAACAATCTAGCAAACGAATTTGGTGTCATGCTTACCATGGAAGCCAGTTCAGGATTACTTAATTTTTCTCCAACGTTGGCTTCTGTGTAAAGGTGCACAGTCAAAACACGCTGGTCTATATTTATGGTTTTCCATAATTAAGAATCGATGTTGGAAGGGACTTCCTTAATAAAGGATTCTAATTTCACAATTTAATGTTAACTTAAAATTAAGAATTTTCCATTCTTAATCTTTCAGTTATATAAAGTAATCTTTCTTTAAGGTGATTTGACAGTTAAATTTAAAAATACTTAAAAACACCATATCAAAAGAGTATCTAACTTAATTAGTCTTCGGCTTTTTTGTTTTATTTACCATAACATTATCTGTATTCAATAAATTTTTAAAGATATATTTTACTCAATACCCTTATCTTATCAAGAAACACAATCATTAAGGCGTTGTGGCCTTATATAAAACAGCATTTTTAGAAGATGAAATTTGATAAGAACTATCTGCTAGTAAAATTACTGAATGGCCTTTTTTAAGATTTAAAGAGGTATCACCTTCAGTAATATTCACTTCTCCATTTATAATCATTAGGATTTGTGCCGTTTTAGATTTGGTTTTATAATGCTGAGAGCTGCTTAAAGTAATCTGGCTCAGTTCAAAATCCGGAGCCGGACTTTTATATATGCGTTCAATACCATCATTTTGTAATTCGCCATACATAATATTAGGAACGGTAGCTTCAAAAACCACATGTTTGAGCAATTCTGGCACATCAACATGTTTTGGGGTTAATCCGCCTCGTAAAACATTATCTGAATTTGCCATGAGTTCCATATTCTGGCCTTCTAAATAGGCATGTGGAATTCCCGCATCCTGAAAAACGGCCTCCCCTTTGTTGGCTTTTACAATATTGAAAAAATAAATGGAATAGACCCCTTTGTCCAATACTGAGGCATCATTTGCAGAATCAACAGCCTTAGCAGCCCAATAATCTGGATTTGACTTACTTAATTTTCCAGATTTAAAAAGCGGCAAAACCCTATCGACTAATGGTTTAAGTGCTTTATTGGTTTCCTCTTGGGTCTGTTCCATTACTTTTTTATAGAGTCCAAAATACCCTTCTGACTGAAACACAGATTGTAATGCATGAAATTCTGGAATGCCTGCAAGCACCTGCTCCAATTTTTCTTTTGTTAAAAACCCATGCAACAGCCAAAATTCGCTAAGTGCCACCATAATTTCAGGTTTATGGTTGTCATCTTTATAGTTTCTATGGGGCGCATTGAGCGGAATGCCCATTTCGTTTTCTTTCTTAAAGCCTTTTTCTGCTTCAGATTTAGTGGGATGTACTTGAATGGACAACATATCATTTACATCCAAAACCTTGAATAAAAATGGTAGCCTTCCAAATTTTTCAGCTATATTCTGACCTAACTTATTTTTTAAATCTGAATTCAGGAACGTATTTAAAGTTTGCTCGCCGTCTTTCGTTTTTAAAACAGACGGAGCATTTACATGAGCTCCGAGCCAATATTCGGCACATTTTTCACCACTGGGCTTCTTGTTTAATAAATTGGGGATGAATTGCGTGCCTCCCCAAGCATAATTTTGAATTCTCCCTTTAAGCAGAAATAATTTGGCCATTGTTTATATGTATTTATTACTAATTCTTTGAAATATTAGCCAAAAGTACTTTAATATTTTTATTTGGTTGGAATAATTTTTTTCCTTTCTAAAGTCTTGACAAGTTTTTTAACATAAGACTCCATAACCTTATTGCTGTTATTTATATCGACCACATCAAAAGAAGCTTTCCAAACTAAAGATTTATCTGAATCATTTTTCAAATTATAAATGGATGTTTCAATATTAAAAACTTTATATCTGCTATAATAATCTTCCATGAAATAAGCATCTTGATAAGCCAAATAATAAAGAATAAAACGTCGTAAATGATAGTCGGTTTTTGGAGAATTACCGCTATAGGCCTTATTATCATCCACGCCTTTAACACGGGACACCAGTATCGTATCATACCCTTTAGAAAGTAATATGTCTACCTGAACTTCAATTTCTTTTTCAGTCTGTTTTGAATCTTTAAATGAAGTTTCAAATACTACTGCGCTTTGTAAAGCCTTAATTTTTCTGGCATTTAACGCTCTTATAAGCTTAAACTCAAAAGCTTTACGTAATTCATAATTAGGCGTAACACCTACAACCAGTATTTTTTTTGGTTTAAATATGTAATAATCAGGGTTTTTCCAACTCGTAATAAGTTTTGTTGAAGAACAGCTGATTAATGATGTGACAAATATTAAGATCGCTATCTTTTTAACATATAAATTGATATTAATTAATAGCTTCTTCATGTATCGCATCCTTAGGTATGTTTGGGTAAATAAGCTGTTGTTCTTCTAAAACAACGATTACTAACCTAACGTAATCGTTTATGGTTTCATGTATTGATTGCGGATCCATAATATCTATATACCCCTTCCAGATAAGTTCACGCTCTTTTGTTGGGCAAATACAATACATAGACGTTTCGGTATGATAAACCGTATATTCTAGATAATAATCTGGATTGTAAAAAGCATCTTGATACTTTAAATAATCTTCACTAAATTTCCTATAGGTACTATCATAGGTATCGTAATTTTTTTTGTATTCTATTTTATCTTCTACTCCAATTACTTTTGTGAATAAAATGGTATCAAACCCATCTTTTATCAGATTGTTTTCCAATATTTTAATCTCTTCTTCTGTCTTTTTTTCTTCTGTAAATAATGGTTCAAAAAACTCTAAACTCATCACTGATTCTATACCCCTAGAGGTATATTCGTCTTTTAATTGTTTTTCAAATTCTTGTCTAGCGTCTAGGTTAGAAGTCATACCTACCAATAAAACTTTATTAGGGCTATACGTATCTATATCTGGGTTTTTCCAATTCTCAACTAGTTCTGTTGTAGAACAACTGATAACCAGCAAGCAAAGTGCTATTGTTTTTATAGATTGCATATATTACTTTTTATTGAAGTTTATATATTCTAACGTATCGTTATACTAAGCAATAAACTGATTACAAATACTATTAAATAAACCATCCTATTTTTTCTATTGTAGCAGTCGTTTTTGTTTGCCTTCTTTTATAATAGCTTTTACAAGTGAAAACAACTGTGTTTTAAGCGTTCTATATTTTGCTAAAAATTTACTTATTTTAATGATAAGTTTTGTGTGCTCATCTTTATAGGCGTTTTCTTCTTCAATCTGATCAATACCATCTACCATAATTTTAAGTCCTTTTTCGTGCTTTATTACTGTTTCAATTAAGCTATCGGTTTTTTTTTGCAAAGCACTTAATTGATCTATAATCTTTTTGCTTTCATTAAAGCGTTTTGAATCTATAAGTTGAAGTGTATACGATTTTACTAAATCATTAAAGAACAGTTGTTCATCTTTTGCAAATTTTAATTCAGACAACCATTTTGCGGACATATTATGCATGCTTTCTGCACTTAACCATGCTTGATATTTTGGTTTAACTTGTTTTGTTTTCATTTCTATTTATTTTAAAAATTAAAGAAGCAGAAAGCCATATTTTGAGAAAATATTGCTTTCTGCTTAAGGAAAATTAATTAACCTCAATAACTTTTTTAGGAGGCTCTTTTTGAATAACTTCTTCTTGCTTTAATAGTTTCACTTTTAGAATCCCATTTTTGTAAGATGCTTTAATGTCTTGGTCTATATCTACTGAAGGAGGGAGCATCATAGATCTTTTAAAAGATTTATAGCTAAACTCTTTACGAGAATAGTCATCTTCCTTTTCTTCTTCTTCAACTTTTTTTTCGCCAGAAACATGAAGGGCATCTTCTTCAATAGTCACTTCAAAATCTTTTTTGTTAAAGCCTGGAACTGCAAATTCGATTTCAAAATCTTTTTCATGTTCTTTCACATTTACAGCTGGCATTAAACTATCATCTTCTAAGAAATCATCATTAAAAATGTCATCAAATCTTATTAAGTTGGTAAAATTAGATGGGAACAAACGATTTTCCCAAGGTCTTAAGAGGTTATTGCTCCAAGGGGTTAATAACCTGTTTTCTGATGGGCGCAACCCACTTCTTCTTCTGCGTTTCATTAATGTTGTCATGATATTATATGTTTAGGTTAAATTTATACTCAACACTAATATATTTACAGAAACAGATTTTTACAATGATATATATCAGTCAGTTAGATACTTTATAAAGTGTTTTTAAAAAAAAATTCAGTTATTAATAACGCTTTCCAGATATTGAAATAATCTAAATTTAAAGTTAGAAATTTTAGTATTAAAGCTGAACACCTTGAGTTCTAAGTCATCGTGATTTTTAATGAAAAAATTATCACAAGCCAAATCTTCGCATTCAATTTTATTTCTAATGAGATGAGCGTGTGAGTTTAATTCATTTATTAAATCAATACCACTTTCATTCATAGACATTATTTCATTTTTAAACTTAGTAAGTCTTTCATATAAATTGATTACATGAGGTTTAAAAATGGCTTTACTCAATAAAAATTTATAAAAATGAAGTTCAAATTTTAAATTTTCAATTGTAGTTTTATGTCTCGATACATTGTATTGTAATTCTTCAATAGATTTATTACTATTGAAACTTCTGTAAACTTCAATGGCTTCCATGTGTTCCTGTTTTAAAATTAAATCATTACTTTTTCAACATCTGTAAGTTTTGGTATGGCAACCTGCCAATTATAGGTGTCTTTTATTTTTACACGAAAAGCATCCAAAGCTGTAGGTTCTCCATGAATTAAATACACCTTTTCAGGGATGTTTTTAATGCTGCTCATCCAATCCAATAAATCCTTTTGGTCAGCATGTGCCGATAAGCTTTCTATACTTTTAATTTTGGCTTTTACAGGATAATATTTTCCAAAAAAACGTATTTCGTGAGTACCTTCTTGTAACTGTCTGCCTCTTGTGCCTTCAGCTTGATATCCAACCAATAAAACGGTTGTTGAGGGTTCATCTATAAGTTGTTGCAAATATGTAAGTACGCGCCCACCCGTAACCATACCACTTCCTGCAATAACTATTTTAGAACGCTTATCATCAATAGTTTCCCAGGTTTCCTTATAGGATTGCACAATATTTATATGATGACACATAGCGTTATAATCTGAAACCGATAATTTATGCCATTTAGGAAACCGTTCAAAAACCTCTAAAACGTTATTTCCCATAGGGCTATCGATAAAAACTGGTATGTTTGGTATCTTGTTTTTTTTGTAGAGTTTCCAAAGTAAATACATGAGTGTTTGCAAACGTTCTACGGCAAAACTTGGGATGATTAAATTTCCTTTTTTATGGATGGTTTCGTTAATTAATTCCGAAAGTAGTTCTTCAATATTCTCGTTAGGATGTAACCTGTTGCCATAGGTACTTTCAATAAATAAAAAATCTGCCCATTCAGGTTTTTTAGGGGTGTCTAATAAATAATCATTTGGTCTTCCTATATCCCCAGAAAACACAAACCGTTTTCGGTTAATATCTAACTCGATAAAAGTAGCTCCGATAATATGTCCATTATACTGAAAGCGATACGATATATTTTCTGAAAGCACGATCCACTTATCGGGTGCTTCTACTTGAAATTGTGTTATGGTTTTTTCTGCTTCATATGTTGTGTAAAAGGGTAATGCCGGATCGTGTTTAGTGTATTTTTCTTTATTGGCCTTTTTCGCTTCTTCTTCATATATTTTAGCACTGTCTTTGAGTATAATTTGTGCAATGGCCAAAGTAGGTGCTGTTCCCTTAATTTTCCCTTTAAATCCCTGTTTTACTAATCTTGGCAAATAGCCAACATGGTCTAAATGTCCGTGTGTTAGCAATACCACATCAATGGTTTTAACATTAACAGGTAAATTGCTCCAATTAAGCGCTCTTAATTCTTTTAACCCTTGAAACACACCACAATCTATGAGTATGTTTTTTTCTGAAGTTTCTAAAAGAAATTTAGAACCCGTAACAACACCTGCCGCTCCTAAAAAGTTGATTCTTACAAAATTTTCCATGCTCACTTTTATTCTTTTTTGTTAAAATCTAAATCCTCCACGTTATACCAATTCTTAAAAAACACATGAGATAAAAACGGCCTAACAAACACTAATTACTACACAACATTTTTATTTCATTCAATATTTTTATTTTCCTTGTATCTGAAATTCCTAAATGATCTAAATAAAAAGCATCTCCAATTAATGCTCTGCACAGCACAACATCCCTACTTAATAAAAACTGTTTCTCTCTATTGGTAAGTAATGTAGATACGGTAATGGGGTATAAGCCTAAGCGATCTATACGGTCTTTTAAACCATCATTTTTAGGATGATCCCAACTTAATAAATACAAATCAACGCATTTGCCGTATTGTAACGCATCTTCAGTAAAACGGGTGTTGGTAACTACCCAGCCGTTTGCAAGGGTAGATTTATTTTTAGAATTTACATTCCAATGTGTTTTTATATCATTGTAGCGTGAATTTATATAAAGCGGTATTTTAACGTTACAATTAAGCCCTTCTTCATTATGAAATTTACATTCTATGACCGTGGTTTCTTTATTCTTATAGGCTATAACATCAATTTCATGCGTAACACATTTTCCCTGTAAAACTTGACCAACTTCGGTTTTGTAACCAGAGTATTTTAAAATGGCACTAACAAAACGTTCAAAAGGAAAACCTGTAGGGCCCAATTCATAAATGGCCTTTTTTAGCTTATACTTTGAAGCCAAATAGCTTTTCTTTTTTTTAAGTAGTGCAAATGCTCTATTATAGATTTCTTTTGTTGAAATACCTTGATAAAGTTCGTCTCTTACCTTATCAATAATCTGATTAATAGTTTGTTGGTCTGCACCTATTCGTTCTAAAGAAGTCTTTAGTTTATTTAATGAAAATTTTGCTTTTTCACCTGATGATTTTATGATTTCGATAGCGTCTGTTTCCATTTTTGCTTTTTTTAAAACTGCCAAAACCAAAAATGATTTTGGCAGTTACTAACCAACCAACTATAATCGACTAATTTGTCGATTCAAAAAATATTTTAACCCATGATCTCACTTGTCTTTTGGTCATTTTATCTGTTTTTACAACATCTTTGATTTTAGCACTTAAATCTTTATAAGATGTCCTTAACTCTTTATTGAATTGGTCTTTAATTTCAGCTGGACCAAATAGAACTATAGCATCATCATCTTTAATTTCTGAAGCTATATTATTAAAGTACTTTTTTAGTTGATGTTTTTCACGTTCTAAATATTTACTGTCTTGAACAACATCCTGTGGCCCTCCTTTTAATCGTGTTCCAGAACCACTATGAACATGAAAATTTTTTACATGAGATAGTATGGTGTTCGTGCTCATATCTCCATTATACAGGGTTACAATAATGGCCTTTTCCTTGTCTAACCAAACACCAGTTCGTTTCATCCTATCAAATTTTGACTTTTGCATTATTATCTCTTTTAAAATCCTTTCGTTGTTATAGGATTTGAATTATTTTTAGTTTCGTAAATCATGCATAACCAATATGGGGACCTTAGAATTATATCCGAGTTCTTTTACCAATGGATGGGTTAAAATGCTTCCGAAAAAAATGTGTTTCCTATTTATAAAAGCTACCATATCACTCCCTCTACTTTCTACAAAACAGTTAATGGCCGTTGGAATATCCATGTTGCTAAGCTTGTGGAAAGCATTATTAACCCCATTAAAGCTTTCATGTAAAAATTTTTTATTGGTAAGTTGTTTGTTGTCCAGCTCACCTTTTTCAGATATATATAAGATTTCAACCGATGCATTACAATTCCTTGCTATGCCCAGTAAGTGGTTTAATTCTTGTTTTTCTATAGGTGTTTTATAGTTGGTGGGGAAAACAATTTCTTTGGGCAATTTTATTGTGGACTTTTCCGGAACTACAATTACGGGACAATTGCGTACCTTTTCCATCACATTTATGGCGGTACTGCCATACATGATCCTAGCATCTGTTTTACCTTTTGTACCCATAATAATCATTTTAATATCCTTTTCTTCAACAACATTTTTAATAGCTTCAACGACATTGTTGAAAGAAGAAATAGTTTCAAAACGATGTTTTTTGTTATCATAATCTGCAAAAGCTAGCATATTTAAAATCTTGGCCAGCCCGTTTTCAGATTCTAATTTTGCTGTTTCATATAATTCACTCCCAGGACCCAAATTCAATAAACTATCTAAAATATTATTGGATGCAGAAAACACGTTTAAAATGTAAAAATTGCAATACTTGTGTTCATATAATTCTAGCGCGTATTTTATAGCATGCCATGCATTTTTAGAAAAATCTGTTGGGATTAATATTCTGTGCCTCATGAGATTGTTTTTAGTTTGCCATATAAATTTAACCCCAGAGGCTGTTGATGACAATGATATATATCAGCTATACCTATAGCACAAACAAATACCAATAAAAAAAGTAAGTATTTTTTATGCTTTGAAAAACCACTTTTACAGACTTCTTTTAAAGCATAAATAGCATTATTCCGGTATAACTAAAAATGGCACTTTGGGATTAAATCCTATTTTTTTTATTACAGGTTCTTTTGTTATTTTTTCCATCAAACTGTGCTTGTATTTTACCATCGCCAGAATGTCGATTCCTAATTCTTCAATAAAATCATTAATTTCCATCTCTTTTTTAGCATATTTTGGCATCCAATGGAGACTAAAATCAAATTTGTTTAAATAACTTTTTAGCACCGTTAAGTTATATTCTTGGGTATCACTAAGTTCTTCGTCTTCTTTTACATTGATATATACAATTCTAATTTTAGAATCATACATATCCGCTAACTGCATTAAAGGCCTTAATTCTTCAATGCTATAAAATCGATTGTAATCTGTTGGAAAAGCGATTTGTGTAGGCACAATAAAATCATACTCTTCGGGCACAACTAAAACAGGACAATTAGTAATGTTTTTAATAACCCGTACCGTATTGCTACCAAAGAAAAACTTTTTTGAACCTGTTGCTCCCTTTGTGCCCATTATCACAAGATGGATTTTGTGTTTTTTTACGGCGTTTTTTATGGCTCTGCTTAAATCATCCTTACTCAAAATAACATCAAAATCATGATTTGCATTGGCATCAGATGTTTCTGCTAAATCTTTTAAAGCCAATAACTCTTTCATGGCATTTTCCTCCATTGTTTTTAATAGTTTATCTGAAAAATCCTCAAAGGGTGCACCAATTATAGTTAAAGAGTTCAAAAAATAGAACGTACATTCTTCATCTGCATAAAGTTTTAAGGCATAAACCGTGGCGTTCCAAGCATTATCTGAAAAATCTGTGGGTAATAAAATCTTTCGTTTCATCTCCGATTTTTTTTTTACTATTTTTTAATGGTTATATATGATTATTCTCGTCGCTAATAATTGCTTTTCAAAAGATTTCAAGAATCTCTTATTTCTCCATTGAACATTTTTACTTCGTATCAAATTACTTATTATGCAACATTTCATGATTTAAGTTTTATTGTTTTTTGAAGGAATTACCAAGAATGGAATATTTAAATGAAACCCTATTTTGTTTATAGTATTCTTAAAAAATAAATTTTCAAAAAAGGAGTGTTTATTATTTATCATAACCAATAAATTAATGCGTGCTTTTAATTGAAAATTATTGATCCCCTCTTCAATTGTCTGATTACTAATACTCTGAAATAAGTATGCCGATTTTTCAAAGTATTTCTCCAGTACTTTTTTGTTCTCTTCTTGAGCTTCAGATAAATCATATCCGTAAGTAGCATGCAGTATGTTAACTCTCGTGTTATAAAGCGAGATAATATCTAAAATGGGTTTTATGTGATGGTCTTTATAATTGATTTCGTAGTCTGTTGGAAACAAAACTTCGTGAGGTGTTTCAAAGTCAAAACCATCTGGTATTGCTAATACGGGACATTTTACATTTTTAAATACATGGACTGTATTAGACCCGAATAAAACCTCTTTTAAACCAGTGGCACCTTTAGTACCCATAACTACATAATCTATGGCTTTTTCTTTAACAATATCTTTAATTTCAGAAATTAAGTTGTTAAAAGCAGCCATGCTTTCTATAGCATGTTTTGGATTATTGAACTCCTTTTTTATTCTGGTTTTAAATTCATCTAACTGTTCTAAGGCGCTTTCCCTAACAGCATCAGCCATACCATATCGAGAAGGCTCTACTAATACATATTCAACATGATAAATTACCGGTGTATAAGTGTTTAACAAATACATGGTACAAGTTTCATTTTTAAAAAGATTTAAAGCATAGGATATGGCATTCCAAGAGTTTTCAGAAAAATCGGTAGGAAGAAGAATATTTTTCATGATATAAAATTTTTAATTTAACTTAATTACGTTTCATGTTTTGCAATGCTAAAAAAGGAATATCAAGATGTAAACTCAATTCGTCTATAGTAGATTGAAACAGAATATTCTCTAAAAAAGAATGTCTTGTATTTACCATAACCAGCATATCTATGTGTTTTTCTTTTATATATTTATAGATGGTATTAATCATGTGCTTACTATTTTCAACATTAAAATTAATTGTGTTTTTATAGAGTTCTTCCTTTATAAAACTTTGGTTGTCTTTTTGCCTCAATGATAATTTTTTACTTCTAGATATGTAAAGCATGTCTATTACAGCTCTATAAGGTGATACCATTTCGCAAAGCAATTTAAGTTCGCGTCTTTTATAGGGTATTAAATAATCTGTTGGAAAAAGGATGTGCTTTGGTTGCGTATATTTATAATTTTCTGGAATGGCTAACACTGGGCATTGTACGTATCTTAAAACCTGAAGTGTATGGCTGCCAAAGGTTACTTTTTTATCATTAGATTTTCCTTTTGTGCCCATAATGATGATATCAATATTTTCGTCATCTACAATTTTATCGGTTTCATCTAAAAGGACATTGTTGGCTGAAATCACTTTGTAGGTATGCCTGGGATTAGGAGAAATTGCAGTAATGGTTTTAAGCGTCTTTTCTAATTCTTTTTCAGATTTTTTTCCCACACTATCAGTAACAACTTCTAAGGTTTTTTCGCTAATTAAAGCTTCATCAGCATAAATATCATCTTGGTACGCATGCATTATAAAAAATTCGCTAATCTCATACTTAAACAACTCTAAAGCATAGTTTATGGCATTCATAGCATTTTCAGAAAAATCGGTAGGAATTAATATTTTTCTCATGGCCTTAAGTATTAATTCTAAATTTAAACACTAAAACCCCTTGGTACAATGATATTTATCAGATTGGTTTCTTTCAACAAACACAACTATTATCTAAGTTTCAGTATTAGAAAAAATCTCGTCTCAAAGCACTTAATATCAATTTAATAAACTGAAAAATCTTTACCTCACTGATATATATCATTTGAAAAACCCCAAGTAGTTTGCATATTTATGTTCACACTAAAAGCAAACAGTTATGGCACTTAATTTTAATCAATTTGCAGCAGAAGCAAATGCCTTTTTAAAAGACTATACTAAACAAATGAATTTAGGTAAAGACAAAGAAAAGGCTGGTCGTATACTTTCTGCAATTCTACATGCTTTAAGAGATGTAATTTCTACACAAGAATCTTTGCAACTCATTGCTCAATTTCCCATGTTTTTAAAAGCAGTTTATGTAAATGGTTGGACCATCCATAAAAAAGAAAAAATTAAAACAATGACAGAGTTTATTGATTTAACAAGAAAATATGATGGTGTAACAGCCATTCATGATTTTGGATCGGACGAATTAGCTGAAAATTATATAGACACTACATTTATACTACTAAGAAAATACATTTCACTAGGAGAATTAGAAGATTTAAGAACAGAGCTTCCTAAAAATCTTAAATCGATGATTTATCAAAATATTATGTTTTAACCGTTAAAAAAGAATGACATGAAAACTTTAGAAAATAAAGTGGTACTCATTACAGGTGGATCTAGAGGAATTGGTAAAGCAACCGCAAAACTATGTTTGGCTGAAGGTGCTAAAGTCATGTTGGTTGCCAGAGGAGAAGAAAAACTAAAAGCAACTGCTAAAGAGTTGAATAGTGCGAATTTAGAATATTGCACTGCGGACGTTTCTAAAGCTGAAGACGTACAAAAATATACAAAAACAACACTATCAAAATTTAAAGGTATTGATATCTTTTTTAATAATGCAGGAATTGAAGGTTCTGTAAAACCAATAAAAGATTATCCTAATACAGAATTTGATAGCGTTATTGATATAAATTTAAAAGGTGTTTGGTTGGGTTGTAAATATGTTATTCCAAAAATGAATGATGGAGGAAGCGTCATAATTACATCATCTGTAGCTGGTCTAAAAGGGTTTTCTGGCCTTGGCGCTTACGTGGCAAGCAAACATGCTGTTGTAGGTATAATGCGGGTGGCAGCCATAGAGTTTGCTGATCGTAACATTAGAGTTAACACCCTTCATCCAGGACCTGTAAATACCAGAATGATGCGCTCAATTGAAGAAAGTATTTCACCAGGTCATGCTGAAGACGTAAAAAAAGGTTTTGAAGAAGATATCCTTTTTAAAAGATATGCAGAACCCGAAGAGATAGCACAATCGGTACTATTTCTTGCTTCTAATGCAAGCAAATATATAACAGGAACCATGCACATTATTGATGGTGGTATGGCTGTTGGTTAAAAAATGATTTATCTGTTAAAATTATGGAAACAGAAACTGATTATAAAGACATTGAAATCCCTATAAATTCAGTGCGTTTAAAAGGGTATTTACGCCATGCAAAAAATAGTAAGGGCATGGTTCTATTTTCTCATGGTAGCGGTAGTAGCAGACTGAGTTCTAGAAATAACTATGTAGCCGATTTTTTATTAAACCAAGGGTTTTCTAGTTTACTTTTCGATTTACTTACACCACAAGAAGACACCAAGCATAAAAACCGTTTTGATATAGAACTTCTTACCGAAAGGCTTTTAAAAGCTACTCAGTGGACTATTAATAATAAAGAAACCCAGCATTTGCCTATAGCCTATTTTGGAGCAAGTACTGGAGCCGCCTCCGCACTTACTGCCGCATCATCATTAGGTACAACTATTAAAACCATAGTCTCTAGAGGAGGAAGACCAGACCTTGCAATGCCCATTTTAGATAAAATAAAATCCCCAACGCTTTTAATCGTTGGTGGTAATGATCAAGCCGTTCTAAGCTTAAATAAAAAAGCCAAAAGCAAAATGAACGGTATTTGTGAATTACAGATTGTTAATGGTGCTTCACATTTATTTGAGGAGCCTGGTAAACTGGATATTGTGGCGCAACGAACAGCCAATTGGCTTAATATTTATTTGGGTTCAAAAAAAGAATAATTATGTTTAAAGATAGAAAAACGGCTGGGTTACTACTCGCTGATAAGTTAAAAAAATACGCACGTAGCAAAAACGCCATAGTTGTAACCATTCCTAGAGGAGGACTTCCAATTGGTTATGCTATTGCAAAGCAATTATGTTTGCCTTTAGAAATTGTGTTATCTAAAAAAATTGGACACCCTTTGCACAAAGAGTTTGCCATTGGTGCGGTGACCTTAAATGATAGGATTTTAAGCGATGATGCCAATCAAGTTTCTAAACAATATTTAAATGAAGAAACCAGTAAAATTAGAACGCTTTTAAAACAAAGACATGATTTGTACTATGGCACTAAAAAACCTTTAAATCTTAAAAACAAAATAACCATTCTTGTTGATGATGGCGTAGCTACAGGCCACACCCTAATTTCAAGCATAAAACTAATTGAAAAACAAAACCCATCGCAAATTATCGTAGCATTACCCGTTGGACCACCTTCAATTATTGAAAAAATAAAAAAGATACCCTTTGTAAACGATACTATTTGTTTGCTCGTCCCTGCAAACTTTCATGCTGTTGGTCAGTTTTATGAAAATTTCGACCAGGTTAACGATAATGAAGTTATCAGGTTGTTAAAAGAAGCTAATAAAAATTTAGGGGTGATTATTTAAACAAATATCAGGTTGATTTTTAACGCGCACTTCCTGCTATAAAGAGATACATTTCAAGCTGACAAATATCATGGTTCAAGCTGCTATAATTAAACAATTTTAAAAGAGGGTATAACTCAAAAATCATGAAAGTAGAACAAATTTATACAAGCTGTTTAGCGCAAGGCGCTTATTATATTGAGAGCCATGGTGAAGCAGCCGTTATTGATCCCTTACGTGAAGTTGATCAATATATAGCTATGGCAAAAGATAGGAAAGCAAAAATTAAATATGTGTTTGAAACTCATTTTCATGCAGATTTTGTTTCTAGTCATATCGATTTAGCAAAAAAAACGGGAGCGATTATAGTTTATGGGCCAACAACAGTAAAAACAGGTTTCGATTTTGTAGTTGGAGAAGATGGACAAGAATTCAAGTTAGGAAATGTTAAAATTAGGCTATTACATACACCAGGACATACCATGGAAAGTAGTTGTTATTTACTTATTGATGAAACCGGTAAAGAAACGGCATTGTTTTCTGGAGACACCTTGTTTATTGATGATGTAGGACGTCCCGATTTAGCACAAAAAGTTATAGCAGAATTAACTCAAGAAAAACTTGCAGCACATTTGTTTGATTCCCTTCGTAATAAAATTATGCCGCTCCCTGACCACATTATAATTTATCCAGGACATGGAGCAGGTAGTGCTTGCGGCAAAAAAATGAGTGATGAAACAAGCGATACGCTAGGACATCAAAAAGAAACAAATTATGCGTTAAGAGCAGACATGACCAAAGAAGAGTTTATAGATGATATTTTAACAGGCTTAACACCTCCTCCAGGCTATTTTCCGCAAAACGTTTTAATAAACATCCAAGGCTACCAGAATATTGATAGCGTTATAAAAAAGGCAAAAACACCATTAACTGTTAATGCTTTTGAAAAAGCTATGCTGGAACATTGTGCTATTATTATAGATACTAGAGATGCACAAGCTTTTGCTAAAGGCTTTATACCAGATTCATATAATATTGGTATTGATGGAAGTTTTGCAAATTGGGTAGGCACTACCATAGTAAATACAAAACAAGCAATATTAATTGTTGCTGATCCAGGCAGAGAGGAAGAAGTTGCAAAAAGATTAGCAAGAATCGGGTTTGATAATGCGCTTGGATTTTTAAAAGGAGGTATTGATGCTTGGAAAAAAGCTGGAAAAGAACTGGAAATGATTACATCTATTACAGCTAACCATTTAGCTACCATAAAACAAAAAGAGCCTGTTGCCATTTTAGATGTACGTAGAGCCAGTGAATACAATAGTGAGCATATATTAAACGCCATAAATATGCCCTTAGACTATATAAAAAATAGCATTAAAAAATTGGATAAAGAAAAAACCTATTATGTGCATTGCAGAAGTGGTTATCGTTCTATGGTATTTGTCTCTATTTTAAAATCTATGGGATTTAAGAATTTAATTGATATCAAAGGAGGTATTATCGCCCTGAAAAAAACTAAGAAGTTTAATATCTCAGAATATAAAGAACCTACTACCCTACTCTAATTTATTAAAGGAATATTGGTGCCTTTTAATACTAAGAAATATATGCTCCCAAGTTGTATTGAAACAGATTACTAAAAGAAATTAAAATTTAAAGGACATGAAAGTACATGATTTTAGTCATCAAAATTCTATTATAAATCAGTTTATGGCTGAATTAAGGGATGTGAACACTCAAAAAGATATGATGCGTTTTAGAAAAAACATAGAACGTATAGGCGAAATTTTTGGCTATGAACTCAGTAAGACACTCTCTTATAAACCTGAAACTATTACAACACCTTTAGGCACAAAAGACATTAACTTACCCTTAGATGAATTAGTTCTATGCTCTGTTTTAAGAGCAGGTTTGCCTTTGCACAAGGGATTACTAAATGTATTTGATAAATCTGAAAACGGGTTCATTTCAGCTTATAGGAAACATAAAAACAATAAAAAATCTATTGAAATTGTAGTAGAATATTTGGCAGCACCAAATTTAGATAATAAAACACTCTTACTTATAGACCCTATGTTGGCAACAGGTAAAACTCTAGAAAATGTTTTTAATGCATTAAAAAATCATGGGAATCCTAAACGGATTCATATCGTTTCTGTTATTGGATCAAAACCTGGTGTTGCTTATGTAAATTCCATTTTCCCAAAAGACACCCAACTTTGGATTGCCTCTATAGATAATACTTTAGATCAGGATGCCCATATTGTTCCTGGTTTGGGAGATGCTGGAGATTTATCGTTTGGATTAAAACTTAAAAAAATATAAATATCACCACATAAGTTTTAACAAAAAAAAGGGGATTGTTTATAAAAACATCCCCTTATTTTCTCCACATTACTCAATATATGTGAATCAATTAATAGCCACCATTTAAATAAGAAACAGGAAGCCTAAACTTCCTATTTCTTATTTGAAATGTTTGATTTTATTAACCAACCTTTTCCTAATCATTAATATCCCTAATAAAAGCTATATTAAATCTTAAGTAACCAATATCTTCAAACATTTCAATACAGTACTAAACATTTTGCAATGTAAAGTTCTGGTTTTTTCATAAAAAGCAGGAAGTCTAAACTTCCTGCTTTTCCAAAGTATTTAATTTCATCATTGAGCTTTGGTTTTCTACTGTACATCTTTATCACTAAAGACAACATTGAGATTTTCCTGCCTAATAATAGCTTCAAACACTTTGTTTTAGTATTAGCGTTTTGCAACGACAATACCTATATTTTTACAACTATGTAAAAGAACTTTCTAATAATGATGCTAATATAATTCGCTATTTTTCAATAGGAAATGATATATATCAGTTTAGAAAATTATGCAGGTATAATTCCATAAACAATATTTAACAAAAACAAGCCCGTAAAAAACAGCAAGGTATAAATAACCTGTACCAGTTTTATATTTATAAATTCTAATACAGCTACCGTACGCTTTGGGAACACAAATAAAGATAGCCCAATATAAAGCGAAATCCACCCAATAAAGGTTATAATAAGTTTCCAGTTTGGTTCCCAAATATTATGGAACAGAATGTTAAGTAAACCTACAATAATAGCAACAAAAGATGTGACAATTAAAAATTTCTCATCATTTAAATCGTTGAAAATCTGTTTTATTCGCTTGGGATTTAAACTTAATATCAAGAAGAATATGATAAGGTACCAACCCCAAAACTTGGCTAAAAAAATTGAATTATCCATAATGCATTATATTTTTTCGTGTAATACTAAAAATGGTATTTCTGTATGAAAACTTATTTCTTCAACTTTTGAATGAAATAAGATTTGCTGAAAATAGTTTAGGTTTTTTGCTACCATACAAATCATATTTATATTCCTGCTCTCTAAAAAACATCGTATGGCATCTTCAACTTTATTATTTGTTAAATAATGAAAGCTATGATTTAAGGGACTAAAATAGTCATGTAGCAATTCTCTATTATTATTTTGATTGTTGTTTAAGTGTGGTTTCTTTTTACTAATATGAAGAATTCTTAGTGCAGATTGGTAGGTTTCTAAAATTTCTGAAAGCGGTTGCAATATTTGTATATCATAGGTTAATGAAAAATCTGTAGGAAAGGCTATTTCTTCCAGTTTAACAAATTGAGCATTTTCTGGTATTGCTAAAGTGGTACATTTTACTTTGGTAATAACATGACCTGTATTGCTTCCCACAATAATTTTTTTTAAACCAGAAGCCCCTTTAGTGCCCATAACAATGCAATCTATTTTTTTTTCTTCTACATGTTTCCTAATAGATTCTATAAAAAAATCATAATCTGAAAGTGTATAAAACCTATGTTTTTTATTAGGTGAACATTGTACTGCAATATGCTTTAAAATTTCTCGTAACTTTATTTTGGTTGGTTTGGAATAAACGGTTTCTATGACTTCTTCATTAGCTATATATAAAGCGTCATTTATTATTGGGTTACTTAACCTATTTACGTGTAGTAAATAAAAATTGCAGGTTTCTTTTTCAAAAAAACTAATAGCATATTTAATAGCGTTCCATGAATTTTCTGAGAAATCGGTGAGGAGTAATATATTTTTCATCTAACAGCATCTTTACACTCACTAATTTAAAGTAAAGTACTACTAGATGAAATGATATTGGTCATTTAATGAGGATTCAAACCAAAACTAACTTATACTTTTCAACTTTTCAATATCTATGACCTTAATATTTCTGCCTTCTGCTTTTATAATGCCCTGTTTTTTAAACTCTGTTAATGCTCTAATTAATGTTTCGGAAGCTATCCCGGCAACACTTGCCAAATCATTTCTGGAGATTTTTATGGGATCTTCTGGTTTCCTATTTATTTTTTCAGCAAATTTTAAAATAGTAGTCGCTGTTTTTTTATTAACCGTACCATAAGCCATTTGCAAAAGCTGTTCTTTTACATTAGACAAATCATGAGTTAATAATTCAATGAGCTCTAACACCACTTTATGATTTTTATCAAGGATGTCACTAAAATCTATTATTGAAATACCGACTAACTTGGTGTTTGTTAAAGCCGTTGCTGTTTCTTTATGAGGTATGTTTTGCGTAAAGGATGTATAACCAAATAAATCATCTTCTTTATATAAAGCTGTTACAAGTTCTTTACCATGTCCGTCTATCCTATAACATTTTACAGCGCCTTGGTTTATTAGATAGATGTAATTGGAATGGTCATCTTCATGATAAATAACGTCTTCTTTATTAAACATAAATTCATCACCATAATCATCAAAGAAATTTTTTAAATCATTAAGTGTTTTTAATTCAGTTTGATTAGGCTGAAGTATTTCACTTTTTGTAAGCGTATTGAGTTCTTGTAAAATGGAAACTTTTGCTAAACGACTTTCAATAGCGCTAATAAGGTCGTCTTCAGTAAAAGGTTTTGTAATATAATCGTCTGCCCCTAAATTCATGCCTTTTCTAACATCGCTACGTTCTGATTTTGCAGATAAAAATATAAAGGGAATATATTTTGTAGCCTTGTTATTTGAAAGTATTTTAAGTGCGCTATAACCATCTAGTTCTGGCATCATGATATCGCATATAATAATATCTGGCCGTTCTTTTTTAGCCAATGCTACACCTGTTTTGCCATTTGAAGCATATAAAACCGTGTAACCAGACAGCTCCAAAAGTTCAGCTGTATTTTCTCTTAAAACAATATCGTCTTCTATAAGTAAAACTGTTTTCATTGGCTTGCTTCATTTGGAATAGTTACTGTAAATGTTGTACCCACATGTTCTTTGCTTTCGAAAAAAATTGAGCCCCCCATGTTCACTAAGTGGTTCTTAGCAATATTTAAACCTATGCCTGTACCTTGCGTGTTAATTACATTATGAGCTCTAAAATAACGTTCAAAAATATTTTTTTGGTCTTTTTGAGGAATGCCTATGCCTTCATCTTTTATAGTTAATATAGTAGTATCATTATCCTGTTCTAAGTGTAAGGCTACAACCGTACCTTCAGAAGAATATTTAATGGCATTATGCAGTAGATTGGAAAATATTAATTGAATGATTTTTTCATCTTGGTACAGCGATAAATCATCAATATTTTCTGGATACTTTATTTGTTGCCCTTCTTTTAAAAGCATATTGGCGTTGTAAACCACCTCATTAACAACCTTGCTTAGTTTAAAATGACTTAACCTATAGTTAACCTTTCCCGTTTCTAATTTTTCAACCGATAAAAAATCATTTAGTATATTGTTTAAAAAGTGGACCTTATCAATTATCGTTTTTAAGTGTTTATCTCGTTTTTCTTGCTGTTCGGTTAATTTATATTTACTAAGTAATTGGCTAGACGTTAAAATACCACTTAAAGGTGTTTTAAACTCATGAGACACTAAAGATAAAAAATTAGTTTTCAATTCATTAAGCTCCTTTTCTTTACTTAGTGCTATATTAAGTTGCTGTGTTCTTTCTTGCACTTTATTTTCTAGCTTTGAGGTATAGCCTTTTCGCTCCGTAATATCTAAAATTATAGCTACAAAAACATTTTTTTCACCTAAGACTGATAATTGTAAATGTACTTCTACAGGATAAGTGGTACCGTTTTTCCGTTGGCAAATGGTTTCAAATTCAATTTTCTCAACATTTTTTTTAAGTAAAACATCAATAGTTTTTCTAAAATCCGCTTTATTGTTATTTAGTTTTATGTCCAAAGGTGTCATACCCTTTAACTCCTCTAATGTATATCCAATATTTTTTTGCGCTCCTGAGTTTACATTTATAAATTTCAATGTTTTAACATCAAAAACATATATTTCATTCAAAGATTCATCAAAAATAGTTGCTAAGTGATGTCGTTCTGCCTCTGCTTTTTTTCTTAATGTAACATCATTTTGTATGCCTATAAAATTTGTAACTGTGCCATTAGTATTTGTTATTGGAAAAACGTACAAGTCATTCCAAAATAAGGTGCCATCTTTTTTATAATTGCGCAGTGTTGCTTGACAGCTCTCGCCTTTTTTTATGGCATCCCTAAGGTTTTTTAGAGGTTTTTGGTCTCTATCTTTACCTTGTAAAAACCTGCAATTATGATTGAGTATTTCCTCATCAGAATACCCTGTAAGGTTTTGAAAAGCTGCATTAAAATAGATAACTGGATTATCATGTTTTAAAGCATCGGTAATAATAATACCATTGTTTGCCGATTCTAGAGCTCTAGAACGGAGCATAAGGTTTTTTTCAATTTCTTTTTTTTCTGAAACATCCTTAACCAGAGCCATAACATAGGTTTTGTTATAGATTGTAAAAGGGTTAAGTTCGACTTCAATAGGAAAAATAGTGCCATCTTTTTTTAAGGCAAAAATATCGATGGCTTCTCCCATCCTACGACGTTTGCCTTTTTTAATAAATTTTTCAATATAAGAGGCATGGCTTCTGTGATAATTAGATGGGATTAATAAGTTTAAATCCTTATCCATAATCTCACTTTTTGTGTACCCAAAAATAGTTTCTGCAGATGCATTAACTTCCATTATCTTTTGATGATTATCCACAATAATAACACCCTCTGAAATGGTTTCTAATAGAATATTAAATATTTCTTGATCTTGTAGGAACATAATATGTTATGTTTTGCACAGCGCCATAAAAGTACGAAAAATTCGCTATTATTTATACTGATTTTTATCATATGTAGTTAACGAACAAGTATGTAACTTTATTAAAGTTAATTTGTATTTAAAATGGCAACCAAAAAGAAAATGACACTTAAGTTTTACCAAAACCTTGGTAAGCTATTTTATGCCATAGCAGCAGCAGATATGCGGGTGCGAGATGTGGAGTTTAACAAGTTAAAAGAATTAGTAAAAAAACATTGGCTAGAAGTCGATGTTATTGAAGATGCTTACCATACAGATGCAGCATACCAAATAGAGATTGTTTTTGATTGGTTGAATGATAAAGAAAATTTAAACGCTAAAGCAGGTTACAATGCTTTTATAAAGTATAAAAATGAACAACCACATTTATTTACTGACGATATAAAGAAACTAATATTAAAAACAGCGCATGCTATTGCTGCTTCGTTTTCTGGGTTGAACAAATCCGAATTGATTATGCTTGCTAAATTAGATTTAGAATTAAAAAAAACAAGATCATGAACTATTATTTTACCACTATTACAAAAGGAAGTTTTGAAACTGTAGAGGCAAAAGTTATAGACTTACTAAAAGATGAGGGCTTTGGTGTACTTACAGAAATTAATATACAGCAAACCTTAAAAGACAAATTGGATATTGATTTTAAAAAGTATAAAATCTTAGGCGCTTGCAACCCGCCTTTTGCCTATAAAGCTTTACAAGTTGAAAACAAAATAGGTACAATGTTACCCTGCAATGTTATAGTGCAAGAAACATCGCAAAATACTATTGAAGTATCTGCTATTAACCCTATGGTTTCTATGCAAGCTGTAAAAAATGAGCAACTAAGCGACGTTGCCGAAGTTGTTAGTACAAAACTTAAAAATGTTATCAAAAATATCAATAATGAAAAATAATTTTAACACCATAATACAATCTGAATTACCAGTATTAATAGATTTTCATGCCGATTGGTGCGGTCCTTGTAAAATGTTGGCTCCTATTTTAAAAGAAGTAAAAGAAGAACTTGAAGATGCCATAAAAATCATAAAAATTGATGTGGACAAAAATCAACCCCTAGCAGCAAAATACCAAGTTAGAGGTGTGCCCACTATGTTGCTTTTTAAAAACGGAGAACAGGTTTGGCGACAATCTGGGGTACTTCAAAAAAATGATATTATTTCAATTATAAAACAGTACATCTAAACTATTTCTTGCTGATGGATATCATTTTATAATAACCCCAAACATCATATTTTAGAATATTGTTATAAAATATTTGACTATGAAAAAGGTACTAATTATACTATTATTAATCCCAGTTTTTGCTTTAGCACAAACAACAGAAGAACTAGATTTAATAGCCACTTATAATGATGGTATAGCAGCCATTAAGAAAGACAACTCGTGGGGATTTATAAATAAAAAAGGCGTTATTATTATAAATTTTAGAGATGACTTGGTTTTAACTAAAACCGACGATGGCAAGTACCCTGTATTTTATAATAACAGATGTTTAATTTCAGAAAAAAAAGATGGTATTCAGTACTTTGGCTATATAGATAAAACAGGTGAAAAAATTATAGAAACAAAATTCTTAAATGCTTCAAATTTTAATAATGATGTTGCTTTAGCTTTAGAAGTATTATCTCAATCCATGGGTAAAAATGACATATTGAATAAACCGATCGTTAATTATAAATACTTTGAGGTAATCATCGATACTGAAGGTAACGTAAAAGAATATTTAAACCCAAAAGGTAACAATATAGCCTTAGACAAAAAATTTATTAAAAGCCCTCCAAAAATAACATCTAAATTTATTACAGAGGATTTAGTTGCTATACTTAACGAGAATAATAAATGGGTTATTAAATCTATAAAATGAAAGCAAATTTAAATTTAGGAAGCGTTTCTGGAATTAAAATCAAGGTACACTGGACATTCTTTTTCTTAATAGCTTGGATAGTTTTTAGTGAATTAAAACGTGGTGGTAGTACCGAAAGTATTTTGTTTAATGTTGCATTGGTCTTAGCTGTTTTTGCATGTGTGGTACTGCATGAGTTAGGGCACGCCTTAACCGCTAAACGATTTGGTATAGACACTAAAAAAATAACCCTGCTCCCCATAGGCGGTGTGGCAAGTTTAGAGCGCATTCCAGAATCGCCCAAACAAGAGTTTTTAGTAACATTAGCAGGCCCTTTGGTAAATGTTATTATAGCATTATTGCTCTATTTTATTGTGCCCGTAAATGAACTTACACATTTAAATTTCACAGAAACCTTTGAGACTTTAATGAGTTTTACATGGCAAAATTTCCTGTTTCTTCTATTTATAGTCAATGTAGGTTTAGTGATTTTTAATTTTATACCAGCATTTCCAATGGATGGCGGTCGCATTTTAAGAGCCTTGCTTGCCATGAAAATGGATCGTGCAAAAGCCACTCAAATAGCTTCAAATATTGGGCAATTTATTGCGGTTTTCTTCCTATTAATAGGTTTTTTATACAACCCGTTCTTAATAATAATTGCACTCTTTATCTTTTTAGGGGCTTATGGTGAAAACCAAATGGTACAACATTTAGCGTTACTTAAAGGACATAACGTTGAGGAAGCTATGATGATAAATATTACAACTTTTAATCCTGAAGACCCCATAGATTTAGTAGTAAATAAATTAATATCTAGCACCGAAAATAATTTTATTGTGATTGAAAACAACACTATCGTAGGGGTATTGATTCATCAGGATATTATAGAAAATTCCAATAAAAACATATTGGTTAAAGATATTATGATTACAAATTTCAAAACAGTCTATAGTAATGATAAACTCGATAAAATATACAAACTAACACATAGTGAAAAACATCCGTTTTTCCCTGTTCTAGAAAACAATAAACTTGTTGGCGCTATTGACCATATTAATTTAAACGAATACATATTGCTACAGGCTAAACTAGTACATTCATTATGAAATTATTCAGGTATTTAATGCTCTTTTTCATCATATATTCATGTTTTAATAATGAGAATAAAATACTTCCAACGGAAAGGCCTTTAACAGAATCTGTTTATTCTTCAGTAACCATTCAACCAGATAGTTTATATCAGGCTTATGCTATAGTTGCTGGCATTTTAGATAATAATTTAGTGGAAGAAGGCGATGTGGTTTCAAAAAACCAAACGCTTATTCAAATTATTAATAGCACACCTAAACTTAATGCACAAAATGCTAAATTCAGTTTAAATCTGGCAAAAGAAAACTACAATGGAAACGCTGCTGTTCTAAACAGTATTCTTGAAGAAATAACAGCGGCAAAGCTTAAATACCAAAACGACTCTATAAATTATTTCAGGCAAAAAAACCTGTGGGAACAAAAAATAGGCTCAAAAGTAGAATTTGATACTCGAAAACTTAATTATGAGTTGGCATCAAACAATTTAAAACTTTTACAAAGTAAATATCATAGAACTAAAAACGAACTTTACACGGCTGTACAACAAGCACAAAACAATTATCAAACGGCTTTGATTAACACTAAGGACTTTATGGTTAAAAGTAAGATTAATGGCAAAGTATATGCGTTGTACAAAGAATCTGGAGAAATCGTAACCACCATGGAACCGCTTGCATCTATTGGCAGTGCTACTCATTTTGTTATAGACATGCTGGTTGATGAAGTTGATATTGTAAGCATCTCCAAAAACCAAGATGTTATTATAAATTTAGATGCTTATAACGGTAAAGTTTTTAAAGGAAAAGTATCAAAGATTTATCCAAAAAAAGACGAACGCAACCAAACCTTTAAAGTAGAAGCTGTATTTGAAAATCCACCAAACATATTATATCCTGGACTTTCTGGAGAAGCCAATATTATTATTAAAAAAAAAGATACCGTTTTAACCATTCCAAAAGCCTACTTAATAGAAGATGATAAAGTAAAAACAGATGATGGATTAACCCCCATTACAACAGGTTTACAAAACATGGAATACATTGAAGTGCTTTCTGGAATCACTAAAGATACTTTTATTTATAAACCCGAATAATGACGAATTGGAAAGTGATATTAAACATTGCTAAAACCCATTTGCTGACTAAAATAAAGCAAACATCTACAGCAGCTCTTGGGGTTACTTTTGGTATTGGAGCTTACATAACTCTGGTGTGTTTTATGACAGGCTTAAACGCTATGCTGGATGATTTAATTCTAAACCAAACACCTCATATTCATGTTTATAATGAAATAGAACCTTCTAAACACCAACCTATTTCTTTATACGATAATGTAAAAGAAAGTTTTAACGTTATACATTCCATAAAACCAAAATTAACTCAAAAAAAAATTCATAATGCCTTACCTATTATTAAATATTTAGAAGATAAGGAGGAGGTTCGTGGTGCACTCCCACAAGTCAAAACCCAAATTTTTTATATAGCAGGCTCTATTGAATTGGGAGGTAATCTCACAGGTATTAATCCGCTTGATGAAGCGCGCTTATTTAATATGGGCGATTATATTGTTGAAGGTTCTGCCGAAGCTTTACAAAATACAGATAATGGCATATTATTAGGCATTGGTATTGCTAAAAAAATGTCATTAAAAGTTGGAGACCGTGTACAAGTTAGCCCTATAAATGGAGGCATTTTCCCTTTAAGAATAGTGGGCTTCTTTCAAAGTGGTATTGCAGATTTAGATGCTGTTCAAAGTTTTACCAATATAAAAACCATTCAGCGCATTTTAGGCAAAGCCAAAAACTATATTACAGATATTAATGTGAAATTATATGACATCGAGCAAGCCATGCCATTATCAAAAAAAATTGAGCAACAATTCAATTTAACTGCTATTGATATTAAAACAGCCAACGCACAATTTGAAACAGGAACAACCATAAGAAATCTTATAACCTATGCCGTTTCAATAACGCTTCTTATTGTAGCTGGGTTTGGGATTTATAATATTTTGAATATGCTTATTTATGAAAAAATGAACGACATAGCTATATTAAAAGCTACAGGTTTTTCTGGTAAAGATGTGCAACTTATTTTTATGAGTCAAGCTATGATTATTGGGCTTATAGGTGGTATTTTAGGACTTATAATCGGTTTTGCATTAGTGAGTATCATTGATACCATTCCCTTTCAAACAGAAGCTCTTCCAACAGTTGAAACGTATCCAATAAACCTAAATCCGCTGTTTTTTATCATAGGTTTTTCCTTTGCTATGCTTTCAACTTTTTTGGCAGGTTACTTACCTTCAAAAAAAGCTAAAAAAATAGACCCTGTAACCATTATAAGAGGCCAATAAAATGAGTCATGTACTAGAAGCAAAACATATTAACAAATACTTTAAGAAGCCTGTATTATTTCATGTTTTAAAGGACATCAATTTTCAGATTAAAAAAGGAGAGTTTGCCTCAATAATGGGAAAATCGGGTTGTGGAAAATCTACATTGCTCTACATTTTATCTACTATGGATACCGATTATGAGGGTGAACTTTTTTTAAACGACCAACTCATTACAAATCAAAGTAGAGACCATCTTTCATATATAAGAAATAAACATATTGGTTTTGTATTTCAGTTTCATTACTTATTATCTGAATTTTCAGTTATAGAAAATGTGATGTTACCTGCTAAAAAACTAGCTGAAAAATCACATCAAGAAATAGAACACGATGCTTTTGAAAAACTAAAAATGTTAAACATAGAACAGCTTGCAAAAAAACGCGCATCGAGAGTTTCTGGAGGCGAAAAACAACGTATTGCTATTGCAAGAGCTCTTATTAACAACCCATCTATTATTATGGGCGATGAACCTACTGGGAATTTAGATAGTTTTAATGCTGAAAACGTCTTCAATATTTTCAAAAGGTTAAGTGATGAAGAAGGTTTGTCTCTTCTAGTGGTAACTCACGACGAAGATTTCGCCAATAAAACAGATCGTATTATTCAAATGGCAGATGGCAAAATAATAACCTAAACTAATATCTCTTTATTATTCACAAGACTGATACACATCATTTCAAATAAGAGTTTTTACAATTAAATTTAATCATTAATCTTAAAACGACACAGATGATTATTTTAAAAAACAAACTTGAAGAAACTGTTAGAAAGGATGATAATTGGGAAAACCTTTACCTGTTAACCGAAAACTGGAAAAAGGAGTTAGAATTTTATTATTTTGATATGAGCTTTTTAGAAATACTTATTGAAAATTATTTTTCCGAACTTTTAATGTATGAAAACTTAGATGAATTAAGGGAATTACAAATAGAGGTTTTTGAATTAAAAAGCCAATGTGAGTATTTACTAAATGACACTCGAATCAATTTAGAAAGCATTGTTTGTATTATTGATGACACTTATATCCATGACCCATTTGGGTTTAAAATTGAAAATGAACAACTTGGAGATACTATTGTAAGGTTTATTGATAATGAAAGAAAAATGAGGAGAGTTGTTTTCTGTATGATTAAGGACGTGTTTGAAAAGCAAAAAAAGAAACAGGTTTGGAAGTTTAATTGATAGTTATCATGAATGTGTTACAAAATATAGAAAACGACATAGTTAGGCTAACTACCCTAATAAAAACAGAGTACCCAGAATTATATATTTTTTTAGAAGAAACCCCTATAACCGTTCCATCTGTTAATGACCCTGATATTAATATCAAAGTCATGGAAGATTACAATGAAAGTTTAAAACAATTATTAAAACATCATATTGAAACCCATAAAAAGAACTAAATGTCTTTTGTAGATTATTATAAAATACTTGGTTTATCTAAAACTGCTTCAGAAAATGATATAAAAAAAGCATACAGAAAATTAGCTCGAAAATACCATCCGGATTTAAACCCCAATGATAAAGTTGCTGAAAAAAAATTCAAAGAAATCAATGAAGCCAATGAAGTTTTAAGCAATCCTGAAAACCGAAAAAAATATGACCAGTATGGAGAGCATTGGGAAAATGCCGAAGCATATGAAAAAGCAAAGAAGCAACAGCAATATCAAGGGAGTTACCAAGGAGCATCCAGTGGCTATTCTGAAGCAGATTTTTCAGATTTTTTCGAGAATATGTTTGGTGGTCAATCTTCACGAGGTCGTGGTAGGCAGGTTAAATTTAGAGGTCAAGATTTTAATGCCGAATTACAACTCGATTTAAAAGACGTTTATACCACACATAAGCGCACCTTAACGGTCAATAATAAAAACATCAGAATTACTATTCCTGCAGGTGTTGAAAACGGACAAATCATTAAAATAAAAGGCCACGGTGGCAAAGGTGTTAATGGTGGCCCTAATGGCGATTTGTACATTCAGTTTTCAATTGTGAACCATTCAAAATTTAAAAGGGACAAAGATAATCTTCATGCAACGGTAGATTTAGATTTGTATAAGGCTTTACTTGGTGGTGACATCATGATTGACACGTTCAACGGAAAAGTAAAACTCAATATAAAACCAGAAACTCAAAACGGCACTAAGGTAAAACTTAAAGGCAAAGGGTTTCCTAAATACAAAAAAGAAAATCAGTTTGGAGACCTGTACGTTACCTATCAAATAAAACTACCCACTAGACTTTCTAATGAAGAAAAAGCACTCATACAAAAGTTGCAAAAACTACGCTGATTATGGAACCTAAAGATTTAATACCTATACAGTTACTCTGCAAACGTTATAATGTTCCTGTATCATTTATTAACACATTGCAAGAATTTAAACTTATAGAACTCATTTTTGAAAAAGATGCTTTTTATATCCATACCACCCAAATAAAAGCCGTTGAAAAAATGATGCGTTTACATTACGATCTTGATATAAATTTTGAAGGCATGGATGTTATTTTTAATCTTCTTAAAAAAGTAGAACTATTGCATGAGGATATTATAGCATTGCATAATAGATTGAAGCGTTTTGAACTTGATTAAAGCAAAAACAATAGTTTTAACATGGCCCTCTCAATTAGGTTTTAAATTAACTTTAAAAAAATAAAGTCTAAGAAAACTAAAATATGATGACCAAAACACGAGAACAAAAAACCGAGGAATGTTGCCCTAAATTCCATCCAGAAAAATGGGACAACAAAACATTTAATTGGAATAACAAACCCTTTATTAAAGCCTCAGTTCCCACATTTTTTCATATTCCTTATCCGCCAATGATAGGGAAACAATTAACCAGAATGATGAAAATGGCAGAAAACTCCAAAATGATAACAGCAAATAAAGAAGACGTTTTAGTGCTGTTTTCAGACCCCCATCCTTTTAAATCTGAAATATTATTATCAGTAAACGGTAGCGTTCACGATGCCACAAACACAACGCTTACAGGAACATTTATGAGTAAGGTGTTTGATGGTAACTATAATGCAATACCAAAATTTATTAAAGAAATGGATGCACATTTAGAAAGCAAAAAACAAGAAGGCTAAAACATATTTTGTTCATTATGCGTATTGCCCAGAATGTCAAGAAAAATTTGGTCATAATTATATAGTGCTTTTTGCAGAGATTGAAAAATAACTACAATAGTTTTCAATGAACTCATTTAAACTTTTTAGATTGAAGCGAAAAATAGAGGTTTTTTTACTTAATTGAAGACTTTTTTGAACTGCATAACATCGTTACGGAGTTATAAAAAGACAAAAAGTGAGTGAAAAATATCATTTTACAGCCAATAAAAAAAAGTTTAAATGAGTTTAATAGTAAAATTAGTATTCAATCCATCACTGTTTGAATGTAAACTACCAAAATACTACTAACTAAATAAGGGCATAAATGCTAATGTTTTAATAACCTGTCACAAATTGATTATGAAAGGCGCAATTGATTTTTTAAAATTCTGATAATTATAATTTTATATAACCTGTTAATTACACAGTAGCCAATACATTAATAAGCGTTTTACATCCGCCATTTTTTATATATGCTGTATGGTCTTCTAAGATTGAAAAATGCTTATCGCAAATTTCATGGCACAGCATTTTATTATTTGTCACCTTAATTAAAAGCTTTTAGCATTTTTTTTGCGGTCTTATTATTAAAATAAGGTGGGATTTTTTCTGGGTTGTCTCGACACCAGTCCAGCATTTTTTTCCAAATAGCAGCACTTAATGCACCACAAGCTTCTCCGCTTAGACCAAGACCACCAGCAAATCCTGAAACCATTGCCAACTCTTCATCTCTGCCACCCATTTGTCTTACAACTTCGGAAGCACAGCTAATAACAGGCTTTTGTTTGATTGCGATGTTTTGAGAAAGGCTTTTAGTCGCCACTTCAACCGCTTCTGGAGCCCATTGCTCGGCAAGATTAAAGCAATGACTATTTTCCATGCCTTTAAGTGTGACTTTGAACATGAACTTTGTCATTCCAATAATTGAGGTAAGGTCATAACCAATAATGTCCTTGCAATTTTTAGCACCAGAGTATTTTACAAAAGATTCTATAATATGTTGTGTAGCATTAACAGCAATAGGAATAGCTTTTTCAAGGTCTTTATGTGTTCGATAAGATTCTGCTCCTACGGCCAATGCAGCACCCCAAAGCATTCCACACTGGTGGCCATGGTTCATAATGCCTCCTGCTAGCGGATTTAAGGCACGTTCTTCGTGTTCTTTAACATTTCCAAATTCCCGATTTAAAATATGTGCAAACGTTCTGGAGCAGGTTCCACATTTCTTGAATATTTCCTTCGCATCATTTTTATGTTGTATGGAAGTGTTCATTTTATTTAAAATTAAATTTCCTTTTTTCTAGAAAGAATCGAAGCAATAAGAAGTCCCAAACCTATACCAATAAGTATGCAGGCTACCATTAATATAGGTGATGATTGCATAAAAAAGAGTCCGACTCCAACTCCAATCATTGTCATTCCTCCAATTGCCCAAGTACTTTTATCTTCTTTTTTAGTTGTCATAGTTTTTATTTTAATTATTTATAATCTCCTTTTAAAAATATATCGTGTAATAAAAATACCTTGTTCATCTTTTTCTCCTGCATCGCTTTCTACAGCACTTGTAACAAATATTAAATCCCAACCTTCGGTAAGCATCGCAGTAAGTTTTGAAGATATCACGACATCATTAGAAGCAATATTTTGAAAGCGTATACCGCCAAGATTGTAGAAGTTTAACAGTTTTGTTTCTTCAAAATCCTTTATACGAATGTCTTTACGTTTGGATTTATTTCGAGTATTGTCATCTTCAGTTTGTTCCGAAGAAAATTCTTGGTAATTGCGTTCTGCATTTGAGGAGATAAGTCTTGAACGACCTAATCCCATCGGAACTATGGATTCAATACTCGTTATGACTTTAATCTCAAATTTTGGTGGTGTCGTTTCTAGTTCATTTTGTGCAAATGCACCAAAGATCATGGTTAAGACAAGTATGCCCATTAATATTGGTTTTTTCATGAGTACAGCATTAATTTATAAAATAAGCTCATATACACCTTATAACCAATGATATATATCATTACAAGACGGCATTTTTAGTCTAAATTTTATGAATATTAATGATTTATATCATTTTGTAAATAACTGATAGATAGTAGATTTAGTGATTAAATCAAATGCTTGACACTATAACTTTTTTTACTTATTGGATTCTGCTCTGTAGTCTCTTTTAGCCAAGCAGAGAATGAAAGCAATTCATTCTAAAGAGCGACTAGCTAAAAATAAATATCATGAATGAAGAACATTGTGGTATGGTGCATTATTGATGGTATGATCAAAGAAGCTTGGGATATACCTATTGTGCGTACAGCAAAAATATCAGATAACTAAGTATCAAGAAAGAAATTACACTCACCCACTCAAAACAAAAAAAAATGAAATATAATACTATTGTTATCGGAGGAGGCCTAGCAGGATTAACCGCCGGAGCTACGCTCTCAAAATTTGGTAAGAAAGTCCTATTATTAGAACAACACCACAAACCAGGTGGCTGTGCCACCACTTTTAAGCGAGGAGATTTCATCATTGAAGTCGGCCTTCATGAAATGTGTGGCTTCGAAAAAGATGGGGCAATAAAGCAAATATTCAACATGTTGGAAGTCGATCAACAAGTAGAGTTTCTACAAGTACCGGAACTATATGCTGTGCATTCAGACCAGGAGAAGTTTGTGTTTCCACACACCTATGCTGCAGCGAGCAAAGTACTGATCGATAAATATCCTGAAGATGAAAAAGGAATCAAACGGCTTATGAAATTGCTTGCCAGTATACGAAGAGAAGGAGTAAAATTGCCACGCACACCATTAAAACGCAAGTTGATGTATCCGTTTATGCCCTTGCTTTATCCTAATCTTGTAGAAGCATCCCGACATACGGTCGGGTCTTGGTTCGATAAGTATATTACCAATGAAAACGCAAAACTCGACCTGTTAGCGCATATTGTTTATTGGGACGATGACCCTTACACCTTATCCATGTTTTATTATGGCTTGCCATTTTCTAGCTTTATTGGAAGCGGTGGTTACTTTATAAAAGGTGGTTCACAACAGCTATCCAATCAATTGGCAGCATACATTGAGAAACAGGGAGGTTGCGTTTTGTTGGGTAAAAAGGCGGAGAAAATCGTAACAAAAAATGGCAGAGTAACGGGAGTCACCTTCCGTGATAGTTTTAATGACAGCTTGGAACCCGAGACTATTTCATGCGATAATGTAGTGGCCAATTGTGCCATGCCCATAGTGCCTGATATGCTGGATGAACCCCATGCGGCTTCACTCAAACAACAAATCGGTGATAAAACCAATGCTTGCTCCTTATTAAATATTTATCTAGGCTTTAAATCTGATTTAGAGGCCTATGGCGTAAAACACTACTCCAATGCTATTAAGGGAGATGATGTAAAGACCTTGAAGGATGTACACCCTAACAATACTGGCGATTGGTCAAAACGTAGCTTCGTTTTTGTAGATTACAACAAAATAGATTCCCAACTGGCACCAGCAGGCAAATCGGTAGGTGTAATCTGTTGCGCGGATTATCTGAAAGACTGGGATGGAATGAGTAAGGAAGACTACAAAGCAAAAAAGGAAGAAGTAGCTCAAATTTTATTAGGCCGATTAGAAAAACAATTTCCAGGAATACGAGAAAGTATTGAATATTACGAAGTCGCCACTCCAAAAACCATTAAACGATTTACCTCAAATACTGCTGGCTCAGTTTACGGTTTTAAGCAAACCAAAGAACAGTCGGGAACAAAACGCCTCAGAAATAATTTCTTGATTCCCAACTTGTATTTCGCATCGGCATGGGCTTTTCCCGGAGGTGGATTCGAGGGATCCATCATGGCCGGATTTTTGGCAGCTTTGCAGATGAATCGAGATAAAATTTGGTCAGTTTGTGATGACGAGAAGTATGTTGACCAGCGAATTGTTTCCCTCTTGGAGCGTAAAAAAGTTGATAACAAAACGATTGAATTAAGCTTTGAAAAACTGGCCAGATTTCAGCCTCAAAATGGACAGTATGTTATTCTTAATTTAATGGAACCAAAAGTAACTGAGTTGGATCTACCCTACCGTTGGCTTCCCGTTGTTTCTTCTCCAGAGGAAGAAAAAATTCGGTTTCATGTTGAACTTAATGGCAGTAGCTTTTTTAAAAGTTCTGAGCTTATCGATATTGGAGGTAAGGCGAAGATATTTGGCCCTATGGTTTAGTACAAAACAGAATTGACATGAAAAAAATAAAAATCCCAGATACAATGACAGTGGTCGTTTTGAATTCTTATTCTGGTGCTGATGCCTTAAGTATTGAGCAACGACCGGTACCAACACCAGAAAGGAACGAAGTTTTGGTCAAAGTTGTCTTCGCACCAATAAATCCTTCGGATCTGGCAACATTGACGGGTTATTATGGCTTTAAAAATCCAACTCCTATTGTGCCAGGTGGAGAAGGTTCTGGAGAAGTCGTTGCTGCCGGACCAGGAGTTATGGCAAGCTATTTCCTTGGTAAAAGAGTTGCCTGTACTGGTTGGGGAACAGGCGGTGGTGTTTGGTCAGAGTATGTAGTTAAAAGTGTTAAAGGAGGCGTATTGTCTTTGAATAAATCATTGAGTTTAGAGCAAGGCGCCATGTCCTTTATAAACCCGCTTACAGCCAGTGCATTTATAGACATTTCTAAAAAAGGAAAACATAAAGCCATTTTATTGACTGCTGCGGCAAGTTCACTGGGTAAAATGGTGAACCGTCTGGGGAGAAACGAAGGTATCCAAATAATAAATGTTGTTCGCAGGGATTCACAAGTGGATCTTCTTAAGACCCAAGGTGCTGACATTGTACTGAATAGCAATGATGAAGAATTTGAACAACAGCTACATGATGCCTGTCATAAAACCAATACGCGTCTAGCATTTGATGCGGTTGCAGGATCATTAACGAATCAGCTATTAAAAGCTATGCCTCCAAATAGCAAGGTTACTGTGTTTAGCGCGCTGTCCCGTCAAGCTGTTCAAGCGAGTCCTGACCTTTTGATATTTGAAAATAAGAGCATTGACAGTTTCTGGCTAGGTCCTTGGATTAGGAAGCAAAATCTATTAAAAATAATGCTGTTATGGAAACGTACACAGAAACAAATTCCAAACCATCTCAAAAGTGACATTAGAAAAATTTATCCTTTGAAAGAAGTGAAAGAAGCCATCCGTGATTATACCAACCAAATGACCGAGGGGAAAATTCTGTTAAAAATGTCTTGATAAAAAATGAATAAACAAAAATTATATGCTTTAGCTTTAATTCTAGGTGCGAGTATTTTATTTTTCAGAACCATTAGATTATTAACCATTGAAAATGGCTGGAACACGCTCGCTTATTGGGTGATTGTATTAACCTTCATTGAAATGGCCATTGATATATTGTGTTTCATTTTTTCATCTCATTGGCTGTTTAGAAATTCAAATAGCTCAAAATCAATGGCATTACATTTAGGTGCCTATGCTGCTATTTTTCATGCTTTTCGAGTTTTAATTTTTGTGTTGGGTAGAACAGGACCCTGGATTAATTTCGACGTAAAACCTGAATTTCGATCAACGCATAATGTCAGTATGTTTTGGATTTATTTTGCGGCTATACTATCCATATTAGGAATTTTAGGCGTGATTATTATTTGGCTATATATAAAAAAGAAAAATAAATGGAAAAGCAAATAGGTAAAACAAAAGATGCCGGATTTCAATTTGGAATCAGAAAAACGTATCCGATTTCAAGTGATGATATGTGGAATTTCTTGTTTTCCGAAAAAGGATTGAACATATGGCTTGGCAAATTAGACAGAGCGCTTGAACTAAAAAAAGAATTCAAAACTGAAAAAGGGGTTAGAGGATATGTAAGGGTGTTCAAGCCAAATTCGCATATAAGAATAAATTGGCAAAAGAAGAATTGGACAAACATATCAACAGTTCAACTTAGGGTGATTGGAAATATAGAAAAGACGACAATCAGCTTTCACCAAGAAAAATTAGTAGACCCAAAACAAAGAGAAGAAATGAAGACATATTGGAATAAAATAGTGAATAAAATTTCAATGGAGATAGAACAAGAAGCCAGATCAGAGCTTAAAAAACGCTTTCAAAACTAAATAGTTTCATCATTCAATTCAATTATAAGTGCAATACTAATTGTTGCTATTATTATTGCTATTTGCCACCATATCCAAATAGAAATAGGAATCTTAAAAACGTGTTCTCTGATTTATATCATTTTTCAAACAACTCATATATAGTAGATTAGTGTTTAAATCAAAAGCTTGACACTATAACTTTTTTTACTTATTGCACGCTGTTCGATAGTCTCTTTGAGCCTAGTAGAGCATGAAGGTAATTCATTCTAAAAAGCAGCTAGTCAAAATTAACATCATGAATAAAGAACATCCGAATATCAAAATTTTAAAGAGGTTCAACCCTGCAGATCCGAATACTTTGACTGAGGTGTTAGCTGAAGATTTCGTTTGGCATTATATTAACCCAAAGCTGTCGGAGTTAGAAGGAGACTATTTCGGCCTCTCTGGTTTAACGGATTTCTTCCAAAAATTAGCAGGTCGTACCAATGGTTCCTTTAAGGTAAATCCCATATCCATAACCCCTTTGGGCGATGAACTGATTATCACACATGTTAAAGACACATTGTCACTAGAAGGTAAACCAATGCAAATTGACGCTATTGTGGTATGGTGCATTATTGATGGTCAGATTAAAGAGGCTTGGGATATACCTATTGTGCATACAGCAAAAATGATAAAAACTGAAAAAGAAAAACTATGAAAATAGTGGCCGTTACACCAGATAATGTGGAGCAAGAAACCCTTTTCTGTATAAAGGACATGAAAAAACCCGAGGCAAAGAATAAGCAAAAATGGTTTGAAAAACGGCATAAAGAAGGATTGAAACTAAAAATCCTAAAAGATGAAGCAGATAAAATGATTGGGTTTATAGAATACATTCCTGCAATAAATGCATGGAGACCCATAGATGCTGATAACTTTATGTTCATCCATTGTTTGTATATCTATGCCAAGAAAAACCGAAATCAAGGTTTGGGTTCACTATTGGTAAAAGCGGCAGAAAAAGATGCCAAAGAAAAAAATATGGCCGGCTTATGCGTTATGACCAGCAAAGGCTCTTGGATGGCTGATAAACGTCTTTTTGAACAAAATGGTTTTATCGAAGTTGATAATAGAGGACGTTTCGAATTACTATCAAAACAATGGAATACAACATCACCAGAACCAAAACTCTTTGATTGGACATCGCAACAAAACAAATATAAAGGCTGGAACTTGGTCTACGCAGATCAATGCCCATGGCACGAAAAATCTGTAGAAGCCATGTTGCATGTTGCTCTGGACGCGGGAATTGATTTAAAAATAACGAAAATGGAAACCGCTCGAGAAGCTAAAAAAGCCCCTTCAGGCTTTGGGGTATTTAATTTATTACATGACGGTAAATTATTGGAAGATCACTATTTGAGTGCCACGCGTTTTAAGAATATTCTTAAAAAAGAACTAAAAAAATAAGGTGACAGACATTAAATCTTTTTGAACAAATTTAAAATACAGTAAAATGAAAACTAACAAATTTTGTCAAAGTTGTGGGATGCCAATAAATAAAGACCCTCAACAAGGAGGTACAAACAAAGATGGAACAAAAAACCTAACCTATTGCAGTTACTGCTACCAGAATGGCGATTTCACTTTTAAAGGTACAGCAAAGGACATGCAGCATTTTTGTAAAGAGAAAATGGTTGAACAGGGTTCATCAAAATTCATGGCTTGGTTATTTACAAGGAATATACCGAGATTAGAACGTTGGAAGAATTCATAAAATTGCTTTATGAGTAAGGATGGTGTTCTAAAGTGGCTTTTAAAAGGTGATGTATCTATACAATATCAAGTCCACAGAGATTTATTATCAACAGACCGAAATGACTTGCGGGACAGCATTTCGGAAGAAGGGTTCGGTGCCAAATTTTTGTCTAAACGAAAAACTGATGGCCATTGGGGCATTAAGTTTTATCAGCCCAAATGGACTTCTACCCATTATACGCTCCTTGATTTGCGGAATTTATGTATCGCCCCCGATAATCCAATTATAAAAGAATCTGTTGAAATTATCTTGAAAAATGAAAAAGCTGAAGATGGCGGGATTCTGCCAATTGGCAAAACGCAAGTAACCGATTTATGTATTAATGGCATGTTCTTAAACTATGCTTCATATTTTAAAACAAATGAAAACCACCTAAAATCTGTTGTTGATTGCATATTAGCACAAATAATGCCGGACGGTGGTTTTAATTGTAGGTCTAATAGATTTCTAACCGTTCACAGTTCTTTGCACACCACATTATCTGTATTAGAAGGAATAACTGAATATGAGCTTAATTCATATAAATATCGACTTAAGGAATTAATTATGGCAAAGAAATCAGCTATAGAATTTATTTTAATGCACCAGTTATTTCTATCCGACAGAACGGGAGACATCATTAATAAAGACTTTTTGAGGTTTTCTTATCCACGACGATGGCGATATGATATTTTGAGTGCTTTAGATTATTTCCAATATTCAAAAACCGATTGGGACGACCGCATGCAACCAGCCGTTAAAATGTTATTAAAAAAACGAAATAAAGAAGGAACTTGGAATCTACGAGCAAAGCATCCTGGGAAAGTTCATTTTGATATGGAAAAAGCAGGACAACCAAGCCGATGGAATACCTTGAGAGCTTTGCGCGTATTGAAACATTTTATGATTTAAAATCTAGCTTGGAAATTGAAAATTATTAGCAAAAAACTTCATGAATTGGTTTCAGAAATTTAGTGGCGTAATTTTAGCAGAAAGAGCGCAGAATAAAATTCTTGTTCTCTTTATGTTTTTCATTGTAATCCTAACAGCAATCTTAACCTATCAAAGTAGTTCATCATTTATCCGTTTTTTAGGAAGTATAAACCCCTTGTTTGTAATTATTTTGAGTGTTGTACTGGTTTTTTTGATATTGAACTTCTTGCGTTTTAAAGGTTGGTTCACCATTTATAAAAAGAATAATCTAAAAAAGTCTTTAAAATATATTTGGTTGGTAGTGCTCTTTACCTCCATAGCAATTTATATCGATTTGAAGGTTCCGTTTCCAAAGGACACACATATTTTGTTTCCCGAATCCTTATTATTTTATCCAGTTATTGCATTTTTTATAGAGATTGTTTTTCATGTTTTACCCCTTGCTTTCCTACTGGTTTTATCAACTTCCATTTTTAAGAATATAGCATTCCAAAAACACTTATGGATTTCAATTGTTATAGTGGCATTATTGGAACCAAGTTATCAAACCATCAATATGGCTTCTTCACCTACATGGGCTGTCGGTATAATTTTCATCAATTTGTTTTTATTCAATCTCACACAATTAATTGTTTTTAAAACATATGATTTTATAACCATGTACTTTTTTAGGCTACTTTATTACATGATTTGGCACGTGATATGGGGTTATTTTCGTTTAGATTTCCTTTTCTAAACAAATAGATATTATTTTTCAAACATTGACAATTATCATTGTGTAAATAACACGATTAGAGTACTTTAAAACAATTATTAATCTTTAAATCAAAAAATCATGTCTGTATTAAAAGTTATTGAAGTACTAGGGAACTCTACCGTAAGTTTTGAAGACGCCGTTTCTAATGTAATAAAAGAAGCATCAAAATCGGTTAAAAACATTAAATCTGTATATGTTAAAGATATGCAAGTAACAGTTGAAAACAACAAGATTAAAGAATACCGGGTAAACACAAAAATCAGTTTTGGTATTATGGATATCTAAAATTAGGGCATTCTATAGGCGTTTATAAAATGCCTTTAATTGCATGACAAAAAATTATTTTGAAAAGTAAACAACCTTCAGTTTTAGAAATAGCAAAGACCTCACGGGTTTCAATAACTCATGAGGTCTTTGCAACTAATACAATTAAAGCTTTTATTGAATCAATTAGGCTAGGTTTTTATTTTTACTACCTAAAATTTTAAAATATGAAACGCATAACAAGTTACATTTTAATACTTCTAATTGCTTTTCAAGTTATTAGTGCTGTGCCAGCTGGCTGGGCCCTAATTAGCGATCCGTCTGGCGAAACGTTAGGTTTACCAATCATATTACTAAACCAAGCGCCTTTCGATAATTTTCTGATTCCTGGTCTTTTCTTATTTTTTATCCTTGGTTTAATACCCTTATTAATTCTTTACGGGTTAATAACAAAAAAAGAACTCAAATTCTTTCAAAAAATTAATATTTATAAGAATCATCATTGGTCGTGGACATTTTCGTACTACTTCGGATTGGTACTTATAGTATGGATAAATATGCAGTTATATTTTAGAATTGGATTTGATATACTCCATTTAATATACTCTATGCTTGGCATATGTATTGTTTTTACCAGTCATTTACCTGCTACAAAAGCATATTACAGAACCAATAAGGATTAAATATCTACTTATCAAGATTCAGTTAACTTCACGACACTTCTGTTGTTTTTTAAAGACAGTATAATTAAACCGTAAGCTATAGCAATTATTATTAAAGAAATTAGTGCTCCTAAAAAAGGGATAAACGTTATAAATCTTAATACTATTGCTATGCCAAGAGCAACAAAACTTAACATCCAGATTCCCCAAGAATTTTGATTCTTATTATTGAGATAGTGGGCAATAAGTAAGGCAACGACTAAGTGTCCTACTAAAATACTAAATAAATAAAAAGCCCCCAATAACAAACCAATAGGAATGCCTATGAGGATTACAAAACAAATTAAGATAAGTAACGGTAATCCAAAAAGATATATTAAGCCATAGCCTAAATTTTTAATCATATTGCTTTCTAGTGATACTATGGTTTTAGACAAAAATTTCCTGAAGAAAATATTAAGAATCAAAATAATAAGAAATGCAGACAATATATAAAATATCCAAACACCAATGGCTGCAATCCCAAAGAATTCCCAAGGAAAGTCGTGTTCCTCTCTAGCCAAATCTTGGTTAAAATTTGCTGAAGTATTTACCAACGAATTTTTAAAATCTACCGCTCCAGATGTACTCCAATATTCAACATCATCAAAAAACTTAGCATTATCACCAATGGTAATATCTTCTGCAACCATTTTAGTGGGTCCGGTAATCTCTCCATTTATTTTTAAGTCTTCTGCGCGGAATTCAGCGCCTTGGGCAATTTTGCCATTAATTTTAAGGTCGCCACCAGAAGCTTTTACAAACCCCATGATAGTACCATCTACGATGATAGTGCCTGAAAAGGAAATAAGGTTTCCATGGATTATGGCGTCTTCAGTAATATGTACCTCACCTCCAAATATAATAACATCGTCTCCTACCGTAGTGTCAATAATTAAGTTCCCTCCTGCAGCGCGAATATCATCATGCACGTACCCTTTTACTGTAATATCGCCACCTGCAACAATTAAATCTTGGCTTATGGTGTCTTTAACAACTATAGTGCCTCCTGCAATTACAGCATCGCCATGTATTGGAGCTTTAATATTTATTTGATCGCCTGCAAGATAAATGTCGTCGTTTTGTTTTTCTAAAATGGTTACATCTTTATCTGTATCAGATTGGCAATGGGCTATAAATGAAACTAAAAACAAAAATACATATAGTAAAGTTTTCATAATAAATGGATTTTGACTTATGACCCCAAAGTACTATAAACCAATATCTTGTAAAATGATATTGATCATTTATTTTTTTTTAAGCAAGCTATATATAAGTCTCTGTAAAAATCAAAAAAACCTCTGGGCAAGCCTCATGGAATGAATCTGAAAAACATCTTTTTATTCGGTTTCTTTCAAGAAGTTTATCATCTATTTGTTCATTTCATTACCACTAAAAAACTAATTGATTTTATTAATAATGCCCTCGTTTTCCAATGACTTTATAATTGCTTTTACATAATCATTAACCGTTGTATTAATTGAAGAAGGGTCTACAACACTATAAGACGCCACCCATACTAAGGATTTATCATTATTCTCTTTTAAGTTATACAGGGAAGATTCTATATTATAAATCTTATATTTATTATAATACCCCCTATCAAAATAGACATCTTGATATAAATAGTAATAACGTCCAAAACGACGCCAATAATAATCTGTTATATACCAATCTCCAGTGTAAGTTGTTTTTTCATCAACACCTTTTACTGCTGAAATTAAAATAGCATCAAAACCATTGTTAGATATTTTTTCTACTTCTTTTTCAATATCTTCCTCGGTTTGTTTCAAACTGGTAAAAGTAGGTGCGAACACATCATAACTCTCTACAGCATCAATACCCCTTATTTTTAGTTCTGTTTTTAATTGTGATTCAAACTTTTTTCTTGCGGTTAAATTCTCGGTTACCCCTACTATCAACACTTTTTTAGGTTTATAATTATTGTATTCTTGACTCCTCCAACTATCAACCATTCTTGCAGAGGAGCAGTTTGATAATACTAAGATTATACCAAAAGCATAAATTACTTTTTTCATGACTTCCAATTTTTATTATAAATAAAAGAACAATTAAATCATTAAGCTTGAAATGATATTCATCATTTTTAGTGTAAAACCCAACAGTTAACTTTATGATATATGAAATGGATTGAATTTATTCAAGAATGGATTACCCAAAATCCGACACTCTATAGTATTTTTAAGTATGCTATATTAGTTGGTTTTGTTCTTTTTTTAATTCAACTTATAAGACGGTTTTTAAAAAAACAAGTTACAGATACTTCAGCACGCTACAAATCACAAAAAGGTATAGAAATTATAGGCTACATTATTTTGATTATTTTATCCTTTTCCTATTTCACGGGTAGCATCAAAGATTTTACGTTAATTATTGGCCTATTTACCGCGGGCATTGCTTTTACGCTTCAAGAACTTTTTTTAAGCATTGCTGGCTCTCTATATATTTTTATTGTGAAAGTATATAAACCAAGCGATAGAATTGAAATTAACGGTATTAAAGGCGATGTTATAGATGTAGATAGTATATACACAACCATGATGGAAATTGGTCAGTGGGTTGAAAGCGATAATTACACAGGGCGTATTATAAAACTAAGTAATGCCTTTGTATTTAAAGGTCCCATTTATAACTACTCGCAAGACTTTCCTTTTATTTGGGATGCATTAAATTTACCAATTAGGTATGGGTCTGATATGGAGTTGGCAAAATCCATAGTTATTAAAATTGCTTCAGAAATACTTTCCGAATACACATCCAATTCAAAAACACAATGGAAAGGTGTCGTTAATAAGTATTATATTGAAGATGCCGTTGTGGAACCTAGTTTGGCTATTACACTAACTGATAATTGGATTCAATTTAACCTAAGATATATTGTGGATTATAAAAAGAGGCGTAGTACTAGGCATCTATTACATGATAGAATTCACGAGGAAGTTAAAAAAACGAATGGCAAAGTTATTTTGGCTTCAACAACTTTAGAGTTGATAAAGATACCTGAAGTAAAGGTTATATAATAAAACAAAACCGAACAAAAGCAACTTAAGTTACATATAAACAGCATTTTACCTGACCAATATCATTGTAGTAATTTTTGCATAGAGTTATTTTTAACTTATTAATTTTAAAATTTCATTACAATGAAAAAAATATTTTTTTTAAGTGTAATTATAGTATTAGTAACTAGTACACTTACCGCACAAGACAAAGTACAGGATCGAGACCGAGATAGAATTATGTTGGTGGATGGCGATGTTTTACAAATTAGAGATCGTGATCAAATTAGGTTAAAAGATAAAATCACTTTAAACGATGGTACTATTGTAAATCCAAACGGCACCTACCAAACTAAAGACCAAGTTAAATTACGCTTAAAACCTGGCGAATGTTTAGACAATGATGGTGTAAAATACCGTAACGAATACCAGTACCGCTATAAAGTGCAACAAGAAAACAAAGGCTTAGATCAAGCCCAAATTCAAGAAAGAAATCAAAACAGATATCAAATAATGATGATTGATGGAGAAGCTTATCAAATTAGAAATCAGTTTCAAAATCAAATACGCGAGCAAATTAAATTGGATAACGGAACTGTTGTAAATCCAGATGGAAGCTATCAAACTAAAGCCCGTGCTCAGTTACGCTTAAAAGATGGAGAATGTTTGAATATGGATGGGAAAATGTTTAAAAACACCTATCAGTACAGAAAAATGAATGTAAACAAACCTTTAATGAATAAAAAGGTTCAAAAAAGGGTTGTAAAAAAAACAAGCAAAAAAAAAGGGGCTAGTTAATAAAAACTAAAAGGGGATTTGTGTATAACAACAAATCCCTTTTTACAAATTTCAAAACATTTTCCATGAAACCTCATGCAATTAAACTTTTTGGCTTTATATTATTTTTCATATTAAATAATAGTGTATTTGGGCAAGACAATTCTGAAACAAATCTTCAAATTAAGGATAAGGTCCCATCTTACTTTTCATTAAGCCTAGGTTTTATTAATGATGCTGTTTTTTTAGGCAGGAAAGATTCCATTAGCGCCCCATATTTATATCCATCTATTTCCTATTACAACAAATCTGGATTTTATGCCACAGGCTCTTTTTCATACCTCACTAAATCAAACGAAAGTAGAATTGATTTGTTTTTAGGTACTGTTGGCTACGATTTTGCAATAAAAAAGTTTGATGGAGATATCTCTTTTACAAAATACTTTTTTAATAGTGATAGTTATAATGTTATTGCTGAAGTTGAAGCAGATATTACCGCTATGTTTAGTTATGATTTTAACATTATAAACTTAGCAGCATCTGCTACTACCTTTTTTAATACTAACGGTAAGGTTGACATCATTTTGTCATCGGAAATAAGTCATGATTTTATTACCAAAAATCAAAAAATTCAAATATCCCCAACTATAGGTGTTTTCTTTGGCTCACAAAATTTTTACGAAGAATATTATATAAATACTCGCCTTGGAAGTCGAAAAGGTTCGGGATCTGGTCATGGAACTGGAGGAACAACCATAACAGAAACAACAGTGGTACTAAATGAAAGTGAAAAATTTGACCTTATGGCGTTTGAGTTCAGTTTACCCATTTGGTACATACACAAACCCTTTGCTATAACATTTTTACCAGTTTGGGCAATCCCCAAAACCCCCGCTACTTTAACCGCAGAAGACGTTATTTATGAAGAAGATTTAGAAAATTCATTCTATTGGCTCATTGGTGCTAGTTATACATTTTAAAATAGTGGGGCTTGTTCGTATTTAGATTTTATGCTATAACGAGTTTTCTAGGGGTTTTTATTTTAATATAAATTGACTTTGAACCTGACATTGCTCATTTTTTTTATGCCCAACTCGTTGTATTTTTATTGAAATTGAAATGAGGCATGCTAACATTTAAAAACTTCAATATAGCCGATTGGTTTTCATTTTATAGAATAATTGCTGCACCTTTTTTATTGGCCTTGATTTGGTTCGATTTGCAATTGGTTTTCACATGGCTTCTTTTAATAAGTTATTCTACTGATGCTATCGATGGTTTTTTAGCTAGAAAGCTAAAAATAACAAGTCCAAGAGGCTCACAACTAGATTCGTTTGGAGACCAAGTAACCCTAATAATTGGGTTAATAGGGCTTTTTTATTTTGAACCTAATTTTATCAAAACAAACATCGTTTTAATACTGATAGCATTTATACCTTATATTTTACAAATGATTATTGCTTATTTTAAATATGGCAAATCAACAGCATTTCACACCTATTTAGCAAAACTTTCGGCAATGCTTCAAAGTCTGTTTATACTATGGTCATTATTCTTTAACCCAGAATACACCCTGTTTTATATCATGATCATCATAGGTTTATTAGAAACTTTTGAAGAAATTACCCTCATTTTTATGTACGATAATTGGGCTTCGGACGTAAAAGGTATTTATTGGGCATTACGTGACAAACGACGGTTAAAAAAGAAATAATATTAATACGGTAATTCAAATATGCGCAGCTATTCGTTATTTACTATTTTGCTTTTATGCTTAGCGATATTACTAGTAGATATCATATCATTTTATTGGTTGCAATCCGTAACCGCTTTACTACCCTCAGCTTTTTTAAAAACATTAATAAACATACTGTTTTGGGTCTTTACAATGGGTTTAACAACCGCCATTATAGTGCTTAAAATCACTTTAGACAATATTAGTCCTAGACGTAAAAGTTTAATCGTTTCTTCGTTATACGGCCTTACGGTTTCTTCATTTATTCCTAAAATATTATTTATTGTTATTATTTCAATTCTCTTTTTTACTAACTATATGTTTTCTGAAATGGAGTCCATTATAATCATACCTTTAATTGGGCTGTTTTCTGGCTTTTTACCTTTTTTTATTATTATGTATGCCATTTTTAATGCGGTATATAATTTCAAAATTTATCATCCTAAAATACAATTTCAAAATTTGCCTAAAGCATTTGATGGGTTAAAAATTGTTCAAATATCCGATTTGCATTTAGGTGGATTTAATTACAGATTTCATGTACTAGAAAAAGCGATAAAAAGTATTAATAGCTTACAACCAGATGTTATATTTTTTACTGGTGATTTGGTAAACAATTATGCATGGGAGCTTATAGGTTGGAAAAAAGTATTTAAAAAACTAGTAGCAAAAAAAGGAAAATATGCTGTTTTGGGAAACCACGATTATGGCGATTATAGCGAATGGGACAGCATAGAGGCTAAACAAGAAAACTTTAATGCCATTAAACAATTTTATAAAGACATCGATTTTAAATTGTTGTTAAATGAATCTCAAATTATTGATGTTAATAATGAAAGAATAGCCATTATTGGTGTTGAAAATTGGGGAAATCCACCTTTTAAACAATATGGGGATTTGAATACTGCCTTAAAAAACGCATCGCATATGCCCTTTAAAATTTTACTGTCTCATGACCCAACACATTGGAATGAAGAAATAATTGAAAAAACCGATATAGCCCTAACACTTTCAGGTCATACACATGGTATGCAAGCTGCCATTAATTTAAAAGGCAATACTTGGAGCCCTATAAAATATAAATATCAACATTGGGCCGGTATGTACAAACATAAAAATCAATATTTATATGTAAATAGGGGTCTGGGCTGGATAGGTTTTCCTGGAAGGCTAGGCATGCGACCTGAGATAACACTTATTGAATTGAGTTGTAAAAAACACCATTAGAAATTTCAGACTGATTTATATCATTGGCTAAAAAACATATATAAAATATATTGTTGTTTAAACCTATCGTTTAAGTCATGATGTCTCGTAAAAATAAAATAACTCTAACCATTTTAATAATTGGCGCCTTGTTTTTATCCTTAGTAATTTGGTATAAATATGAATATTCCATGTATAAGGTAGAGGCATACGAAGTGAATACTCCTAACTTAAACAAGAAACTTATCATTGCTACTCAAGGCAGTGAATTTAAAGATGCAATAACCAAACGGATTATAGATCATTACAAGCAAGATTCTATATTCATTAAAGTTATTGATGTGTCCTCACTACAAAAAATAGAACCAAAAAATTACAATGCTATAGTAGTAATGCACACATGGGAGAATTGGAAACCACCTGTTGATGTACAGACATTTATTGATAGCACAAAAGATTTTCAGGATAGAATTATTGTATTAACTACTTCAGGTAAAGGCACCTTCAAAATGGAAAATGTTGATACCATCACATGTGAATCTAAATTAGAAAACTCAGAATCTTATTCAAGTAAAATTATTAAAAAGTTAACTCCTTTATTAAAACAATAAAACACTAAAAACAATGATAACAGACATGAACACACAGCAATGCTTAAAAATACTTAATGACAATTACATAGGTCATTTGGCTTACATATATAAAAATTTACCTTTTGTAATCCCGGTTACTTATTTTTATGATAAAAAAAACATTACAATTATTGGCTATACTGGTGAGGGGCATAAAACCAGAGCTTTAAAATTAAACAATCTTGTTGCACTCGAAGTTGTTGAAATAAAAGCTATTGACAATTGGAAATCTGTATTGGTCCAAGGTGCCTTTGAAGAACTAAAAGGCCCAGATGCAAAATATGAATTACATAAGTTTTCAATTGGTGTAAAAAAACTTATCGCTGAAAAAGAAAAAAAGGAGCTTAGATTTATTCCACAAATTACTGGTAAGACCAATCCAGAGGCCAAACCAATAGTTTACCGTATAAATATTCATGAAATTACTGGTAAGGAGCGTAATTATGAACAAGATACCATGTCAGAACCCTTCTTTAAAAAGCATAAGAAAGATATGGAATCCCAAAGCTATTAAACATCTTACAAAACACTAAACAACTGATGGTTATCATTTTGAGACTTAACTAATATGCATAGCTTTATTTTATATTAACACTTAAATATTTGAATTATGAAAAAATTAATTTTTGGTTTATTTATAATGGGATTAACCACCCAAATTTATGCGCAAGACCCAATACAGCTCCCTGAAGTGCACATAGTCCATAACTATATGTACCTAAGCGCTGCAGGCTCGGAAGATTTGGCTGTACCTGTTGAAAATCTACAGTTAAAAGTAAGTGATTTTGATGTTAAGGAATTGGATGTCTATTCGGAAGAATATGATCTATATGATGTTTATTTTATAATTCCCGAAGGTAAAGTACTGGCTTCCTATGATAAGGATGGCAACCTATTAAGTACAGCTGAAAGATATAAAAACATTAAATTACCATTCCCTGTTTCAAAAGCAATTACTAAAAGGTTCCCTAACTGGGCAATATCGAAAAACATATACCTAGTTAATTATCACGAATCTGGCAACATAAGAAAGTTATATAAAGTTACCCTTGAGAATGGTAAAAAGCGTATTAAGGTTAAAGTGGATGATTTTGGAGATTTTAAATAGTAACTAGTTTTCAATATTCAATAGAGTGTTTGTATGCTGTATAGCTTCTAAAGCTATTACAAACTACAGATATTTATAATCATGAAAATATGAAATGGGTTTTCACTATTATCCTACTCTCTCATGGTCTTATACATTTAATGGGTTTTACAAAAGCCTTTCAACTTACAGAAATTAATCTATTGACCCAAAGTATCCCTAAACCTCTAGGAGTGCTTTGGGCTTTCGCCTCTTTTTTATTTTTGCTTATTGTTTTTCTTTTCTTTTTAAAAATTAAATGGTGGTTTACAATAGCCTTTATTGCAGTTATTATTTCTCAATTTTTAATTGTTACATATAGGAAAGATGCAAAATTTGGCACATTTATAAATATTGTTATTTTGTTAGTTAGTCTTGTTGCTTACGGCAATTTTCAATTTAACAATAAGGTTCAAAAAGAGTCCATAAAAACATTTCAGAGCATTAAACCATCTAATACCAATTTACTTATTAAATGACGTATAGAAAGTGTTTCAGGAATTTTCAAGTTTAACACTAAAGGCGATTAATTGCCTTTGAAACCTACCGTTATTTTGGTGGAAATGAGGGTTCAAAACTAGAAAAACGGGTTGTCAATATGACAGATCACAAAGTCTTTAATGGCTATAAAATTCCATATAAATATGAAGTTTCTTGGCAATTAAAAGAAGGCGATTTTAATTGGTTAAATCTTGAAATTACAGATTTAGAATATAATACACTAAACCCATATGAAACTAAGTAAACCGGCGCCAAGCAAAAAAACATATGATGGCTATTATGATAAATATCATTTCAAAAACTAAGCAATTCCTCTAATTTTACTAAGTTAAAAACACATTATAATGAAAACCATACTATATGCTACAGATTGTACTTCCAATGCTGCTTCAACGTTAAAATATGCCTATCGTTTTAGCGCTATTATGAAAGCAGAGTTACATATTTTACACGTTTACAATTTTCCTCCAATTAATCTTTCAACTATTCAGCCTTTAGAGTCATTGAAAAAAAGAATGCACAAAGAGCAAATAGAACTTGTAAACAAATATTGTGCAGAACATCTTAAAAATGAATTTTGCCAAAAACCTATTACTTTTCATGTGGTTGAAAACAGCTCTGTTTCCGATAGCGTTTTGCGCCTTTCTAAAATATTAAGCCCAGATTTAATTATTATAGGTATGAAAGACAGCCATAGTACTAGAGGTTATTTTTCTGGTAATATTGCCAATTTATTACTTGATAAAATTGAAGCACCATTATTAATTGTACCAAATCATATACCCTATAATGTTCTTGAAACTATAGTATATGCTACTGATTTTGAGGAAGCAGATATTTTATCGATTAAAAAACTTATAGAAATAGCAAGACCATTTGAAGCACTTATAGAAATTGTACATGTTTATGAAATGAATAAACACCTAGCACGAGAAAACATGGAAAAGTTTAAAAACATACTTTTAAAACAGGTTTCTTATCCAGAAATAACATTTAGAAGTATTTTGTCTAGTAAAATAAAATTGGGTTTATTAAGTGTTTTGAACAATGGAAAAGCAAGCATGTTAGCTATGTTAGAACGCAAACATGGATGGAGTTTTTCTAATGTTTTTCATAAAGATTTAGTGAAAGATATGGAAGCTTCGGTAGAGATACCCATACTTGCGTTTAATAAACATAGCACTAAAATTAAACTTCAAAATACAAACGTAAATAACTCCAAAAACAAATTAGCGTATTGATTAAGCTATCAAAATCAAAAAACAATTAATATTAATCTAACTGATTGATATCATTTGTAATACCCTTCATCTAATGTATTTTTAAGCTGTTTTTATAGTTTCACGGAAACAGATTCAAAAATAAACAAACAGATGAAGGGGTTAGAAAAATACGGAATTCTTTTGAGCCCAACAGAAAACGAATTCGAAAACGATGGTGTCTTTAATCCTGGTATTTACCAAGATGGAGATACGGTTCATATCCTTTACAGGGCAGTACAACACGGTAATTTTTCTACCATTGGGTATGCAAAAACAGATGGTCCATACAAAATAAAAGAACGCTATAATTATCCTTTAATAACAAGAGATTTAGATTATGAGAAACACGGTGTAGAGGATGCAAGAATCACAAAAATTGACGATACTTATTACATACTTTATACGGCTTATGATGGCATAAATACCTTGGGGGCTTTGGCTACCTCAAAAGATTTAGTGCACTTTGAGAAACAGGGCATTATAACCCCACAAGTCAATTATAAAGAGTACGAAAACTTAGTTAAATGTTGTGATAAAAAAGGACTAAACCCTAAATACCACCATTACTTTCGTCTTTTTGCCAAAATTGGATTGGTAGATGAAAAACACAGACTTTTAAGAGATAAGGATATTGTATTATTTCCAAAAAAAATAAACGGAAAATTTGCCATGTTACACCGTATTTGGCCTGGGATTCAAATCGTTTATTTTGACGACTGGAAAGATTTAACAAAAAGTTTTTGGGAAGATTATATTAAGAATTTAACAGATTATATAGTTTTAGACCCAAAAGGCATTTTTGAAGTTAATTATATTGGTGCTGGAGGCCCTCCAATAGAAACTGAATTCGGTTGGTTGTTAATTTACCACGGGGTTCAGGAAACAACAAAAGGGCGTACTTACCATGCAAAAGCAGCTTTATTGAATATAGATAAACCAGAAATTGAAATATCAAGGTTACCATATCCTTTATTTTCTCCAACAAAAAAATGGGAAAAACATGGTGTTGTAGATAATGTTGTTTTCCCTACTGGGCATGCCATATTTGGTGACGATTTATATGTGTATTATGGTGCGGCAGATACGTACACTGGTGTCGTAAAAATGAGCTTAAATAAACTGTTACAGGAATTAAGAAAACAACCTTAAAAAAACTATGAAATTTTTAGAAAGAGGAATAAAAATGTTAGTTGTTGGCTCATACCCACCAAGAAAATGCGGAATAGCAACTTTTTCTAATGATACCGTTAATGCCATAAGTAGTATGTTTGGAAGTACACTGCCCATAGAAGTATGCGCATTGCAAAATGAAGAACCCAAACTATCGTATGGAGAAGAAGTGTCCTATATATTATTTACCTCAATTCTAGAAAATTACAGTTTGATTGCTGAAAAAATTAACGAAAGAAATGATATTGGTTTAGTTTGTATACAACACGAATTTGGTTTATATGGTGGGGTTCATGGAGATTATTTATTAGCATTCTTACTTGCATTGAATAAACCGGTAATAACGGTTTTTCATACGGTATTGCCAAATCCAGATGAAAAACGGAAAAAAGTGATTCAAACCATAGAAACACTTTCAGATAGACTTATTGCACTTACTAATAAATCTAAAAAAATACTTGTAGAAGACTATAAATGTGCACAACACAAAGTTATAATTATCCCGCACGGTACTCACACTGTACTTTGGGAACAGAAAAAAGCATTAAAAATTAAGTATGGATACCGTGATAAAATGGTATTGTCAACATTTGGCCTGCTTAGTGAAAATAAAAATATAGAAACTGCTTTATATGCTTTAAAAGATGTTGTTAAAAAACACCCTAATGTGGTTTACTTGGTAATAGGAAAAACACATCCCGAAATCATAAAAAAAGAAGGTGAAGCTTATCGCAATCGGCTGTTAGAAATTACTAGAAAACTTAAGCTTCAAGACCATATAATTTTCATTAATAAATATTTAGAGTTAAAGCAACTCCTCGAATATTTAACACTATCAAATATCTATTTATTCACATCTAAAGATCCTAACCAAGCTGTTAGTGGTACATTAGTATATGCGCTTAGTTGTGGATGTGCAGTAATTTCGAATCCTATACCTCATGCAATAGAAGTTTTAAAAAACGAAAATGGTGTACTGTTAGAAAATTTTGGAGATAGTAATGAGCTTAAGTATAACATATTAGATCTCATAGAAAATAAAAATAAGCGTACTAAAATAGCTAAAAATGCTTTTGCGAATATTCGATATTCAACTTGGGAAAATGTAGCCATAAAATACGGGTTACTTTTTGGAAAACTAACAGAGCGCATAGAAGACCTAAGATTTAATTTACCACCAATTAAGCTGAATCATATTCAAAAACTTACTACCAATCACGGTATACTACAATTTTCAAATTTTAGTGAGCCAGACATAAACTCAGGCTATACTTTAGATGATAATGCTAGAGCTCTAATAAATATGGTGATGCATTATAATTTATATGGAAAAAAGAGTGTGCTTAACTACGCAGATATTTATCTAAGCTTTATAGAAAACATACAAAGAGATAATGGTTGGTTTGACAATTATATGAACTATAAACTCGAGTTAACAAAGAATAATTATAAAACTAATCTTGAAGATGCCAATGGAAGGGCTATTTGGAGCTTGGGATACGTTATAGGGCATCAGGAAAAACTGCCTATAGGGTTTATTCAACGTGCCGAAAAATGTTTACAAAAAACTATAGAAAGAATAGATGAAATTAATTCACCAAGAGCCATTGCTTATGCAATTAAAGGACTGTGCCATTATTATACAACCAACTCTGATATATTGATTAAAATTAAAGTGGAAAGTTTGGCAAATAAGCTTTTACAACACTACAAAGTAAACTATGAAGAAGGTTGGCATTGGTATGAAGACTACCTCACTTATGCCAATAATATATTGCCAGAAGCCATGATGTATAGTTACTTAATGACAAAAAACGAAGATTATAAAAAAATAGCTGAAATTACTTTTGATTTTTTATTATCACAATATTTTATGAAGCGTCAAATAAAAGTAATATCAAATAGAGGATGGTTTAAGAAAAAAAATGAACGTAAATTTCATGGTGAACAACCTATAGAAATAGCGACTACTATTATTGCTTTAGATTTATTTTATAGAATAACTGGAAAAATTAAATATAAAAATCAACTTGAAATTGCCTTTAGCTGGTTTTTAGGAAACAACCACCTTAACCAAATTATGTATAATCCTGAAAACGGTGCTTCTTACGATGGTTTAGAAGATACCCACGTAAATATTAATCAAGGAGCAGAATCCACGCTATGCTTTTTTAAAGCTCAAATGATAATGGATAAATATAATAGAAAAGTAACCGTATATTCGTACCGTAAAGCCAAGTCTAAACGGCAATGGGACCATATTTTTCCTGCTATTTTAAATGCTTAAATTTACTCAAATAGCAGGAACTGATAATATGATGCTTAATCTTTTTGCTTTTTATCCTCTTTTTGCTGTTGTCGTTCCAATTTTCTAAAATAACCACGCGTTAAAAAATTATGCTTAAAAGCTTCCATATTTTGGTTGAACTTATCTGTACCTTCATTAATATTTTTAATAGTTTCTTTAAGACTTTCAACAAATTCAACATCATTTGAAAGGTAATTTAGGGCCCCCTCGCCTTCTTTCGCATTGGCAATAGTTTCATTCATATTAATAATAACATCAGTTATTTCACTGGTGGAATTTTCCAAATTAGTAATAATGTTTTTTATTTTTTGAGATTGCAAAGAATCATTCAATAAAGTACCAGCAATACTTTCATTAAAGTTGATTGAAGAAATTATACCGTTTAACTCTTTTATAGATTTTGATGCTTCAATACTCGTAATTCTCAACTGATTTACAGTTTGTTTAAGATTGTTAGACACAATAGTATCGTTTATAAGCATTCCAAATGTGCCTTTACTATTTGCCATAGCATCAGCTATTTTTAATAATTTGGCTGTTAATAAAGCAGCATTTTCATTGGTAACACTTAAGGTATTTAACATATCTGAAGTTCCAATTTTTGTATATGACTTGATAACATCTCCAGATGAAATAGATCCATTAACCCCATCTCCAGGAATAATATTTACAATCATATTTCCTACCAATCCATCTGTCCCTATAGTTGCAATAGCATCCTTTTTAATATGATTTATCATTTTTTCATCTATTAACATAACTACATTTATTGTAGAATCGTTTATCATAGTTATGGACTTTACCGTACCAACATTAATACCAGAATAACGCACATTGTTACCATTTATTAGTCCATTAACATTATTAAAATTGGTGCTTATTGAAAAAGTTTTAGCAAATATATTTTGACGTTGACCAATAAAATAAATGGCTACTATAAAAATGAATAATCCTATAATAACAAAAATTCCTAGTTTTAGTTTTTCGTTTATTGTTTTTTGCATGATTACTATGTTTTATTTAAAAAACGCTTTCACCTTTTCATCTTTTGATGCTTTTAATTCCTCAAAAGTGCCTTCGGCATAATTTATACCATCTACCAATAAAATCATGCGTTCGGATACAACTCGTGCACAATCAACATCATGGGTTATAATAAGTGATGATGTTTTATACTGACGCTGAATACGACGCATAAGCTCTATGATTTCTTTAGCAGTTATAGGGTCCAGCCCACTTGTGGGCTCATCATATAAAATAATTTTCGGTTTTAATATTAAGGTTCTAGCTAATGCTACGCGACGTTTCATACCCCCAGAAAGTTCGGCAGGCATTAAATCTATAGCATCCGCCAATCCAACACTTTCTAAGGCTTCGGTAACCAATTGAGTCGTATCGGTAATAGTTCCAAATTTGTGTTTGTGCCTCCTTAAAGGAAACTCTAAATTTTCTCTTACCGTCATGGAATCATATAAAGCACTTCCTTGAAATAGAAACCCGATTTCGGTACGCAATTCATCTAAATCCATACGGTTTAATGTGGTAATATCCTTATCCATTACTTTTATACTACCAGAATCTGCTTGCATTAAACCGACCAAACATTTTATCATTACTGACTTTCCAGAACCCGATTTGCCCATTATAACAAGGTTTTCACCTTCAAAAAGCTCTAAATTAAATCCATTTAAAACTTGGTTATTGCCAAAGGCCTTTTTTAAATCTTTAATTTCAAGCATTACCTTTTTAGAGACTACCGTTTCAATTCCTTCTTGTATGTTTTGTATTTGTTTCATCTTTTAAATTTCAAAAAATATATCGGTTACAAATACAGCAACAAAGTCGATTATAAACAATAGCATAGATGAAAACACCACAGCAGAATTTGCTGCCAACCCCACGCCTACTGTTCCTTTTTTACAGTAATACCCTTTAAAACATCCAACAAGCCCGATTGCAAAACCGAAGAAATACGTTTTAATCGTTGCTGGAACAATATCTCCAAATTCGAGAGAATCAAATACTTTATTAAAATATAATTGAAACGATACTTCGCCTTTAATGTTTTCAATAAGATAAGAACCATATAGGGCTATGGCATCACCTAAAATAACTAATATGGGCAGCATAAGTGTTGCTGCTAAAATTCTTGTAACTACTAAATATTTAAAGGGATTGGTGCCCGAAACCTCCATGGCATCAATTTGCTCGGTTACCCGCATAGAACCTAATTCGGCACCTATGCCAGAAGCAATACGCCCTGCAAATGTTAAAGCTATTATTACGGGACCAATTTCTCTAATAATGGAAATGCTTACCATAGAAGGCATCCAAGATTCAGCACCAAATTCTTCTAATGTTGGTCGGGTTTGTAGGGTTATTACCAAACCAATAATAAAACCCGTAACACCAACTAATAATAAGGACTTGTTTCCTATACTATAACATTGCCTTAATAACTCATTAAACTCGAAAGGTTTGCTGAAAAGTTCTTTAAAAAATCGACGTGCAAAATATGTGATTTCACCAATCTCCGTTAAAAAAGACTTTATTTTGATTAATTTCAACATAAAGCAGATATTATATTAATTAAATTTATGACATCACAATTACATATAAAATGATTAAAATCATATAGTTACTGATGAATATCATTGCAATAGCAGCGAGTTAGCTATACTTTTAGTTAGTTAACTATACTTTTAATGTTATTTATGTAGCAGATGGATTTAGGTTTAGTATTATCTGGAGGAGGCATGCGAGGCGCAGCGCATATTGGAGTCATAAAGGCTTTAGAAGAATGTGACTTATATGCAACACATATTGCTGGAACAAGCTCTGGTGCTATTGTGGGGGCGCTTTATGCTTATGGTTATAATTGGGAAGCTATGTTGGCATTCTTTAAAAGTATTCAAATATTGGATTTAAAAAAATACGCACTTGGAAAACCAGGTATTATCGATACAGAAAAGTTTTACCCAAAATTTAACACTTATATAAAAGAGGATAATTTTAATGTACTTAAAAAGTCGCTAACCATTACTGCCACAGATATTTTGGAAGGACACCTTACCGTATTTACCGAAGGTGAACTTATAAAACCCATTTTGGCTTCTGCAGCAATTCCAGGGATTTTTGCACCAGTAAAAATTAAAGACTCCTATTATGTTGATGGTGGAGCACTTAACAATTTTCCTGTTAATGCTTTAAAATCTAAAAGCGATATTATTATAGGAAGTTATGTTAATGGCTTTAATGCAATAACCATAAAGGATTTAAAACATTCGTATAACGTTGTGGAGCGTGCATTTAAACTAAAATCGGCTAAGGTAGATTATAAAAAATTCGATACATGCGATTTAGTTATTTCGCCTAAAGAATTAAGCAAATATGGTACTTTTGACACAAATCACATTGAGGATATCTTTAAAATAGGTTACAATGCCGCAAAAAAAGCACTAACACCAGAGGTATTACTTAAGCTAAAGCATTTACCTAAACCAATTCAAAACTGATAATAATCATTGCCTAATTTAGGACTTATTTTGATATTTAATAGCAATAAAAATCTAATAATCATGAAAAAGACACAAGACATTCAATTTGTTGATAAAGTTATAGAAGCGCTTAGAAAATCTGCAGTAGAGCTAGAGGAATTTCAAGTAAAAGCTGCCTTAGGAAAAGCAGAAGCTCAAGATAAGTATGAAGAGGTTAAAAAGAAATTTAACGTATTCATACATGATAGCGAGTTTAAAATAAAAGGGATTAAAGAAAAAATAGAAGAACTTAACACCAAGTTTGATGAACTACGCGTACAATTGGCTTTAGGAAAAGCTGAAACTAAAGAGATATTTAAAAAACAAAAAAAGCAAATACTTTTAATACTTCATGATATTGAAGTAAAAATAAAAACCAATGAAACTTTAAATAGAATGTATGCTTTAACACTAATTGAAATAGAACAGTTTAAAATTCAGTTAGAGATATTAGAGCAAAAGTTTAATAAAGATAAAAGAGAAGCTAAAGACACTTTTGAAAAAGGAAAAAAAGATTTCAATTCCTTTATTGATAAGTTTAAAGGTAAATATGGAAAGAAAAAAGAAGAAACAAAACTAGAGCATTTTCAAAATGAAATCTCTGAAGCTTTTGATCATTTTAAAAAAGCATTTTCCCAAACTTAACCTATTTAATAATGAAAAAAGCACAATGTAAATTGTGCTTTTTTCATTTAAAACTTATCATGTTACTTAGGGAAATTAATATTCCCCTTTTTTAATATTCATTCTAACACGAAACCCCAAAATTACAGCAAAAATAAAACTGAATATACCTAATACCGAAATGCCTTTCCATAGTGGCTGTATTTCAAAAACTATAAACAATGACGCTCCAATAATTAAGGCCACCATAATAAAGGCTATAATGATCTGTTTTGTTATTCTTTGTAATGTGCGCACCATAGGATCTATACCCTTATGGGTTAAGTCTACTTTAACTTGACCAGTATTTATTCTACGTATCGCATTCTTTAAATCTGATGGAAATTCTTCCATATAATCCGTAAACTCCACAATAGAATTTGCAACTTTTTTTCCCATTTTAAAAGGGTTATATTTTTTAGTTACAGTTGTTCTTAAATATGGTTTTGCAATTTCAAATTGTTCTAAGGTAGGATCCAAATTATTAATAACACCTTCAACGGTAACTAAAGACCTGGCAAAAAGGAAGAAATAAGTAGGAACTTTTAAGCCATGGTCAATGATAATATCTTTTAGTTCCAATAAAACCGTACTCATTTCATTTTCATGAATATCTCTCACATAATATTTTTCTACAAATTCATTAATATCAAACTCCAAATCCCTCATGTTTCTAATAGGTGCATTATTAGATAGTTGTTGTAGCATTTTAATTACATTTTTCACATCCTTGTTCGTAATAGCTACGAATAATTTACTAAAAATGGAAACATCTCTAGGGAGCATACTTCCCATCATGCCAAAGTCCAAATAACAAATATGGCTATTCGGGAGTACCAATAAATTTCCTGGATGCGGATCGGCGTGAAAGAAACCATATTCAAAAATTTGTTTAAAATAGCTTATAGTAAGTCTTCTAGCAATAACTTTAGTATCAAAATTTTTAGCTCTTAACTTATCAAGTTGATTGATTTTAATTCCAGAAATAAACTCCATAGCTAAAACTTTTGAAGTTGTAAAAGCAGAATATACTTTAGGTGCCTCAGCAAATTGATCTAATGAGTTATCATTTTCAAGATTATTATAAAACCTTTGAATATTAATAGATTCATTAATAAAATCAATTTCTTTTAGTATGGAATCTTCAAAGTTTTCAACAATCCCAGTTGGATCAAAGCTTTTTAAAGAAGGAATTCTTCTTTCTAAAACCTCTGCAATTTTATACATGGCCTTAATGTCTTCTAAAATAACTTTATCAATCCCAGCTCGTTGGACTTTTAAAGCAACACGCTTACCAGAGTGTAAAGTTACATTATGCACTTGCGCTATGGATGCTGATGCAAACGGTGTTGGTTCAAACCAAGCAAATAGGTTTTCTACTTTATCTTTTAACTCTGTTTCTACAACGTGTTTAGCAACGCCTTCTAACATTGGCGGTACATTGTCATGAAGTTTTGCCAACTCAAAAGTTAATTCTAAAGGCACTAAATCCGGTCTATTACTTAAAATTTGCCCGAATTTCACAAACGTAGGTCCTAACTCTTCACATACCAGTCTCATTTTTGCCCATTTGCTATATGCCATAGCATGTTGTCTCCAAGCTTTAGGAACTAATTTTCGCATAAAACTATATTGATTGCCCTCCTCTAAGTATTCTACCAAATTTTCAAATCCATATTTTATTAAAACTTTAAGTATTTGGTTGTACCTAGAGATAGATCTAAAATTCTTCCCAATCCCATTTAAAATTCCCATTTCTTTTTAAGCTTCTAATTTATTTAACCGGGCTTCTAATAGCGCTATAGTGGCATCTAGTTTTTCAAGTTTTTCATTTAAAGCCTTAATTTCATCTAAGTGTGCCACATTTATTTTTTTGTAAAACTTGACAATTAGTTCTTCAATTTTTTCATTTAGCTCTTCTTTTAATTCATGGGTTTTTAAAATTATTTTATCTGCAAATTCCAATTCATTCCCATTATCGTCTAATTGAGATTCGGTCACAATTTTATTGAGATTATCTTTTCCTTTTTCTGAAAACTCACTTATTTTATCTAGAAACTTAGTGTCTTTTGCTAAATAATAAATACTAGAACTTAATGTGAGTAGTTCTAAAATTGTTTTTGTTTTCATAATAGATGGTATTTAACTTCATACTAAATATATTGACAAATTATATCATTTAACATGATATTCATCATTTTGGTTTCTCAGGTAATGGTTTAAATTTAAAGTAGACTAAAACATTAATTTTAAGCTCATGAAATCCAATTCGATAACAACAATAATGACTAAAAACGTGGTTTGTATTTCTCCAGAACAACATCTTTTGGATGTTAAGCATATTTATGAGAAAAAGAAATGGCACCATCACATTCCTGTTACTAAAAATGACGTATTAGTAGGCATGGTAAGTTTAATAGACTTTATGTATAATATTGCCGGCGCTGGAATTAGTGATGATAATAAAATCTATAAAGAGCTAAAAGTTAAAGATATAATGACTCAAAAGCCTTTTTATTTAACGACTAGCGCAACTATTGAGGATGTTGCTAAAGTTTTAGCTAAGGGATATTATCATGCCGTTCCTATTCTTGAAAACAATAAAATAGCAGGCATTGTCTCTACTGCCGATATTATTAAATTTTTCTTAGATAATTCCAAGTGATACATGGCGTTATATTTAGTACCTAATCGTAAACAGACACTAATTCGTAATCTCTCTCTTTTAAAATTTTCAATAATATTCTACCAAGACTGATGGTTATCATTTCTGTATTTTTCTCATAAATGTATCTTTATTTCTATAAATAATGAGTCCTAATGAAAACCACTTTATACTTACAAAATTTAAAATGTGGCACCTGTGAAACCACTTTAATAAATAGGCTTTCTGCGCTAAAAAGCAATTCCAACATATCAATTAAATTTCAATATGCCACAATTACATTTGAACATGAAAACAAAGCAGATGTTGAAGAGGTAAAACAAATATTATCAAATATTGGCTATTCACCATTTGATAAAAAAAATGATTTGGGTGAAAAAACAAAATCATACGTGAGTTGCAAAATAGGGAGAATTAAAAAATAAAAAAATGGAAACAATACAGGAACAAGAAACCATGGTGTCTTTGCCTAGAATTGGAGACAGAGCACCTAAATTTAAAGCGACAACAACTCAAGGTGAAGTTAATTTCCCTGAAGATTACAAAGGTAAATGGGTCATTTTATTTAGCCACCCAGCAGATTTCACACCAGTATGTACTTCTGAATTTATGACCTTTGCACATCTGGAAAGCAAATTTGCTAAAGCCAATTGTGAGTTGATAGGACTTTCTATTGATGGATTATATAGCCATATTGCTTGGTTAAGAACCATTAAAGAAAAAATTGAGTTTAAAGGGATGAAAAACATAGAAGTAAAATTCCCTTTAATTGAAGATATTACCATGAATGTTGCTAAAAAATATGGGATGATCCAACCAGGCGAAAGCGAAACTCAAGCCGTTAGAGCCGTTTTCTTTATTGACCCAAAAGGCATAGTTAGAGCTTTAATATACTACCCTTTAAGTTTAGGCAGAAATTTTGATGAATTATATAGAGCCTTAATTGCTATGCAAACATCTGATAAATTTGCGGTTGCAACACCTGCGGATTGGAACCCTGGAGACGATGTCATTATTTCGCCAGCAGGATCATGCAACGTAGCAGAAGAACGTATGACTAGCAAAGATGGATTAACATGTGAAGATTGGTTTTTCTGCACTAAAAAATTAGATAAAAACACTATTCTAAGTAAGATATTAAAAAATTAATTTAAAAACTAACAGGATGTTACCAAAAATAAGTTTTCCCCTTTCCTTGGTAATCATCTTGTTAGTTACATTAAAGTTTTGCTGCCCTAAAGAAGATGATAACCTTATTGCGTTTTATAATGTTTCAGATGAAACGGCTTCAATTCCTAGTTCAAAAAACATTGTAGTTGATACTCCAATTACGATTGGTAAGTATTTTGATTTTTTGGATTCCATTGTTCATAAATATGATTCCATAACACCATATAAATTAAGCGAACACCTTTTGGTTAGGGCTAATTCTTGGATTATAGACACACTTCAAAATACGGATTATTATAGAATGAAAGCGCGAGATTCATTTGTATATAATCAAAAAAAAATGATTGTTTTGCCGAAAGGCGCTGTTATAACAATTCCTGATTCCATAACGGCCACAAAACTTCTAAATTCATTTAGAAACACATTTATAGATATAAATATTCCCGAATTCAAACTACGTATTATTAAAGATTCCACTAACCTTTTTGAGTTTCCAATACGGGTTGGAAGGCATGAGAAAAAATATCTTAAAATGGCAGGTAGAGTTATAGATTTAAAAACTGAAACAGGCCATGGTTTCATTGTAAATCACGTTCGTAACCCAAGTTATTACAACCCAGCAAACGGGCGTCAATATTTTGCAACCAATCGTGATGATAAAAAAGTTACTAAATTGCCACAAATCCCTTTTATAGTAACCGAAATAAATGGCGTAAGAAATGGACAACTCATTCATCCTACAACTAATCCAATAACCTTAAACAAGGCCTATTCAAATGGTTGTATTGGCACTAAAGAAGCGGATGCATGGGTTATTTATTATTATGCACCTATTGGTACGAAAATCAATATAAGATACGATTTAAATGTAATTGACGAAAAGGGCAAAAAAGTAACGTTAAAAGATATTTATGGCTACAACAGATAATACAATTACTGATATTTAAGAATTTGTTAATTCATTTTCCGTTTTCTTGCCCTCATTCCAACAGTCTATATTATAAATGGTTGTCTCTGCTATGTTGGTAAGTGCTTCATCTGTTAAGAATGCATGATGACCTGTGATTAAAACATTAGGAATAGCATTTAATTTAATGATAATATCATCATTAGGGTAATCATAAGAGCGATCTTTAAAAAACAGTCTTTTTTCATTTTCATATACATCTATTCCTAAAGCTCCGATTATATTATCTTTAAGCCCATTAATAACATGTTCCGTATTCAAAACAGCACCTCTAGCGGTGTTAATAATGATTACGCCTTCTTTCATTTTTTCAATTAAATATTTATCTATTAAGTGATGCGTCTTCGTATTTAAAGGCACGTGCAATGAAATAATATCTGATCCTTTACATAAATCTTCCAAAGACATGTATTGCATATTATACTTTTCTACCAATTCATTATTTACTTCAATATCATGTCCCATTAATTTACAACCAAAACCATGCATTATTTTAGCCATAACAGAACCTATCCTACCCGTACCTATAATCCCTATGGTTTTATTATTTAAATCGACACCTGTTAGGTTGCTTAAATCAAAATTTCTTCTTTTTACACGTTGGCTAGATTCAATTAGCCTTCGGTTTAATGCTAACAATAAGGCTACAGCATGTTCTGCTATGGCATATGGAGAGTATGATGGTACATGGGCCACTTTTATGTTTAACCTTGAAGCTGTATTTATGTTAACATTATCGTAACCAACAGAACGTAATGAGATAAACTTAATTTTAAAATCTTTTAGTTTTTCTATAACCAAATCTGAAGCATCATCAGCCGAAAATATAGAAATCCCATCAAAACCAATAGCTTTCATTGCTGTTTCAGACGATAGTGCATCATCAATAAAAGTTAGTTTATGTTTTCTCTTATTTGCGCTTTCTAAATAAGGTATTTCAAATTTTTTGGCACTAAAGACAAGTACTTTCATCTTGATTAATATTTAGAAATAATTTATTTTTTATCGAGTGATTTTTAAATAACAATTACATTAATATAACTATTGATTTTCAACAATATCGCTGAATACAACACACTGATAATATCTTAATGATTACATAGTAAAGGTGGTTCCGTAATAGTTTTATGTTAAGCAAAATTATTCTTTTTCACAAAAAGCAACAATGATATAAATCAGACTTATTAACAAAGCTGATCAATATCATTGCTTTATATGCCTGTTGTTCAATACTTTAAATCAAAATTTAATCATGACTCTTTTTATAGTCATAACACTGTTTCTAATACTTTTAGTTTCCTTGCTACTAGTACCTATTAGTATATGTATTGATACAACGTCCAACCAATATTATATACAATTGCAAGGCTTAATGAAAGCGAATTTAGAAAGACATGATGAGGAGGTTTTTAGAATACGATTAAATATTTTGTTTATGAAATATTATATCTATCCTTTAAAAAAAAGGCGTGCAAACAAACCAAAGAAGGCTAAGAAAAAACATGTAACCAAACCTAAAAGACACATGTCTTTTATTAGAATTTATAAACTATTAAAAACATTTAAAATAAAACAGTTTTATATAAATATGGATACTGGAAATTACATATTGAATGCCAAATTGTATCCATTATTTGTATTGCTGAATTATAACATAGGAAAATTTCATATAAATTTTCAAGGAAAAAATCAATTGGTTATAATTATTAAAAATAGACCAATCAATATTATTAAATCATTTATTAACCTTTAAATTATTGCATTATGGATTTACATTTTGAAGAATTATTAAGTAAGATTACTGACTTTATTAAAACAGAAGCCAAAACAGATACTGTTGTAGGCGAACAATTTGAATTAGGAAAATTTAAATGTGTTCCAGTAATTAAAGTGGGTATGGGATTTGGTTCCGGTGCAGGTGAAGGCGTTGAGACCAAAAAGAATGCCAGAAAAGGTCAAGGAGCTGGTGGAGGAGCTGGTGTCGGCATAGAACCTGTAGGTTTTCTAGTAACAAAAGAAGAAGAAATCTCTTTTATTGAAGCTGGAAAAATACATGGTTTAGCAGCTGCTTTTGAGAAAGTGCCAGACTTGATTGAAAAGATTGTTGATAAAAGAACTAAAGATGAGATGACAACTTAATTCATGTCAACTGAAAGTTTGTAGTGGCCAACAGTACAGACTGAATGTTTTTAATTGAAAAATAAATGCATTCAGTCTGTTATTTTGTTACAGATAGGTTAAATTAAAGTTCGTTTTCTCATGTCTTATTATCAATCCAACAATCTAAATTATAAATTGTTATATCTGCAATGTTAGTCAAAGGTTCATTGGTTAAAAAAGCATGATGACTAATAATTAGTACCCTTAAAAATGTATTTATAAAATAAAGGTATATACAAACATGTTTTTAAAACACTTAATATCAATCAATTAAAAATATAAGCATTAAAACAAAATGCATTTCATCGGTTTTTTTTGCGTTTCATGGAGTTTTTTTAAATTATTATTCTATATTTGCTTCATAAAATGTTATTAAACTCTCAAATCTGATGAAAAAAATTACTCTCAATTTGCTTATAGTAATGTGTGCTGTATTCTCTCTTACTGCTCAAAACAACACTAACAAACAAAAAGCAGAAAATTACTTAAATACTAAAGGTGAAGTATGCTTCACTTTTCAGGCTAATAGTCCTGAACAATTTAAAGAAATTTCAAGGTTTCTATCATTAGGTCATGGTCATGTTGACAAAAACGACTTAACCGCCGAAGCCTATGCAAACAAAAAAACATTTGCAAAGTTTTTAGAATACGGCTTACCATACCAAGTTAATAAGGGTGACAATGAATTGCTTTTTGATGCCCATAAAAGTGGCACATCTAAAGAAGCCATTTTAGCAAAATCTAAAAATTCAAAAATGATGGCCGCTTGGGATACGACTTGGGATGCCTACCCAACCTACTCTCAGTATATAGCAAAAATGAATAGTTTTGTAACTGATTATCCAACATTATGTTCATTACAAACTATTGGTACAACCGCAAACGGAAGAGCTTTATTAGTTCTAAAAATTTCTGACAATGTAGCTACTGAAGAAGCGGAACCAGAATTTTTATACACCTCATCAATGCACGGTAATGAGATTACCGGTTATCCACTTATGATTCATTTAATTGATTATTTACTTTCAAATTATGGAAGTGATTCTGAGGTAAAAAATATTGTTGATTCAACTGAAATATTCATAAATCCGTTGGCAAACCCAGATGGAACCTATGGTAGCACAGGCAACAACACGATTACAAGTCCAGTAAGAGCAAATTCAAACGGTCAAGATTTAAACAGAAACTATCCTGATAATGTGGCCGGTATACATTACGATGGGACATACGAAAACGAAACCCTAGCTTTTATGGCACTTGCAGATTCTAGAGATTTTGTGCTTTCTGCTAATTTCCATGATGGTACTGAGGTTGTTAATTACCCTTATGATAATACGTTTACAAAACATGCTGATCATGATTTTTATGAATACATTTCTAATGAATATGCAGTAAATGCACAAAATGATAGTCCAGTTAACTATTATTCTGGCGTTAGTGGCAGAAGTGCGGGTGGTGTTTCAAATCATCCAAATTATATGACTGTTGAATATGATGACCCAGAAAACCCTTCTAGCCCAGGAGTTACTCAAGGTGTTATTTGGTATCAAGTTTATGGTGGTCGTCAAGATTATTCAAACTATTACCAACACTCAAAAGAAGTAACAGTAGAATTGGCTTTTGAAAAATTTATAGACCCAGCTGAGTTACCTTCGCTATGGACTTTTAACAAACAAGCATTTCTTGATTACATAAAACAAGTAAATAATGGTTTTCAAGGTATTGTAACCGATGAGTCTGGAAACCCAGTTGTTGCACAAATAGCCATTTCTGGGCATGATAAACTAAATTCCCATGTATTTTCTAACCCAGATCATGGTGACTATTATAAATTAATAAAAGGTGGAACTTATACCGTAACATATTCTGCGCCTGGGTATCTTTCTCAAGATATTAGTGTAACAGCTGTTGATGATACTAAAACCATCCAGAATGTAACCTTAGTAGCTACAACTGCTAAACCAACAGCTTCAGACGATCAATTATGCGATTCTGGAACTACGACACTAAATGCTTCTGGAACAGGAACTTTAAAGTGGTATGATGCTGAAAATGCAACGACTTCTATATATACAGGAGCAAGCTATACCACACCAAATTTAACAAGTACAACTAGCTATTTTGTTGAAGATGTAATTTCAAAATCAAATGTTGGTAATACAAGTAATAATTCAGGTGGTCGCAACCATACTTCTTCTGGAAGATATTTAATTTTTGATTGCACAGAATCCGTTACCTTAGAACAAGTAACTATTAACGCGAACTCTTCAGGCGATGTTGAAGTGCAATTACAAGATAGTTCTGGAAATGTTTTAGACGCTACTGTTATACACGTAAATTCTGGGATACAAGTTATTGACCTCAATTTTATAATTCCAGTAGCAAATAATTTACGCTTAGTAGGTAAAGATTTTAGTACTGGCGGACTATACAGAAACACATCAGGAATTTCTTACCCCTATACAAATGGCAGTATTAGTATAAAAAACAGTAGCGAGGGAACGAATAGATATCATTATTTCCATGACTGGAAAATTGGAAGCATTAAAAGTGCACGTAAAGAAGTTGTGGTAACTGTTGACCCTTCTCCAACGGCAAACTTTACATTTGTTGCAAATCCGTTAAACAATGGTGAAGTTACTTTTACAAATACTTCAACAGATGCCACGTCATACTCATGGGATTTTGGAGATTTTATTGGCACATCAACTAGTGCAAGTCCAACTTACACCTTCCTTGAAACAAATACTTTTGATGTTGTATTAACCAGTACTAATGCAGAATGTGGTAATGATATGATTACAGTTCAAGTTAGTGTAACCAATAACACGCTTGAAGTTGAAGACAATGAATTAAGAGAAACTACGGTTTATCCAAATCCGTTTAACGATAATATCTCTATTAAATTAACAGACTATAGTAACACTATTGATTTAGATGTTCTATTATTCGACATTAACGGAAGAACTATTTTTAACGAAATACAATCAAGTAATAATAAAATTATAAATATTTCAAACTTAAACAAGTTACAACAAGGTCTTTATTTTCTTAAAATAACTAATAATAAAAGTGGTCAAAACACTATGAGGCAATTAGTTAAAAAATAGTGAGATTTTTATACAACATTTAAAAAAGGTGGGTTTTTAGAGAAAACTCACCTTTTTTAATTTACTGAAAATCAGAACACTAAAAACACAAATTGCATTTCATCGATTTTATTTGCGTTTCATGGAGTATAAACTTATATTTGTTCCCTAAATTAATTAGTCCCAAGCTAAATTTAATCTCTCATGAAAAGAATTACTTTTTTATTAAGGTCTAGTATACTTCTAGTTGGTATGTTATTATCAACAGATGGTATGTCCCAATCCCAAACATTTACTACAGATGGTTCTTTTATTGTTCCTGTTGGAGTAACATCAATTACAGTAGAAGCCTGGGGTGCAGGTGGTGGTGGTAGTGATGCTACACAGAATGGTGGAGGACGACGTGGCGGCGGTGGCGGTGGAGGCGCTTATGCCAGTAGTGTAGTTACTGTTATACCTGGAAATTCTTATGCTGTTACAATCGGAAATGGTGGCCCTGAAAACACCGTTGGTGGTTCATCATCTTTTGACGGCTTAACAGTTGTTGCTGCTGGTGGTAATGGAGCTGGAGGCAACTCTACAACTGGAGCTACAGGAGGTTCAGCAGGTGCTTCTACAGGAACAATTACATACTCAGGTGGTAATGGTGCCGATGGTGGTGGTACATTCTCTGGAGGTGGAGGTGGTGGTGCTGGAAGTAATGGAGCTGGTGTAAATGCAACTGGGCAAACCGGTGGAGCTGGAACCACTACAAATGGTGGCAATGGCGCAGACGGTGTAAGTGGCATTACCAATGGTAATAATGGAAGTATTTATGGTGGTGGTGGTTCTGGTGGTTCTACAACAAGTAATACTAACACAAATGGTGGAAGTGGCGCTAACGGTTTAGTCGTAATTAGCTGGACATTACAACCAGAAATAAATATTGTGGGTGCTTCAAATAATATAGTAAACGACCCTACATTCTCAAATACACCAACTACAACTAATGATACTGACTTTGGCAATGAAGATATAGTATCAGGTTCAAACTCTAATATATTTACTATTCAAAATACAGGAGCGGTTTCTCTAACATTAACAGGAGGTAGCCCATATGTTGTAATTACTGGTGATACTAGCGATTTTACACTATCAGTATTGCCAAGTGATATCCCTACAACTCCAATAGCTGCTGCTGGGAGTACAACTTTTACAATAACTTTTAATCCTACGGTAACAGGATTACGAACTGCTCAGGTATCTATTGCAAATGATGATTCTGATGAAGGCCCTTACACATTTAATATACAAGGTACTGGAACAACCACAGTACAAGAAATAGATATTACTGCTAATAGCAATAGCATTCCGCATGATTTACCCCTAACTAATATTCCATCGACTACAAATGATACGGATTTTGGAAATGTTATTATAACTGGTAGTACAAATGCAAATACTTTTACTATTAATAATTTAGGAACTCTAACTAGCTTAAATTTAACAGGCGCACCACTAGTACAAATAGGAGGTGCAGATGCCGCAGATTTTACAGTAACTACAGTGCCTTTAACTCCAATTGCAGCAAATAGCAACACAACTTTTATTATAACTTTTGACCCGACATCTATTGGTGTAAAAAACGCAACGGTCACTATTGCAAATGATGACCCAACTGGTGCTGAAAACCCATATACTTTTAATATTCGCGGAACAGGTGTACTTGTTCAAGCTCCAGGTGGTGTAGATAGTGGATTAGAGTTATGGCTTAAAGGTAATGCAGGATTAAGTTATACAACTGGTCAATCAGTAAGTACATGGCAAGATCAAACTAGTAATGGTAATGATGCCACTGCTCCAGTTGTAGGTGTAGAACCAACTTATAGAGACGACCCCGCTTATAATATCAATTTTAACCCGGTAGTAGATTTTAATAATAATTCTTCGGCATTTAGTTTAGATAGTGATTTCTCTTTTGATGATACAACAACAGAGTTTTTACAGGGTACCGGTGGATATTATTCACAAGATGTATTTGTTGTTTTACTACCAAATGTTACTGTTAATAATTCCTTTGGTAGTATGGATGTATTTTGTGGTGATGAAGATATTGCTACAGATGAAACGGACGCTACAGGTATTGGTTTAGGTGCTTATTCAGTACGTTTTACAGGTGAAATTATTTCTTATGCACACGGTACAACTGCTAGTGGTTTAGGCTATGGTGTGGCAGAAACAGGAACGGGTAACACATATAGTAATGCTGGGATTATTAATGCACGAAATAATAGTGGAGCTACACAACAAGAATTATATTACAATGCAACAGACATTGAAACAACACAAAATGATGTGCCTGATTTTGCTAATGTAAATAATACAAGATATTGGATTGGACGAAGTGAAGGTTGGGAAGCAACAACAGATGCAAGAATAGCAGAAATAATCACCTATTCATCTCGTAAAAGTGATGCAGATTTAACTCAAGATCGTAATAGAATACAATCTTATTTGGCCATAAAATATGGTATTACTCTTGGAGTCAATGGTACATCTCAAGATTATGTTGATGGTGGTGGGAATGTTATTTGGGATCAATCTGCAAATTCAGGCTATAATTATGATATCGCAGGTATTGGTCGTGATGATATTTCTGAATTAAACCAAAAACAATCAAGTAGTATTAACAATGCCACCGATGGCACAGGTCTTACAGAAGGTATTATTTCTATTGGACTATCAGATATTTATGATACAAACAATCAAAACATAAGTACAAACCCAACAGCACTTAGTGATAGGCAATACCTAACCTGGGGTAACAGTGGTATTGATTTAGACTTAGCAGCTACAACTGTAAGTGTTAACATGAGCGCTGGCATTACACCTGCACTTACTACTAATGTATCGTTTACTGCTATGCAACGTATATGGAAAGTTGTTGAAAACGGTGGAGATATTCCTTCTTGTAAAGTAAGGATTCCACAAAATGCCATAAGAAACATTACACCCCCAGGAAGCTTTTTAATGTTTATATCTGATACAGGTGTTTTTGACCCAACAGCAGATTATAGAGTGATGACACCAGATGGTAGCGGAAACCTTGATGCAGACTATGATTTTGATGGTACAAAATACATTACATTTGGATATGCACCACAAGTTATTGTTGAACGCTCTGTAGAGTTTGACGGTATAGTTGATTATGTAGATATGGAAGATGCATTAGATTTAAACACATCTAATTTCACAATATCTGCATGGATAAAAAGAAATACAGGTACTGTAAATGCCTCTATAGTTTCAAAAAGAGACGCTACCTATACAGAAGGTTATGATTTTAAAATTAACGCCTCTGGAAACTTTGAGTTTGTTTTAAACGGTGGAGCCGCAACCATAACATCTTCTGTAGCTATACCAGAAAATGAATGGCATCAAGTAGCCATAATATATGATAGCGGTAATGCCACTTTATATATTGATGGTGTGCCAGATACAACGGCGTCTTCTCTTCCTGTACCAGTAGCAACAACACAATCGTTTTTTATTGCAGCAGCAGGAAAAAATGCACCAACAGCTCATTTTGCTGGAAATATTGACGAAGTTAGAGTTTGGGATATAGCACTTTCCGTAAGTCAATTAAGGTACATTATGAACCAAGAGTTGGAAAGTATAAGTTCAAATGTAGATGGAGATGTATTACCAGATACTATAACAAAAAATGAAACTATAACTATTCCTTGGTCTAATTTAGCAGGGTATTATCCAATGTCTGTATATACATATACAAACACAAATGATATGTCAGGAAATAGCAACCAAGGGGCACTAAGAAATTTAGATACTGTTGATAGACAAACAGCACCACTACCTTACCAAACACAAGCAAGTGGTTCTTGGGATGCTGATGCTACATGGTTAAACAGTAGCGTACAACCGTTACCTAACGCATTATCAATTGTTGACAATACAACCCCCATTGATTGGAATATTGTTGAAATAAATGATAACATATACCTAGGAGACAATCCTACAGACGCAAGATCAAGAGATTGCTCCGTTCAAGGTTTAATAATAAATAGCGGAGATTTACAAGTCAATGGAGACACCGCATCAAATACAGGTATTGGATTAACAGTTACACATTATTTGAAACTTGACGGCACCATAGATTTAGAAGGTGAGTCACAACTCATACAAACAGAAAGGAGTGATTTTGACACTTCTAGTTCGGGTACTCTAGAAAGAGACCAACAGGGTACTTCAAATACATATATATATAATTATTGGTCATCACCTGTTGCTCCTACTAGTAATGCCAGTTTTACATTGCCAAATATATTTAATGGTACAAACTTCCTTACCTCTGGATATAATGGCACGGCATCACCTGTTGCTGTTGCCGATTACTGGGTTTGGAAATATGCAAATAGAATTAGTGACGATTATTCTTTATGGCAACATGTAAGAAGCACAGGATCTTTATTACCTGGTCAAGGATTTACTATGAAAGGGCCTGGCACAGCAACTCCAGATCAAAACTATGAATTTTTAGGACAACCCAATAATGGTGATATTACCTTAGCAATTGCAGCTGGTAATGACTATTTAATTGGCAACCCTTATCCATCAGCTATTGATGCTAATGAATTTATTAGAGATAATATAAGAGCTTCTGATGGAGGTAATGCTGGAAATACATTAAATGTAATAAATGGCGCTTTATATTTCTGGGATCATTTCTCAGATAATACTCATAATTTAGGTCAATATGAAGGTGGCTATGCAACTTACACATTAATGGGCGGCGCTGTAGCAATAAGTAATGATGTTAGAATTAATACAACAGGAATTTCAGGAAACAAAGAACCTGAAAGATACATACCTGTTGGACAAGGTTTTTTTGTGTCTGCAATTTTTGATTCAGATTTAGTTGGTGACGATAATGACCCAGATATTACAGTTGTCAATGGTGGTACTATTATATTTGAAAATGACCAAAGAGTTTTCAAAAAAGAGGGGGAAACTATGGGAGCAAATACAGGTTCGATATTTGTAAAAAACAGTTCTAAAGGAAATAAGTATACAATTAAACAACCAACTGATACTAGAAAAAAAATCAGATTAATGTTTGATTCCCCTGATGGTTACCACAGACAATTACTTGTTGGTGTTGATCAAAATGCTTCTAATGGATTTGATTTAGCTTATGATGGCGCATTAAATGAAACGAATAAAGAAGACATGTATTGGATATTAGGTACCGAAGGTAAATTAATAATTCAAGCGGTAAATAATTTTAATAACGATCAGGTTTTACCTTTAGGGTTAAAAATTTCTACCCAAGGTCTTGCTACTATTAAAATTGATAACTTAGAAAATATCTCTAGCAATCAAAATATTTATTTACATGATAAATCACTTGATGTTTATCATGACTTAAAACAAAGTAATTACGAATTGCTTTTATCTGCTGGTGAATATCTAAATCGTTTTGAAGTCACGTTTTCAAATTCTGTTTTAAGTACAGATGAAATAGAGAATGATAACTTAGAAACCTATTTTTCAAATGAAAAAAAGAGTGTTATTATTAATAATCCAACACGTAAAAATATTAACTCAATAGAATTATATAATATACTTGGTCAATCTGTATATCGTTGTAATAAAAATTCTAATGAAAATTATATAGAGCATAAAACAAAATCGTTAAATGCTGGTACGTATATAATTAAATTAAGAACCGATGTTAATACTATTTCTAAAAAAGTATTGATAAAATAATATTTCTATACAAAATCTTAACTTTTTATTAAGTAAACCCAATCCTAACAATTCATTTAGCTTATACTTAATATCTATACTATAAACACCATTATATAAGAATTTTCCGATATATTATTACGTAAAAACCGTAAAAAAAATTATAATTAGACAATTAGATCATATATCTATGAAAAGTATTAGAATATAATATTAAATTCATCATCAAATTAATTAACCTATAATAACCAACTCTCATGAAAAAAGTTTTATTATCACTTTTTATTGTATTCAATTTTGGACTTGTTTCCTCGCAAAGTATTAACGAACAAAAAGCCGAAAAATATTTATCTCTCAAAGGTGAGATTACATTTACTTTTAAAGTAAATAATAAAAATGAAATTGATCATTACACTAGAGATTTCTCTATTGTAAATTATGACCCAAAAACTAAAACTGTTAAAGCTTGGGCTAATGAAAATCAGTTCAGGGTTTTTAAATCAAAAAATATTCCCTTTGAAGTACCTGAAAGTGAAAATGAAGTAGATGCAAACTTAATCTATGATAATAAATCTAAGTCCTCAACAAAAAATTTAACTTCTAAAAGTCTTGCAAACACACTATCTTTCCCTGTTGACAATTACCCAACTTATGCAGAATACGCGCAACAAATGCAGGATTTTGAGAATGACTACCCTACTCTGGTAGATAAATTCAGTATTGGATCTACAACCGAAAATGATGGGAAAGAGTTACTCTTTGTGAAAATTTCAGATAATGTATCCACTGACGAACAAGAACCTAAACTCATGTTCACGTCATCCATGCATGGAGATGAAATAGCTGGATACCCAATGATGTTAAGTCTTATCGATTATATTCTAACTGTGTATTCTAATCCTGGACATGCCGACCATGCTAGAGTTAAAAACTTGGTTGAAAATGCTGAAATTTGGATTAACCCAAGTGCAAACCCAGACGGAACTTATTATGGTAGTGCAGGAAACACATCTGTAACTGGAGCTAGAAGAGGTAATTTCAACAATTTAGATTTAAACAGAAACTATCCGGATAATGTAGCTGGGCCTCATGATGACGGTAACGCTTACCAAATAGAAACATTGGCTTTTATGGCATTAGCAGATGCCAATCATTTTGTTCTTTCTGCTAATTTTCATGGGGGCACAGAATTAGTAAATTATCCTTTTGATAATGCTTACGTTAGTCAATACACACACCCAGATGGCGATTGGTTTGAATTCACAGGTGTAGAATATGCAACTCATGCACAAAATGATAGCGATGCTTTAGGGGACAACACATATATGACCGCAGATGATGATAGTAACGTTTACCCTAGCCCAGGAGTAACACATGGTGCCGAGTGGTATCGTGTTTATGGTGGACGTCAAGATTTCATGAATTTTTACCATCAATGTAAAGAAGTTACTATTGAGTTATCAGACACAAAAATATTACCTGAAAGCCAACTAGTAAATTACTGGCTTTATAATCGTGATGCCCTGCTAGATTATTTAACACAAGGAACCTATGGTTTTAGAGGCATTGTTAAAGATGCAAATACAAATACTCCAATTGAGACAACTGTTACTCTTGTTGGTCATGATGCGTATGGTTCACATACATATTCTGACGCCACTAAAGGAGATTATTACAGACCAGTAAAAGCTGGTACATATGATATTTTATTTGAAGCAGATTGTTATCAATCTTTCACACTTAACAACCAAACCATATTAGATTATGAAACTAAAGCTTTAGCAGATGTACTTTTAACCCCTATAACCTCAGCAGTTCCAACCAACTTATCAGCCTCTAGCATAACAACTGATTCTGCTTCTATTTCATGGGACTCAAGTGCAGGAGCAACTTTTGATTTAAGATATCGAGAAGTAGGTTCTTTTAATTGGATAGAGGTAACTGGATTAACTTCATCTCCTTATAATATATCTTTACTTAATACATCAACTAATTATGAAGTACAAGTAAGAAGTGTATGTTCTGGATCAAGTTCTGCCTATACTTCCTCTACTATTTTTACAACAACAGCGGTTAACTATTGTACTTCTACAAGTAGTAATGTTAATGATGAATATATTAGTAGAGTTCAGTTAAATTCAATAGATAATATATCTGGAGCTCAATTCTATTCAGATTTCACAAACATTTCAACAATACTAACCAAAAATTCACAATACACAATTACTATTACTCCTACTTGGCCTGGCACAGTATATACAGAAGCTTATTCAGTATGGATTGATTATAATGCAGATGGTGATTTTAACGATTTAGGTGAGCAAGTGTTTTCACAATCTCCAATTAACTCAACAAATGTAAGTGGTTCATTTACCATACCTAGTAATGCTATCGAAAACGCTACTCGAATGAGGGTTTCTATGCAATACAATGCTATACCAACGGCCTGTCAATCTTTTCAATATGGCGAAGTAGAAGATTATACTATTACAATTGAACCAGCAGGTCCAGATACATCTGCCCCATCCACCCCACAAAACCTTGCTTCCTCTAACATTACAGAGAATACTGTTGATTTAAATTGGACGGCATCTAATGATAATGTTGGTGTTATTGCCTATGATATCTATCAAGATGGAAATATTATTGATTCGGTTAGTGGAACTTCTTATCCTGTTATAGGTCTAACCGCTAATACAGCTTACAATTTTAGTGTTATTGCAAAAGATGCTGCAGGAAACCAATCTGAAACAAGTAATATATTAAATATTTCAACATTAGCTGCGCCTTCCTGTGTTGATGGTATTCAAAATGGTACTGAAACTGGAGTTGATTGTGGTGGATCGTCTTGTGCCCCATGCTCAAATGTCCAATTATATGAAGGGTATTTTGAAAACGGACTAGATGGCTGGACTGATGGTGGAAATGATTGCGCAAGAGTCGCATCTGTAAATTCTTATGAAGGTAATTATTCCATTCAATTGAGGGATAATACTGGTGTTGCTTCTTCTATGACATCTCCAAGTTTTAATCTTTCTGGTTTTGACAGTGTTGAATTTAATTTCTTTTTCTATGCTAATAGCATGGAGAATGATGAGGATTTATTACTATTATATAATGATGGTTCAGGTTGGGAAATTCTTACTTCATGGGTTAGTGGCTCTACGTTAATTAATAACTCAATCAATAATGTCGCATTTACTTTAGATAATTCTTTTAACTTATCCAATAATGCTCAATTTAGAATTCAATGTGATGCTTCTGGAAATAACGACCAGGTTTATATAGACCAGATAGTTATTACAGGAATTAATTCTGTTGACACTACAGCTCCTATGATTACTCTAATTGGTCCTGGTAATATTGATATCAATCTTGGTGATGCTTATACCGAACTAGGAGCTACGGCTACCGATAATAAAGACGGGGACATTACAGCAAACATCGTTATTGGTGGTGATGCAGTAGATACTAATACTACTGGAACTTACACAGTAACCTATAACGTGAATGATGCTGCTGGTAACGCTGCGACTCAAGTTGATAGAACTGTAAATGTTGTTCCAGATACTACAGCTCCAGTTATTGCATTAGTTGGGAACGCAACCATTAATTTAAATATTGGTGATTCTTACACTGAAGAAGGAGCTACGGCTACCGATAATAAAGACGGGGACATTACAGCA